>DAOTZT010000451.1:0-10568 GCA_034434255.1 Anaerolineales bacterium | reverse complement strand
CGAGCCGTTTTCTGGCGAAGCAATCTCCCACTTATCAGGCCAGATTGACCGCTTGGGGATTGCTTCGTCGCAAAGAACGCTCCTCGCAATGACATACCCAACAGTTTTGATGCAAGACTGAACAGTTACCTTTCCTCTTTATAATTTTACAACAAACTGTGCTATCATCTGCACCATGAATTGCCCCTGCCCCCGCAGCGGCAATCATTCCAGGCACAATGAAAACCCATCTCTTGCCCCTTTCCCCTCACGTCATCCAGCGAACTCTGCTGAGTCTCGCCGCCATTTTTTTACTTCTGGCCAGTCTGATTCTCACTCTTGCGCCAGCCGTTCGCGCCCGCACCTGGGAAGTGACCTATCGCTGGTCTCACTGGTTTGGCTTTTTCGTCTGGCTCGCCGTGTTTGCGCTGCTCCACAGCCAGGTCCGCCGCCGCCTGCCCGAAGCAGACCCCTATCTGCTCCCCATCGTCGGCCTGCTCAGCGGCTGGGGGCTGTTGACCATTTACCGTCTCTCGCCCGCTCTGGGAACACGTCAGGCCCTCTGGCTGCTGGTCTCTGGCCTCCTCATCACCTTCGGCCTGCGGCGACTGTCCAACCTTGACTTTTTGCGCCGCTACAAATACCTCTTCCTGGCAGCCGGCATCCTGCTCACCCTGCTCACCTTCTTCTTTGGCACCAACCCCTCCGGCGACGGTCTGCGTTTGTGGCTGGGCTGCTGCGGCATCTACATCCAGCCTTCCGAACCGCTCAAACTCTTCTTTCTCATCTACCTTGCTGCATACCTCGCAGAAAGATTGCTCTTGCGCTACCAACTGGCCGCCATCGTTCCACCGACAGCCATCGTGACCGGCCTGGCCCTCATTCTTCTAGTTGGCCAGCGCGATCTCGGCGCGGCTTTCCTGCTCATTTTTCTCTACACCCTGGCCCTTTACCTGGCCAGTGGCCGCAAGCGCGTCCTGTGGATCAGTTTGATCGGCCTGACGGCTGCCGGTCTGGGCGGCTATTTCCTCTACGACGTCATCCGCCTGCGCGTGGACGCCTGGCTTAACCCCTGGCTCGACCCCTCCGGGCGCTCCTTTCAAATTGTCCAATCGCTGATGGCCATCGCCAACGGCGGCGTGAGCGGGCGCGGACTGGGGCTGGGCAGTCCCACCCTCGTCCCTGTGGCCAGTTCTGACTTTATCTACGCCGCCATTGCCGAAGAAACCGGTCTGGCCGGGACCCTGGGCCTGCTTCTGCTCATCGGCCTGTTTGCCGCCCGCGGCATGCACATTGCCCTGCTTGCACCCGATACCTTCCGTCGTCTCCTGGCTGCTGGCCTGACCGCTTACCTCGCCGGTCAAAGCATTCTCATCATCGGCGGCAATACCCGGCTCCTCCCCCTCACCGGTGTCACGTTACCATTTGTCTCTTACGGCGGCTCGTCGTTGCTGACCTCTTTTCTCATCCTGTTTCTCCTGTTGTTCATCTCAAACCGTGGCGATGAAGAATCGGCCCCTCTCCCCCGCCCCCAGTCGTTCCTGTTGACCAGTGCTGCGCTCGGGCTGGGACTCCTGGCGCTGGCTGCCGTCACCGGCTGGTGGGCATTATGGCGCGCTCCCGTGCTGCTCTCTCGCACCGACAACGCCCGCCGCGCCATCGCCGATCGCTACGTCCGTCGCGGCGCCCTGCTCGACCGCAATGAACAACCCATTAACCTGACAGAAGGCCCTGCCGGTGAATACGTTCGCCGCTATGCTCACCCGGACCTCTCGAATGTCGTTGGCTACACCCATCCCAATTACGGTCAGACCGGCCTGGAAGCCAGTTTAGACGGTTACCTGCGGGGCCTGGAAGGGAATCCGATCAGTCTGATCTGGAGCGAACACATTCTCTACGGTCAACCCCCGCCGGGCCTCGATGTCCGCCTGAGCCTCGACCTGCGCCTGCAATCGCACGCCGACATGATGTTGGGCGCGCGGCGGGGGGCAATTGTCGTACTGAATGCAAGCAACGGCGAAATCCTGGCAATGGCCTCCCACCCTACCTTTGACGCCAATCGCCTGGACGAACTCGAAGAGCGGCTGTTGACCGACCCGACCAGTCCCTTGCTCAACCGCGCCACCCAGGTCGCATACCCGCCTGGGGAGGCCCTTGCGCCATTGCTACGCGCTCATGGCCTGCAGCAACCTGCTTTGCCTTCGCAACTGGAAGGACTCTACAACGGCCTGGGATTTTTTGAGACGCCGCAAGTGCATTTGCCGACCATTGAGGCCACTCGCCCCCCGCAGCCGCTGCGGATCAGCCCTCTGCAAATGGCGCTTGCCACCGCCACGCTCAGCAATCACGGAATACGCCCGGCTCCACGTCTGGTCATGGCGGTTAATACGGTTTCCGAGGGATGGGTCATCCTCCCGGCCCTCGGTGAAAGCGTGACCGTTTTCCTGCCACATCAAGCCGATGAAGCCGCTCAATCGTATGCCTTAGAGACCGCTCCATTCTGGCAATTTACCCAAACGGTTACAGCCGACTCCCAGACTTTTACCTGGTCCATTAGCGGCACTCTGCCCGACTGGCAGGGTGCGCCCGTCGTCGCTGTCGTTTTACTGGAAGACAATGCTCCCCAAGTGGCCGCTTATATCAACCTCAAGATGTTGACCGCCGCGATTGAACCGTGAGAGCATCGCAATCTCAGATGGGCACCAAAAAAGTCGGACGCAGATCGTCCGACTTTTTTGATCCGAGGCATTTTGAAACACGAAGGAGGGGAATTTCCCACCGACACGCTACTTCACGCGCACAAAGCGCCGTTTTCCAACCTGCAAGACGCCCGGACGCGGGAAGGGTGCATCGAACTGCTTGAGCACTTCCCCATCCAGACGAACCCCATTCTGGTCAATCAACCGGCGGCCTTCAGACTTGCTTGCCACCAGGCCAGTGGCAATCAGCACGTCCAGCACCGTCTGACCAGGCTGAAGTGCATATTCGGGCATCTCATCGGGCACATCTTTCTGCTGAAAGACTCTCTTGAAATTTTCCTCCGCCATGAGAGCCGCGGCCTCGTTATGGAAAATGGAGACAATTTCACGCGCAATTGCCATCTTGACATCGCGCGGGTGCAACGCGCCAGAGCGCAGACCGGCCTCCACTTCGGCAATCCGGTCGGGGGTCCAGCGCGTGACGAGACGCATGTACTGCCCCATGGCTTTATCTGGCACAGACATCACTTTGCCATACATGTCCTCCGGGGTTGCCAGCAAGGGAATGTGATTGCCCAGCGACTTGCTCATCTTCACTTCGCCATCGGTGCCAGGGAGAATGCCAAGAATAATCGCGATGTTGGGACGTTCGCCGAGGGTGGTCATAATTTTGCGCGCAGCGGTCATGATGTTGAACATCTGATCGGTGCCGCCAATCTGGACATCGGCTTTGAGCATGTAGGCATCGTACCCCTGCATGATGGCATAGAACGTCTCATGGAGATAGATGGGATCGTTGTTTTCCCAACGCAGGCGGAAGTTTTCGCGCTCTCGAATGAACTGCTGGACGGTGAAGTTCGAAGCCAGGTTAATCAGTTCGGCAAAGGTCAATTGAGAGAGCCATTCCGAGTTGAAGCGAATCTTTGTTTTCTGGCGATCGAGGATTTTATAGGCCTGCTCGGCATAGGTCGCCGCGTTTTGCTGAACTTGCTCCGGGGTCAGGCGGGGGCGAAGTTTGTCTTTATCCGATGGGTCACCGATGAGGGAGGTGTAATCGCCGACAACGAAGGTAACCTCATGACCGAGTTCCTGAAACTGCCGCAGTTTACGCATGGGGACAGTATGGCCGAGATGCAGGTCACTGGTGCGCGGGTCAAAGCCGCAATAGACGCGCAGCGGGCGGCCTTCTTTTTGGGCTTCCAGCAAGCGCTCGCGCAATTCGCTCGCCATATTTTGTTTGAGTTCTTCGTCGCCATATTCGGTCCCCTGCATTAGCAAGGCTACCTGTTCGTCAACACTCAAAGCAGACATAGGAATCTCCTGATATGAAAGATGGGTAGAGGTGGCTTTCCACCTGGTCTTCAAGGCGCAAATAAAAACGCGCCCGCTGCGGCAGGCGCGTTGCACTCGTCCGCAGCGAACTAGCGGTGAGGAAGATAATAGTCAAAGAGAAAAAGGCTTTTGCCCATTGCGTCAATTATAAAGCATATTTCTGTAAAGCATTCTCTTTTCTGCTTCTTTTTCCTGTTTTCCAATTTTTTATAAACACTCTAACTTGCTGGCTCTTGCAAGGAATTCTTACGTGTCTGGTTGCTTCAAGACCGTCGCATAAAGCCTCAAGAGCCGTTGGCGCATGAGATCCCAACTATAGGTGGTTTCGTAGGCTCGGCGACCATTGGCCCCCAATTGATAGCGCAACTCAGGGTCGTCAGCAAGACGCTGAAAAGCCGCATCGAGCATCTCGATATTGCCATATTCGATCACAAGGCCACAGTTGTATTTCTGAACAATAGTGTCCATATTCGTTCCCCGAGCCACAACAATCGGCTTTCCTAGCATCATGGCTTCGAAGAGTTTGTTAGGGCTGGAGTAGCGGTGGTTAGGAATAGCAGGGTCATAAGTAGCAAAGAGGACATCTGCAAGAGCGCTTAGGCGGATAGCTTCTTCGTAAGAAATCCGCCCATGCCACGAAATGTTCGACAGCGAGTGAACCGCTTCCAACAGGATTTTTTCATCTCCCCCAAAACCGGCCAGGTCAAGATGCCAGTCGGGATGACGGCGCATGACTTCTATGACATCGAAAAGGCCACGTTCAACTTGCAAAAGGCCAACGTAGGCCAGGCGAAATGAACCTAATGAAGAAGAGGAGGGAAGGGAACCTTCCTCAGGAGAATTGTAAATAATTTCAATGTAGCGCGGGTGCGCTCTTTGCACCTGGTCGCGGCGCGCTTCGTCCACAAGGATCAGCGCATCGGCAAGAGAAGCAGCCCATAGGTCTAGCCACCGGATGAGAGATTTGATCCATTTTGGAGTTCTACGCAAGTGATCGGCGTAAAAATCGAAGATGTCGTAAACGACCTGTTTACGGAAAAATAATTTTGCTAGAAGAGCGGGAAAAATAGTGTCGAAGTCGCATGCATGGATGACGTCGTATTCACGATGATGGACAAAAAGCCACTGCCACAATTTGTACTGCCAACGCAGGAGAGCAGGAAGGTTGCCCAGCCCCTGACCATATTTTGCAGGAATAGGGAGCCTGATTATTTCCCAGCCATGATGTTTCTCGTGTGGAGGAAGAGCAGCAGTACGATCCCAACCCAAAACACAGACAGAATAGCCGACGCCAGATAGAGCGCGGGCCTCCTTTTCTACACGGGGGTCTGGAGCAATTGGATTGGAGCGACAGAAGAGAATGCGCATTTTTGGCTCTAATTTGACAATGTCATCTTTTCGTATAGTTGTCATTGCGAGGAGCGTTTTTTGCGACGAAGCAATCCCCTTGCTTGCCGGGAGATTGCTTCGCTACGCTCGCAATGACAAGAGGCAGAGGGTTCTCCATTAGCCATGGTAGGTAGTTACAAGTTTTGACCTTGGGCCAGTCTGCTTCCACTCCCCAAAGATACGCCTGTCCATGGCCTGCGCTACTCAACGAGGGGCAACCATGCGGCGAATCGCAGCCCGCCATTGCTTGACGAAACAGATTTGTTAATGTTATCTTTGTAGAGAACGGGAATGGTGCCACCCCCAGGTTTCTGCCAGGGGACTGCTCTCCTTCAAAGTGCAGAAGGGTGCCCAATTTTGTCAAATTCGAATGACCCCATCACTGGAGGAAAAAATGCTCGGCTTCCATTACATCAAAGTTCCCCCTTCCTATTACGTTATGCAATATCGCGGCGGCAGGCTGGCGCGTGCTGGAGTTGGGCTGACTTTTTTCTACTTCAAGCCTGCAGCATCCCTGGTTATCATCCCTATTGCCAGTTCCGATGTGCCGTTTATCTTCAATGAAATCAGTCGCGATTTTCAGGAAGTGACCATCCAGGGGCAACTGACTTTTCGGGTGAAAGAGCCGCAAACGCTGGCACAATTGCTCAATTACACCGTAGACGGAGCCCCAGAAAAATATCTTTCCGACGACCCTCAGAAGTTGCCCCAACGCCTCATCAACCTGTTGCAAGTACTGGTCCGGGCCGAGATCCAGCGTCTGCCCTTGCGAGAGGCGATTTGTGCTTCTGAGACTATTGCCAATATAGTGTTCCAAAAATTTTCTGTCAGTGAATCGCTGCAGGCAATGGGCATCGAGTTGTTGGCCCTGGCTATTCAATCCATCCGGCCAACGCCGGAAATGGCGCGTGCCCTGGAAGCCGAAGCGAGAGAAGAGCTTTTGCGCCGCGCTGACCAGGCTATTTATGACCGACGTAACGCGGCAGTGGAACAAGAGCGACGTATCAAAGAAAACGAACTCAACACCGAAATCGCTGTCGAGGAAAAGAAACGTCAGATCCGCGAAACCAAAGTGGAGGCCGATCTGGCTGTAGAAGCCAAAGAGCAACAAGTGCGACAGGCAAAACTGAACGGGGAAATCTTGCTTGAAAAGGAACGCCAGAAACTGCTCGCGGCGCGCGCGCTCAATATCCGCGCCGAAGCCGACGCCCGGGCCTACGCCATAGAAGCCTCACTCAAAGCCTTCAAAGAACTGCCTCCGGACGTGGTCCAAATGCTAACGGTTCAGGCTGGCGACCCGCGCAAAATGCTCAGTCTGGCGTTTCACGAACTGGCACAACATGCCGAGAAAATCAGCAATTTGAACATTTCCCCTGAACTGTTGTCGCTGTTACTACAACAATCTCAGCCGCCAAAGGACAAGTAAGGAGTGGAATACGAAAAAATTGTGTTGGTAACGCGCAAAACCCGTCTGGATGGGTTATTGGAGCGCTTTCACACCCGTGGTCAAGCAAAATTCTACCTGGAGCATAGCGGCGTAGATTTTTCACGCTACGCACAGGAACACGACACATACTATGCTGCCGTGGCAGAACTGCATCGTCGCCTGGCAAAACTGGCGAAAATCCAGGAAATTGAGCGCAGTTTTCTGCCTAATTTCGTGTTCGCCGAACATGACTTGGTGGTGACCATTGGCATTGATGGGTTGGTGGTCAATACAGCCAAGTACTTAAATGGTCAGCCTCTGATTGCTGTGAATCCTGATCCACAACATATTGACGGTATTTTGCTCCCCTTTACCGTAGAGACCGCTCCTCTGGCCGCCCTTCAGGTGCGCAAAGGGCAGTTCCGGGAACGAAAGATTACCATGGCAGAAGCGCGCCTCAATGATGGGCAATCCTTACTGGCTTTCAACGATTTGTTTGTGGGGGCCCGGAGTCATGTTTCCGCCCGCTATCGCATCCTGTTTCGGGAACAGGAAGAACGCCACTCTTCCAGTGGCGTGATTATCTCCACCGGCGCTGGCTCTACGGGCTGGCTAAGTAGTATGTTCCATATGACCAACGGCCTGTTAGCCGGTTTTGCCGCGAACTATCCTCCCCTCTCGCCAATCCGCCTGGACTGGGAAGCCGAGCGGTTGATTTTCATTGTCCGTGAGCCGTTTGTCAGCAAAACCTCAGGCGCGACCATTACCTGCGGACAAATCTCACCCGACTGTCCCCTGACCCTGGAATCGGAAATGCCGGAGGGCGGAGTGATCTTTAGCGATGGCGTAGAGGCTGATTTTCTGGCTTTCAACGCCGGAGCTGTGGCCACCATTAGCCTGGCCAAGAAGAAGACGCGTCTGATCTTGCCTCGTTAGTTGAGAGGCAAGAATGAGGTAGGGGGAAAACCGGGCAAAATCTCCGTTCAGGATCACAGAATCAGAATGCCCGGCCAGGCCATAGAATGACAACAGGCACTGGCTACCATAAAAACACGCCTGAAAGAAAACCCCATCTACGCTATTCAGGCACAACAGGCGCCGCCGCGTTCCCCCTCGTTTGGCCTCAATCCGAGAAAGCGCCCGACCAGGTCTCGAAACGTCTGGCCCCGCGTTCGTCGCCGCGGAAGAAGGCCAGGTAGGTCAGCACCTGATAAGGAACAAATTTCTGTTCTTTGGGCTTATACACGGCGAGGTCGTAAAAGGTGTGCCAGGTGCCTGAATTCAGGTAAATTTGATTGGTGGGGTTGACCATCGCCGGTATGGAGTCGAGAGGCACAATTTCGTGATGGTGGGTATGGCCATAGACAATGAATTGTGCCTGACGTTCGAGAAAGGCGCTTTCGCGCAAGGCGTTTTGCGTAAAGGAAATGGACGTCATGCCGCTTTTGCGTTGTAACCAGACGACGATTTCGTCCAGCGTCTTGAAAGAAACGCGCCGCGTCAGGCCAAGAACTGCCTGAAAGCCGTCCACCAGGTCCATCTTGAAGCGGCGGTCGGCCTGTCGGATGACATCAAGCTGCAGGAAGTGGGCCGCCAGCTCATCCCAAATGGCTTTGATTTTTCGCTGGAGCGCGGCAGATACTTTGTACTGGCGCAACTGACCAGAGACCCACAGCGGCGTGGCGAGAATCGGGCGGACGTTGACCAGTTCGCTCAGAGCCGTGACGATGGCAGGGGGAATTTCATGGCCCAGTTGTCTGCCTACCTCCATGGGGAAACGGTTGAGGACTTCGACGGCGAACACATCGCCGAGCGAGGCCGCATTGCGTCCGCGCGTGCGGTCGTAGCTCAGGGTATCGTAGCAGTCACCGTGGCGCGCGTAGACGCCGTAGCGGCCTACCAGATTCTGGAGCGACGGTACTTCCTCGAGCGAATAAGGGAACGGCGTTGGCGCGTTCTCCAGGCCCATGGCGGCGATGATTTGAGAGCGGATGGCATCGAAGGCCTCGCCGGGCAGGCGGTAGTACCAGTCATGATTGCCGACCATGTAATGGAAACGTACCGGGGCGCGCTTGTCGCACCAGAAGCCTTTGGCCGGCAGACCGTGCCTCGTGGCGGCTGGCAGGCGGATGCCCTCCTGATGCAAACGGCGAAAGACAGCCAGGGCATCCGCATTGGCCTGCAGAATCGCACGCGTGATTTTGTCGAGAGTAACAGCAAATTCCGGAGCCGCCGGGTCAGTCCAGGGGCGGACATAGCCCGGTGCGCCGATCTCCTTCTCCAGCCAGAGCGTTGAATGGAGTGGGTCGAGAATATCTCCCAGCAACAGAACGTCCACGCTTTCGACAGGCCGGTACAGGCCATTGCGCCAGGAGGCATTGAAGGCCAGTTCCTCGAGGCGATCGGCAAAGAGCAGAAAGGCATTGGGCGAGATCGAGCGCCCGCAACTGCCATCGGTCAGGTGTAAATCACTGATGATCACCAGCATAGCGCGGTCTCCAGCCCCAACCAAAAGCATAACAAAATGGCCTGTCTGGTGAGAAAATGAAGGCTAAGGTAACGCCGAAAAGGGCACCGCCAGGGAGTCTGAGGCTCCAATGCCAACCATTCTTCACGGACAGGTCAGGGACACATGTTTGAGTATACACCAAAACAATACTATGGGAACGCTTTCTATGGGCGAAAATTTGCAGCTGTCCCTGTTTTGCGGCTCATCCGGAACAATGACCATGAAAGCCGGGGAACGCGGATGGCGCGGAGGCTCGCAGAAAGGATACCGTCGCAGTTGATCCTTTTTCGGCCATTGCCCGCTGCTTCCCAATCGGGGATGTGATTCGCGGAGAAAACCGTCCACGAACAGGAAACGAATCAACGAATGCGGCGCGGACGCCCATAGCACGGGCTTTCGTAGCACAGGCTCTCCAGCCCATCGGGAGCAGACCGTCCACGAATGGGAAAACGAATAAACGAATGTAGCGCGGACGCCCATAGCACGGGCTTTCGTAGCACAGGCTTTCCAGCCCATCGGGAGCAGACCGTCCACGAATGGGAAAACGAATCAACGAATGCGGCGCGGATATCCGTTCATTCGTGGTCCGGCATTCGTTGACGGTTCGTAACTACCTCGACAATGTTAGATTACCTACTCCCCTGTCATTGCGAGGCAGCAACAGGACCACACCGGGGCTCGCCCGAGGCGCCGCCGAAGCAATCCCCGCGCGAGTCGCACGAATGTTCTTATTGCTTCTGTGGAACTTGAGATTGCTTCGCCGCCTTCAGCGGCTCGCAATGACAAGATGGGTAGTGGGTAGATGGTTACTGAGAATCAGCACAGTTCCAGAGCAGAATCGGTTGTGGGAAAGAAGGCGTGGAGGTCAGAACTGAGGCAGAAGGGGGCGGTAATGAAGCAGGGGATGACTGCTGCTCTTGAATATGGCAAGCACTCAGAGCCCAGCAGCGGAAAGCGAGGAGAAAAAGCCGGACTGATGACATAATTCAGCGCACTGTCAGTTGCCAGGGGCCGTAGATTGCACCTTCAATCGCGTCCACAATCAGCGCATCGGCCTGCTCGCGGCTCATCCCTGGAGGCACTTGCAGGTTGGTGTAATATCCCGCCATGCTGAACTGACAGGTAAAATCCAGGCTGGGATAGCGCGCTGTGAGCGCTGCGTGAGCCGCCTCACAGGCCCCCTCAGGGTCATTGGGTCCCCCTAAAATGCGCACCTGCGCAATCGAAATCGCTA
>DAOTZT010000450.1:0-3115 GCA_034434255.1 Anaerolineales bacterium | reverse complement strand
AAACTCTACGCATTTTGTCACTGCGAGCAAAGCGAAGCAGTCTCCTGGCTTGCAAGGAGATTGCTTCGTCGCAAAAAACGCTCCTCGCAATGACAACTATACGAAAAGATGACATTGTCAAAATAGTTACCGATCCTGTTTATCTCTGTTCCTCTCTGGTTCCGTATAATTGCCGGTGCAACACGCTCAGGGCGCGCACCTGTTCGGCGGCGTGATACGACGAACGAACCAGCGGGGCGGCCTCGACCCACTTGAAGCCGATTTCCCGCCCATACGCGCGGATTTCCTTGAACTCTTCCAGCGTGTAATAGCGGGCAATGGGCAGATGCTTCCGGCTCGGCTGGAGATACTGGCCCACGGTCAGGATGTCCACGCCCCAACTGCGCAGGTCGCGCATCACCGCCTTGACCTCGTCCATCGTCTCGCCCAACCCGACCATGATGCCCGACTTCGTCAACACAGCGGGGTCGAGTTTCTTGGCCGAGGAGAGAATCGCCGCGCTCCACTCGTATTTGTCCTGCGGCTGGACCTGCTTGAACAGGCGCGGCACCGTCTCGACGTTATGGTTGAGAATCTCAGGGCGGGCGTCCATGACGATTTTGAGCGCCTCCAGCGAGCCTTTGAAATCAGGAATCAGCACCTCGATTGAACAGCCCGGCAAGACTTCGCGAATGCGGCGGATGACCATGGCAAAGATGGGGGCGCCGCCGTCGCGCCGGTCGTCGCGGTTGACCGAGGTGATGACCGCATGTTTCAGGTTCATGGACTTGACCGCCTGGGCCACGCGTTCCGGTTCCAGCCAGTCAAGCGCCTCGGGGCGGCCATGTTTGATGTCGCAGAAGCCGCAGGTGCGGGTACAAACATCGCCCAGCATCAGAAAAGTCGCCGTGCCAGAGCCCCAGCATTCGCCCATGTTCGGGCACATGGCCTCCTCGCAGACCGTATGCAGCGCCTTGGAGCGCATCAGCGTTTGCAGACGCTCATACGTTTCGCCGGCTGGGGCGCGCACCTTGATCCACTCCGGGCGACGCAGGGGAGTAGTGTTGATTGTTTCGGGATTGACCCGCTCACGGGTAGGAATAACAGCCATATGTTCTCCTGAGAACCAGTAAAGATTAGTGCTCTATCTTACGAACTTTGAGACGCAGCCCTTCGACCGCGACCACCTCCACCCGGTCGCCGCGCCGAATCGGCTCAGACCCGGCGACTGCCTCTGCCGTCCATAGTTCCCCTGCCGCCTGCACCTGGCCGCGGGGTGCCACATCGCTGACGGCGGTTCCGGTCACCCCTGCCAGGCTCTCGACGCCGGTGCGAACGCGCGTCTTCTGCGCCCGCAGGGCAAAGCCGACGATGATGGCGAACGAAATACCGATGACGAGCGCCAGGAACACCACCAGCGGCACCGATACGCGCTGGAATTCGGGCGTCCCGGGCGAGTTGAACAGCACCAGCGCCCCGACGATGAAGGAGCCAATGCCGGCAGCGGTCAGTCCGCCATGGGTAGCGGCCTTGATGTCGATCAGGAACAGGACGAAGGCGATGATTAAGAAAGCCAGCCCAAACCAGTTCACCGTCAGGAAGCCCAGACCATAGGCAGCCAGTGCCAGCGAAACAGCACCGATAAAACCGGCTACCCATCCGCCAGGGCTGGAAATTTCGATGAGAATGGCCTGCACGCCCAACCCCAGCAGAATCAAGACGATATTGGGGTCAACCAGGATTTGAAGCAATTGCTCAATCAGTGAAAAGTTGACTCTCTCCACTGGCAGGTCTTGGGTGTGAAGTGTTTGGGGGCCGGAGGGCATTTGGACGGTGAAGCCCTCCAGTTGGGAGAGCAGATCATCCAGATCGGTAGCAATGAAATCAATCAGACCGATGGAGAGCGCTTTCTCCGAGGAGACGGCGGCCGCCTCATCAATCATGGCTTCGGCCAGTTTCTGCGCCTCAATCGGACGGTGCGCCATCAGCGGGGCGATGGTAGCCTTCAACTGATTCTTTACCTTGGATTCCATGGTCTGAGTCAAATCTTCGCCCTCGCTACTCACCGGGCTGGCCGCGCCGATGGCCGTTTCGGGGGCCATGGCCGAGGCATGGCCGGCGATGGTCAGCAGCGCCCCTGCCGAAGCCGCCCAGGCCCCGCGCGGGGTCACATAGACGATGACCGGTACCGGGCTGTTGCGGATGTCGCTGATCATCTGCTGGAGCGAACCGATGTTCCCGCCCGGCGTGTCGAGTTGCAGGATGATGGCTTCTGCCCCGCGCTGTTCGGCGGTCTGGATGCCGCGCGCCAGGTAGGTCTGAGTGGCGGGGGTCAGGGGGCCGTCAATGGTCAGGACCAGGATCGAGGTCCCGGACGCCTGCGCCTGAAGCGGCAGGAGCAGGGAGAGGCTCAGGGCCAGGAAAGTTAGAAACTTGAGGAAATTTTTCATCCGAAAGGCTCCACAAACGCCCCATTTGCATTGCGAGAAAAGCACAATGGCAACGAGGCGATGGGAGTATTATAACCGGGGAAGGAAAGAGTTTTGTTATTTCTGTATAAGAGGAATGGTCTGACTGATTTCTGGCAAAGGTGCCAGAAACTGGTCATTGGCCGGGGTCAGAGCCTAACTTTTTCTCGATAAATTCCACTACGAAGACTACCTGCGCTTTCAGCAAATCCAGGAGAGGGAGGTGCTGGCGCGCTTCGACCGGGTCTGGAACTGCCTGGCAGAAGTGAACGCTGCCGTGAGCAAAGAAGAATTGGCTGCCGACATCGAAGCCGCGCGGAGGTAGCCCATGCGCGCGGTGATTGATACGGGGGGCTGGTCAGCGCGTTGATCCGCCGCCAGGGGACAACCGGCAATGTGTTGCTCGCCCTGCGTGATGGACTCCTCACCGTCATTTACTC
This sequence comes from Anaerolineales bacterium, assembly GCA_034434255.1. GTDB lineage: Bacteria > Chloroflexota > Anaerolineae > Anaerolineales > Villigracilaceae > UBA877. Next base: position 228 of record DAOTZT010000450.1, on the reverse strand, counting down.
CACTGACATCCTGGTGGAAATGATTGAGGTGCTGGGTCACCCTTGTTTTCGCCAAAACTATCACATTGAGCCGGATGACATCTCTGCCCTGATCAACTTATTGCGCCTGCGGGGGGAACTGGCGACGCCGACCCGCAAAATGACCGCCTGCCGCGACCCCAAAGATGACAAGTTTCTCGAAGCCGCTCTCGCTGCCGAAGCCGATTGCATCGTTTCGGGAGACGCCGA
>DAOTZT010000449.1:0-2984 GCA_034434255.1 Anaerolineales bacterium | reverse complement strand
AGGTAATGAAAACACTCACCATCATCACCACCCTGTTCATGCCGCTTTCGTTTGTGGCAGGTTTCTTCGGAATGAATTTCTTCCTGCCAGATGTCCCCATCACAGAATGGATGACCCGCCCGATTTTCTACATCGTGCTATGTGCGATGTTGGTCTTACCCCTCTTGATGCATTTCTGGATGCGCCGCCGGGGTTGGGTGTGAAAAACACAACAGGCGAGCAACAGAGGCCCATGCAGGTTGCTCGATAACAAAACCAGGGGGCAACGCTCGAAATCACCCATCACAATTTTTCCAGCCCATGCGCTTCCAGCAGTTGCTCATCTTGCAGCAACCCGGCAGTGGGGCCATCGGCCACCACGCGGCCCTCGTCCAGGATGACCATGCGCGGCAGGAGTTCGCGCACCATGGCCAGGTCGTGGCTGGAGACGAGCATCGTCATCGGCAGGTCGGCCAGCAGGCGGATGAGGCCGCGCCGGGCACGCGGGTCGAGGCCGGCGGTTGGTTCGTCCAGCACGAGCACTTCGGGGTTCATCGCCAGCACCGTCGCAATGGCGATGCGCTTCTTCTCGCCAGCGCTCAGGTGATGCGAAACGCGCCGGGCGTAGGCGCTCATTCCCACTGCCGCCAGCGCCGCGGTCACGCGCCGCTCGACCTCCGCCGGGGGCAGCCCCTGATACAGCGGCCCATAGGCCACGTCGTCGAACACCGTCGGCGAGAACAACTGATCATCCGGATTCTGGAACACCAGCCCCACCGCGGCGCGCACCCGTCCGAGCGTCTTCTCCTCCACCGGCAGGCCGCAGACGGTCACCCGCCCCTGGCCGCGCAAAATCCCGTTCAGGTGCAGCAGCAGGGTGGACTTACCCGCCCCGTTCGGCCCCACCAGGGCGACCTTCTCGCCGGGGGCAATGGTCAACGAAATGTCCCGCAGCGCCACGTGACCGTCAGGGTAAGAGAAGGAAAGATGTTCGATTTCAATGGAATGGTGCATATCAACCCCAAAACAACAAAGCAAAAAGCAGCAACAGAGCCAGCATAGCCAGCCCGGCAAACAAAACCAGCCGCTGAGCGGGGGATAATGGCGGCAGCGGCAAGGCACGTACCTCGCCGTCGTAGCCGCGTGAAAGCATGGCCACGTAGATGCGGTCGGAACGCTCGAAAGCGCGCAGGAAGAGACTGCCCGCCATCCCGCCGGTGACGCGCGCCCGCCAGGCCACGCTCCCCCCGGACCGGCGGCCGGTCTGCCCGTCCTGACCCGAACGCGCCGCCCGGGCGCGCATCAGCCGCAGGGACTCATCAGCCAGGACGAACAGGTAGCGCCACGTCAGCCCGAACATCGCCACCAGCAGACGGGGAATCCCCACCGCCCGCATAGCGTACAACAGCGCCGGGAATTCGGTCGTTGCCACCAGCAGGATGGCTGCCTGCACCGACAGCCACGACTTGAGCGCCACACTGACAAAGCGCGCCAGTCCCTCCGCCGACGCGGTCAGCGTCCACGCCCCCAGCGGCAGGGAGAAGAGCGCTCGCCCCTCGACGGTGAAAATCAACGGCAGCGCCGCCAGAACGAACAGCAGCGCCAGATTGGCGCGCTTGAGCACGTAGCCCAGCCCCAGGCCGGAGAGAATCTCGACCGACAGAATCAGGGCAAAGAGCAGGATGTACACCGGCCAGGCGGCAAACGGCGTCAGCGAGACGGTCAGGATGAAAGCCAGCGTCAGCACAAATTTCAGCCGAGCGTCGGCGGCGTGAATCGGGCTTTGGCCAGGCCGATAGGGGTCGAGGAAGTGAAGGTGCATGGAAAGATAGTGGTCAGTTATCAGTTATCAGTTGTCAGTTATCAGTGGTCAGTCGTTCGTCGTCTGCCGTTTGCGGTTTGCCGTCCCCCTGGCCACAGCGAGCGCCACGCCGAAGACGATGAGCGTCCCAACGATGCCCGCCAGGATAGTCGCCAGAGTCTCGTTGGAGATGCCGGGGAAGACGTAATCGGGGATAATGTTGTAGAGCGGCTCCTGGGCGGCATTCAGGAAGCCCTTCTGCTCAGCCACCCACTCCAACCCGTCGGGATGGGCCGAGGCCAGCGGGGAGAGAACCGCCAGCAGGAGAGCGATGACCAGGCCGCCGGTCCAGACCGCTGCGCCGCCTTGGGGCGCGGCCTCGCCGATGTGCAGCAGGTCGCGCCGCGCTGCGTAGAGAAAGGCCAGCGCGCCGACAGTGATGGCCGCCTCGCCCAAGCCGATGAGCATGTGAATGCCCCCATGGCCGGGACGGCCAGGTTGGCCGGCGACGTGCCCGAAAGGGCCAGTTCGAGGGCGCAGGCCAGGGCCGCCACCACAATCGAGAGCCAGGCCGCCAGCGCCCCGCCAGCAAAGATTCCCCACTTCTGGCCGCGAGCGATTTTTTGCAGGCTGGTATAGACGAAATACGAAACCGCCACGCCGATGAGCGCCATGTTGAAGAGATTGCCGCCCAGCGCCAGCAAACCGCCATCCTGGAAGATGAGCGCCTGAATGCTGACAACCGTGGTCATGACAATGACCGCCGCCCACGGACCGAGCAGGATGGTCGCCAGGGCCGCGCCCAGCAGATGGCCGGACGTGCCGCCGGTGACGCTGAAATTGAGCATCTGCCCGGCAAAGATGGCCGCCGCCAGCACGCCCATCAGCGGCACCTGACGTTCGCCCACGTCTTTGCCAACACGCCGCAGGGCATAGGCCACGCCGCCAGCCGAAAGGATCCACAGGATCACCGCCACCAGGGTAGAGAGAAACCCATCGGGGATGTGCATGGGAACAGGGGAATACAACATGAGAAGCCTCCTTTGATTAGGATGTAGAACAAGTCTTCAGACTCTGATTGACTGACAAAATTAACAAAAGAGAGGCTTGCCGACAAGCCCAAATCGTGGCAAAGTTAGGTTTCCATACCAAAACGAGCCAGGAGAAGAACAATGTCGGACAGCCTCACCCTTTATCGTACCAT
>DAOTZT010000448.1:0-4284 GCA_034434255.1 Anaerolineales bacterium | reverse complement strand
ATGAATGGCTCAAAGCGAATGGCATTAAAGGATGGGATACCCGGCCTGCATATCTGGTAGAGTGAAGGCAAAGGTCTTTCGAGCGATGAATGCCAGAATCGAGCGCAAGGAAGCGGAAGAGGAACGCCGCTATCAGCAAGCGCGTACACCTGCCATCCCCGCCTTCGACATGGCGAGGTGGAAACAGCAGGAATACGCCCTACCCTCGACCTCTCATCCTGGCACACCGACTTCAGGCACGCACAATTTCTCACGCAAGCCAAAGTCTGCGCCTCCCCAGCCCGCTAAACCCGGCCTGTGGAGCACGGTCAAGACAGGAGTGACCAACTTGTGGAACAGACTGACCTCGCCGTTCCAGAAGCCTGCTGCGCCCGTCCCACCCGCGCACGCTTTCCCGCGCAAACCGAAACCCGCTGAACCCGGCCTGTGGAACAGGTTCACTTCAGCGGTGACAAGCACGGTCAAGGAGTTCGTCACGCCGGTTGTCAACGTCGTGAAGAAAGTTGTGACGCCGGTCGTGAATACGGTCAAAGAGGTTGTTGCGCCGCTCGTTCCTGTCTGGAATGCAGTCAAGACGAAGGTAAGTAACACTTGGAATGCGATAAAAGCCAACGTCGCTCACCTCTGGAACGCCGCCAGAACAAAACTCCAGAACGGCTGGAATGCGCAGGCGTATCGCCAGGGCGAGTGGGCCGAGCCGTTCGACCGTTTCACATGGGATTTGTCAGCCTATAGGCAGAGCGGCCAGCACATGCTCAGGGTGGAAGCGGTCGATTCGCTGGGTTTGAGCAAAGCCAGCGTGGAGATACCGGTCATGGTCACGGTCATCCGCCCGCCGACCGGGCTCCGCGCCTTTCTGGCGAAGTATCGAGCGTGGATTGCCGGCAGCGCGGTGGCATTGACCGGCCTGGCGCTTATCCTGGTGCTGCTTTCGGGCCGCCTGCGGATTGCATCCTGGCGTGAACGGCGGGAAGCGCGCCAGCGTTACACCGACCCCGTCACGCAGCCGGTGCTGGTGGCGGCGGAAACGCCCGGGAAACGGAGGCCGGCCACAGGTCCAGAGGAGAAGCGCGCAAACAAACTCCGAAGCGCCGGCCTATCTCATCCGTCTGCGTCCCGATGGCGAGCCGGCCGGCGGTCATCCTATCCCCTTGCTAGAGAAAGAAATCACCTTCGGCGCTGATCCTGTTCAAGCGGCGTATATTCTGGATCATCCGTCCATTGCCCCGCTGCACGCCCGCTTGAAGCAAGTAGAGGGAGAAGGATTCTTGTTGAGAGATCATGGCTCCATCGCCGGCACGTGGGTGGGCTATGAACCGGTGCCTGCAGAAGGGCGCGTCCTGAGACACGGAGACGTGGTACACTTCGGCCAATTGATGTATCGTTTTGTCTTGCAAAATCCCCCGCCCGAAGCGGAGCCAAGCATCATCCCTGATAAGCCTGTCCTATGATTCGCACCGACGTTGCCCACCTGAACGTAGCCGTGTGTACCCATCCCGGCATGACTGGCAAGAACAACGAAGACCGATATGCTGTCTCTTCCTTCCAGTTGAGCGAGGAGCAGGCGCTGCCGGTCTTGTTTGCAGTGGTATCCGATGGAATTGGCGGTCATCGCGCCGGCGAAGTGGCTGCGGAACTGGCTGTGGACCATATCAGCCAGGTGATTGCTGCCAGCGATGCGCGTCAGCCGCGCAAGATTATGGAAAGAGCCATCCATGAGGCCAACAAGGCCATTGCCGACCATGCGGCGGCTGCCGAGCGGCAGGGGATGGGCGCCACGTGCGCCTGCGCCTGGGTGATTGGCGACCAATTGTATACGGCTTCAGTGGGCGATTCGCGCATTTATTTGTTGCGCGAGGGGCGCATCCAGCAATTGACTACCGACCATACCTGGGTGCAGGAGGCTATCGAACGCGGCATCTTGACGCCCGAATTGGCGCGCGACCATCCCAACGTACATGTCATTCGCCGCTACCTGGGCGCGCCCGAGCCGCCCGAGGTAGACTTCCGCTTGAGGCTGTACGATAGCGAAGGCGATGCACTGGCAGAGGCCAATCAGGGGATGAAGATTCATCCCGGCGACATCTTGCTGCTCTGTACCGACGGTCTGACCGACTTGGTGTGGAACGATGAAATTGCCGAAACCATCCGCGTCAAGGGCAATCTCAAAGCGGCAGCGCAGGCGCTGGTAGACCTGGCTAACGAACGCGGCGGTCACGACAACACTACCGTCATCCTGCTGGCTGTGCCTGACCATTTTCAACTGACCGTTCCTAAGAAGATGAACTGGAAGTCCTGGATTTTGGGCGGGATGTTTACCTTTTTGTTCCTGGTGGCTTTTGCCTCTGTCTTGACCGTGAACCTGCTGCGCGTGACCTTGTTCGCTTCTCCCACTCCAACGTTGACCCTCACCCCGCTGCCGACGGCTACTGTTACTTCGACCGCTACCCCCCTCCCCACCGCGACCGATACGCCCTCGCCCACCCTCTCTCCGACCTATACTCCCTGGCCAACCAATACCCTGCCCCAGCCTATCGGCAGCGGCACGCCCTCGCCTTGAAGCGGCCTGCTAGGGGCTATCCCGCTCGGCAATTGCGTTTCAACCTTTTTCTGTTTTCTCCCTGTCTAACCACAATTCGCGGTAGCGGCGATTCCAGTCCATCAGGAAGCGGTAGGCAATGACCGCACCGACTAGCAGCGCAATCCAAAAAGTCAGACCGCGCCAGCCCAACAGCCAAAAGAGGGGGGCCATCAACAAACCTGTGAAGACGCTGGCGCGCGCTGTGACGGACGAGCAGTACCAAAGTTACCAGGAGGCCAAGACCCACCAGAAAGGCCAATGGCTGCACCGCCAATAAGCAGCCGCCCGAACTGGCCAATCCCATGCCGCCGCGAAAGTGTGCAAAGACCGGCCAGCAATGGCCTATGACCACCGCCATTGCGGTCAGCGGCACGATCCAATCGGCAGGAGCGAAGCGGTGTGCCAGCAGAGTTGGAAAATATCCCTTGCCAATATCAGCAGCCAGCACCAGGCTCCCCCAGCCGAAGCCTGCCTGCCGGATCGTGTTGGTGGCCGTGGCATGACCCGACCCGCCGTCGCGCACGTCTACCCCCTTGACCAGGCGCACAATCCACACCGAAGGCGTCAACGAACCGCTCAAGTACCCCAGCAGCAGGAAACCTGCGGCGCCAAGAAATACCGTCCAGGTCATTTTTTCTTTCTGTCCATCTCTTCGAAATGTCGCAAACGCGCCAGGAAGCGGTATAGCCGCCATAGAACCGGTCCGAGCAACAGGGCAATGACCACCGCCAGCGCCACCAACTCTCCCCATCCAATGGCAATGACCGGGCGACAAGCCAGCAAGAGCGCCAGCAGCGCCGTCAGAGACCAGGACAGGGACAGCCGCTCGCGCGTCATGGCTGACCGCCGCAAGAAGGCAGGCCGGGGAATAGTTGGGTGGCGTAGGTATCTAGCGTGGCGCGGCTTTCGTCTGGAAAGACCAACATCAAGACCAACAGGCGGGTATCGGATTGCTGTTTCACCCAATAACGGGCCAGGTAAGGCGACCCTTCGAAGACCAGGTCGTACTCATACAACGCCAGGCTGCCTTGTTCGCAAAAGTCCGTCTGTGTGTAACGATCGTAGTTGGCAAAAACGATGGCAAAACCGGCGTCGCTGAAGTATTCATCCAATTCGGCCTGTCCATAGCCACAGTTGTACATCAGATATTCACCGTAAGCGATGGCCGCTTCTGTATCGTTGCGGCGCGTGAAACTGACCTTATACGGCTCGACGGTGTAACTCTTGACCCACTCTGGCTTGGAGAACAAATCTTGTCCAATGGTCAAGAGAAAGCGGATATCCTCTTCGCTCGGTTCGATGGGACCACATTCGTCGGTCGGGCCGCTGTACGTCTGCTTGATCAGCGACGTACAAGCGGGCAAGGCAAGCGCAGTCAGCATCAGCCCCATGACAAGAAGAGAAACGGGTATTGCCTCGATGAAGCGGGGTGTGTGACGTTTTAGGCGCGCTACGAACGCCCCTGGCATCCTACTTTCCCTTGCGTTTCGAGAAGATGCAAAAACAGATTTTTGGGGAGAATGAGGCAGCATGGCGGTTTCCTCCAAAAAAACAGCATTTATATTTCGATTGCGTAACTATTCAGCCTGACAGAATTCTAACAAATTACTATCGTGAATTATACAAACATCCAGGATAATTGTGTTCTATGACACCGATGCAATTACCCAATCGTGAAGCCATGCGAACCGCGTATCTGGAGG
>DAOTZT010000447.1:0-3218 GCA_034434255.1 Anaerolineales bacterium | reverse complement strand
CTTCTCTCTCTGCCCACATCGAACAAACAGATTCTCCCACCAAGCCCAAAAAGAGCCCCTGGCGCAATTTCAAATGCGGCAAAGCCCTATACCAGCCCCCACTCCCCCCGAAAATTTGAGCCACACCCCTTGACTGGCAAAAAAAGCGGCTTGACAGCCGCGATTGAAATTCGTTGCGGGAAACCGGGATTTCCCTCTATTTTGCTAAAAGCCAGACATCAAACACCCTTCTGATCTTTCTTCTCAGCGAGATCGTCAATGACATCTTCGATTGTGCTATCTTCGCGACGCATACCCGGCGCGGGGGTACCGCAATAGGGGCAGATATTCCACGCTAACTCCATCAATTTGCCACATTCGTGACAGGCTTTGCGCAATTTGGTTTGACAGGTAGGACAAACAATCCAATCTTCCCGAATACGACGTTCACACCCCGGACAAACGTTCTGATCTTCAATCGCCTGCAGGAGCGCTTCTTCTTCCAGGGTTTGCTGGTATTCTTCTTCCAGCGTACGCGGCGGACGGAGAATGAGGTAAATCAAGAAACCAGGCAGATTCAGCAAGGCCACCAGCAAGGTGGCGAGAATATGAATCAAGCGGTCACGAGCGCGAGCGCGAATATCGCGGTAGGTCCAGATCATCAGCGCAAGCCATAAAGCCGTCAGAAAGGCTCCCCCAAAAGCCGTCAGAACAAGGGCAATACCGCCAAAGGACGCAGGATCGAATTTCATAGCAATTCTCGCTTTATTTTCTCCATTGCACAAAACGGGATGGTGTTGAATCAGGGATTGGTGTAAATTTTTTCAAGGTTTTGCAAGCCGCTTGAATGTTCCAGACCAGCAAGCAGTGGGGATGTAATGATGAAACGCGTCTGAACAAAAAGCGGCAAGATGGGCAAGTCTTGAGAGAGGATACGCAATACTTCCTGCCGGGATGTGCGGTAATCTGCCTCTCCAGGCAGGGTCATCAGAACGCCCTCGCAGGCAGAATCAAGCGCCGGGTTTGAATAACCGCTTCGGTTAAGGCCGCTCCAGCCCGTCGCCTCAGAAGAAATGTGTTTTGTCCCCGTCAGAGAGCATAAAGACTCAACGCCCAGCGGCGCCGAAATCACCGCCATTTGGAAATGACGCCCGGAGAGTGGCGCTTCGGCTGTTTGCGCCAACAATTCACGCGCCGGAGCCTGAAAAACATCAACGCTCATCCCGCAGGCTACCAGTTGAAAGGTCAGCCAACGCGCCAGTTGATCGCGCAAAGGAGCGTCGGTGACATAAAGAGTAAACTGGAGCGGGGTTCCATCAGGAACTCCGGGAACGCCAACGGCCTCACGAATACCGTCTTGATTGGTATCAAGCCAGCCGACCTGTTCCAGGAGAGCCATACCAGTACCAGGATCATATGGCCAGGTCGGGAGATCCAGCCCCCTCAGCAGTGGATCATCGGCCGGGAGAGGAAGTTCAAGCGCAGGAACATAGCCAGCATAGATAGCATCTGCCAGTACTGAACGGTCCAGGCAGGAAGCCACAGCCTGTCGCATACGCGGGTCAGCAAAAATGGGCGGCAAGTCGGTGGGATTGATGTCAAAGAGCAGATACTCAAAGAACGGTTGAGGGTCTGGTATCAGTTTGGCAGCCCCAGCATTGAGCAATTCGAGCAGAGAAGAAGTAAGGGTCGGTGGTAAAGAATCGGGCAAGAGCAGGTCACAGGTCCCGGCCGTCAGTTCAGCAAGAGCCGCTTCAGGGTCCTGGCCAATAAAACGAAAGATAAGTTGATCAAAAGCAGGCGGAGTTTGGTCGCGGCGAAAATAAGCAGGATTGGGCTCCAAAACGATTCGTTCGCTGGCTTTCCAGTCAACAATACGATAAGCCCCCCAGGCTGCAGGTCGGTAAAGCGCTTCGTTCGAAGCCAGTAAATCGCTCAGAGAATAGGCCGAAAGGATGTGTGCAGGGAGAGGGTGAAAGAAGTTTACAGGATAGTTCGGATCCAGAAAACCGGGGCGCCCTGTCCATTGCACAGTGTAGTCATCCAACGCCGAGTAGTCCGCCGTAAAAAGCAGCGTCGCCGGGCTGCCCGTCACCAGGCCGAGATTGCCGTAGAGTGTTTCGGGATCAGAAGCAACCCGGTAACTGAAAACGGAATCCCAGGCCGTAAGCGGCTCGCCATCTTCCCAAAAGACATCGGTACGAAGGTGGAAGATGACTCGCAAGCGATCCATTTGAAAAGAACCGCCTTCATACGCAACGGCACAGGCGTCAGAACGGCAGCCAGCAGGACGAACCAAAAGGCCTGGTTGGAGAGGAGCAAGCGTTCCCTCTGCCGAGAGAACTAAATCGCCAGGAAAAACATCCACCGCTTCAATGACGGCATCTCCATCAGCGAGAGAAGGAAGTTTTTGCAGCAGAACCGGTTGATAAGCGCCTGACACATATTCTATTGGACCATCGTAGAGAGCAGCCAAAACGCTTTGTTTGACGAGATCGGCCCCATTGTAAAGAAACAGGTCGGCTGGTTCAGCGCCAGCGCAAATCGTCAGCGTTTTTTGGGAACTCTGCAAGGTAGGAGTGGCCAGGGAAAAGGGAGAAGTGGTCAGCGTGGACTCGGCCGGAAGAGAGGGGGGAATTTCTGACTCAGCCAGCAGAGGAAAAGCGACGCAGGCAAGCGAGAGAACAAAGGAGAGAAGAAGTAAAAACAAACGACGGGCGCGCATGGCAAATCCTTGAACATTTCAATTATACTGCGTTGCCCGTCGTGTCAGAAAAATTGAGAGGACAGCAAAATGAACTAGCCGATCCCCTCAAATAAATCCGTGACGACGTGCTCCCCTGGTTGCACTGGTGGCCAGGCCCGCATAAACGTTTCGTAGCCGCCAAAAAGTCGGTTCACCCACCCTCGCACGCCTCCCTGCATTTGGCGCCCCCCTTGCGAACTGTGACAGGCGCTTGCCTGTTCTTTCCTGGTCCAAACAGGCCGAATGTCTATGCGCGCATGCACGGGGAATTCCACCTCGGTGAGTGAAACAAGGTCAATATCGCCATTTTTGCCAAAATGCCGGGGATCCTTGCCAAACAGACGCAAGAGAAATACAGCCACTGTAACTGTTCAGTCTTGCATCAAAACTGTTGTGTTTGTCATTGCGAGGAGCGTTCTTTGCGACGAAGCAATCCCCAAGCGGTCAAGCTGGCCTGATAAACGGGAGATTGCTTACCCTTCGGGTACGCTTC
>DAOTZT010000446.1:0-3704 GCA_034434255.1 Anaerolineales bacterium | reverse complement strand
GTCTCGCGCGCCAGTTTGCCCATCAGGTCGCGCGCCAGGGGGTCGGTCAGCAAAACGCCGTTGGGGACGCGCAGGAGGGCCGTAAGGGGGTTGATGGCCGCGTTGATGACCAGTTTGCCCCACTGACGCGGGCGAATATCCTCCACACGCTCAACGTTAAAGCCAGCCTGGCGCAACACAGCGGCCAGTCTATCGAGGCGGGCATCCGCTTCCAGCCAGATGGGGCCATCGCCAGCCCAACAGACCCGCCCGGGTGCCGAGAGAAACGCCCCCAGGGTGGTCACCCCCGCCGAAACGCGCTCCCGGCCAAGGGTCTGGGCGAGAAGCGCATCGTTCCCCAGGCCATTTTGCAGGGTGATCGCCACGCCGTCAGGGGCGAGGCAGTCGGCCAGTTGACGGGCCAGTCGCCCGGTCTGCCAGGATTTGACCAGCACCAGCGCCAGAGGAACGGGGGCACAGGCCGCGAGGTCCTTCACCGCTACGACCGGAGCGGGAGCCTCGCCCTCCACCTGAGCGCCATGCCGGTTGAGGGTTTCCAGCGCCTCGGACCAGGTCCCAAGCATCGTCACCGCCCAACCGGCTGCCGACAGGCGGGCAGCGAAGAGCGTCGCCAGTGCGCCGGTGCCACACACGAGGAGGCTTTTTTGCACAGTTCCACCTTCTTCTCGTTTGCGAGGGCCCTATTCCTGAGCGTCATTTTGGGCCAGAAATTGTTGCCAGGCCTCTTCAGACATTTCAACCGAATGCTCCGGGCCAGGGAAGGTACGCTGGGTCACATCGCTGATGTAAGCCGTGACTGCCTCTTGAATGATGGGGTGGAGTTGGGCATAGGTTTTGACAAATTTGGGGGTGAAACGGTCGAACAAGCCAAGGAGGTCGTGAATCACAAGGACCTGTCCATCGCAGCCATTTCCGGCCCCGATGCCAATGGTGGGAATCGACAGCCGGGCGCTGATGTAGGCAGCCAACCGCGCCGGGACTGACTCAAGCACAATGCTGAAACAACCGGCCTCTTCGAGCAAGAGCGCATCTTCGAGCAAGCGCTGGGCCGCCGAGGGAGTTTTTCCCTGGGGGCGAAATCCGCCCAGGCGGTGAACAGATTGGGGGGTCAGGCCCAGGTGTCCCATCACCGGAATCCCGGCCGCGACGATGGCGCGGATAGCGTCGAGACGCTCGCGCCCGCCCTCCAGTTTGACCGCGTCCATGCCGCCTTGCTGGAGGAAACGCCCGGCATTGCGCACCGCTTCCTCGACCGAGACCTGGTACGACATGAACGGCATGTCGCCCACGAGCAGGGCCGACTTGGCCCCGCGGGCAACGGCGCGGCAATGATGGAGCATCTCTTCCATCGTAACTGGCAAGGTATTTTCGTAGCCCAAGACGACCATACCGAGCGAATCACCGACCAGAATGGCATCTATCCCGGCCCGGTCGAGCGCCAGGGCCATTGGATAGTCGTAGGCGGTCAGCATGGTAATGGGGAGCCGCTCGGCTTTCTTTTGCCGCAACGTATGGATGGTGACTTTTTTGCGCGCCTGCGCAGCAGGCTGGGGAGAGAGAGTAGTCATGGTGCCCTCCGTGAACAGGTAGAGCCCGGAAATGGATTCGAACGTGGAAGAAAAACCGTAGCGTTCCGGGGATACGCACGGCCACGGTATTATTCCACAAATCCGGGCGGGTGGCAATCTTCCACCACGCCAGAAATTCGCCTATAATAAGAAACCGGATGTGAATAGATCCCATCCAGGCCAAATGAAAGCCCCGCACACAATTTTCCCCATCTAATCCCAGACCTTGAATTTGCCCAACGAGGAGGTTGTCATGAAAAAAATTTTGAGTTTTACGATTGGCGCTGTCGTCGGCGGACTGGTTGGAGCCACACTCTCTTTGCTTTTCGCACCCGAATCAGGGGCTGAACTGCGAGGTGAGATTCGCGAGCGCTTTGGCGCCTTTAGCAATGAAGTGCGCCAGGCCATCGCCAGCCGACGCATCGAGTTGCAGGACCGGATTGAGGCCTTGCGCGCTCCCAAAGCAGAGTAAATCGTTTGACAATGTCACATTGTCGCATCCTTGCTATTGCGAGGATGCGCTCTTTGCGAAGAAGCGATCTCTATGCACATGAGGGGACTGCTTCGCGACGCTCGCAGTGACACACATGCTTGTCATTGAAGGAGCGTTCTTTGCACGCCGCCAAGCCTACCCGAAGGAGAAGCGATCTCCTCACAGACCGGCAGACAGCGTGACAAAAAGCGTTTTTTCAACACAATGTTTCATGCGACATTGTCCAGATAGCATTTAGCGTCTCTGCACGATCGTTTGATAGAGTTCAAATACGCGCTGCATATTGCGTGCATAGTCAGCCCGCTCTGCGATCAGCGCCGCGTTCTTCTCTGCGGCACGCGCTCGCAGGGCGGTGTCATTTAACCCGCGGACAATGGCATCCGCCAGGGCCTGCTCATCAGACGCATCCACCAGCAAGCCATTTTCCCCATCCACAACCCACTCGCGCAGGGACTCGATATTGCCCACCACCGGCAAACAGCCGCAGGCCATCGCCTCCAGCAGGGAATTTGGCGTGCCATCGTGGACGCTGGGCGAAACGAACACCTGTGCCCGCTGCATCAGCGTCCACAACTGCATCTGGGTCAATTGCGGCCACAGCCGCGTGCTGGCCTGAATCCCCAGCGAAGAAACCCAACTTTCGGCCTGAGCATCTCCCTGCAACGGCGGACAAACGAAGAGGGTTTCGGGCATCTTCTGAAGAACGCGCGGGATGGCGCGGAAGAAGACGTCCTGGCGCAAACTGCCGGGGCGGTGCCCGCGCGGATTGACCACCAGCGGGACCGGGGGCAATTCTTCGGGGAGCACAGCCGACCTGAAACCGGTTTCCAGTTCCTCCAGGCGAATCCCCCCCGCCCCCGGCACTTCCAGCGTCGGCACGCCAGAACGCAACCCCCACGAGACGGCAAGACGCAAGTCGCGCTGAGCATCGGCCAGCAAGGCATCGGCGCGGCGTAAAACACGGCGGGTGAAAACAGCCATCAGCGGGGAACCGTGAGCATGCAGGGTCAGGTCATTGCCCCAAATCGAGACCAGGAAGGGGATTTCGGGAGGGGTCACACAGGCCAGCATCCCCTCAAAGGGAATGCGCAGGGCATGAACCAGGTCGGGGCGGAGAGAATCGACCAGATGCCGAAACTGCTTCTGAGAAGGGAACAGGACCAACGGTCCAAGCAGGTGGCGCACCCGGAGCAGCAACGGCCGCAGACGAGCCATCCATCCCCCCCGTCGAGCCGCAGCCGGCCTCCCGGCCATGCCTCCAAAAGCAGCCGGCAAGACGTGAAACGAGGCCAGGCCAGGCGGCGCTTCGGCAGGAAAAGTCGAAACAAGATGGACCTCATGACCACTTTCGACCCAGCCGCGCAGCCACGAGTGCGTGGTAGCAGAACGAGCATCGGCAACAAAAAGGAGACGCATACCGCGCAATATACCACAGAAAACTGCCCACTCCGCCAGAATTTGGAAAGATCGAAGTCTATCGAAGTCTTTTTAACAACCTCGAAAATTATTTGACGGTAACTGTTCAGTCTTGCATCAAAACTGTTGTGTTTGTCATTGCGAGGAGCGTTCTTTGCGACGAAGCAATCCCCAAGCGGTCAAGCTGGCCTGATAAACGGGAGATTGCTTCGCCAAAAAACGGCTCG
>DAOTZT010000445.1:0-6418 GCA_034434255.1 Anaerolineales bacterium | reverse complement strand
CGAGGAGCGTTTTTTGCGACGAAGCAATCCCCTCGCAAACCAGGAGACTGCTTCGCTTTGCTCGCAGTGACAAAATGCGTAGAGTTTATAGAACAAGAGTTTAACTTGACATTGTCAAAATAGTTACGTTTCGAGTTCAGTTTCATTTGATGCCTCCCGCCGAAAAGATGACGGTTTCTTTGACCGGGCAGCAGGCTTCGGAGGTGCATTCCAGGCAGGTGATGCACTGATGGTCACGGATGACCTTCTTTTCACTGACCGGAATGTTCATCGGGCATTTGATGTCGCAAGCGCCATCCTTGCGGCAGGTGGCGGCCACCCGCCGGATTTTGAAGATGCGAAACAGGTTGGTCAGTCCAAGCACTGCTCCGTAAGGACAGGCGTACTTGCACCAGGGGCGCTCGATAAACAGGCTGAGGACGAGGGTCACGCCGAGGATGGCCAAAGCGGTGACCGTCACCTCGCCGGTCCAGAAGGAAAACAGGGCATAGTAGGGATCGTAATTCTGGAAGAGCAGTTTCCCGCTGGTAATGGTGATGTACAGCACCCAAACCAGAACTCCATAGCGGGCGTAGCGCAGGACTTGGTCCAGTTTGTAGGGGATGAAGTGATTGTAGCGTTTGGTCTTGAAGATTTTGCGGCCAATCTTGGCCACCCATTCCTGGATGGTGCCCAGCGGCAGACCCAGCCGCAGAAAACCGGCCCAAACAGGATGGCGAGGACGAAGACAATTGTCATCAGCGCAAAAGAGGACTGGCGCACCTTTTGCACAAAGGTCCCGGTTGTGATGAATTGATACAGGGTCTCTACGCCGCCAAATGGGCAGACCGCGTGCAGGGTGACGTTAGGGAGGAAGGAGATGCTTCTCCCGCTTTCTGCCAGGGTATGGTTGATAGAGATCAGCGCGATCAGGGCAAAGAAAAAGATTTGCAGGAGAGCGCGCGGCCAGATACTGCGCTTGCGAAAAAGGCGAATCTTGGGGAATTTCATGATGGCGTCTCCGATCTGAGGAGGTGTGACGGCGTCCTCAGACGTGACCCGTCACCCGATTTTTGAGTTATGGCCGACCGCCATGATAGCCGTTGCCGTTCCCGTTTCCGCCAGCATTGGCCAGGTTGAGGGCTTGCTGGTAGGCTTCGAGGGTCATGTATTGGGGCGCATACGTTTCGCCCGTCTGGCGCAGCAGGCTGGACGTGAACGCTGCCAGGTGATTATACGAGCCAGAAAGCAAGTTTTCATAAACGAGGCGCACATCGGCGGGAAGATCGTCGGCAAGACGGGCCTGCAGGTCGAGGATGTCGATCTCCCCGACGGCCGCGCCGACCTTGAGCGCATCGTCCAGGCTCAGGCTGCCCTGGGCGGTCAACTGGTCGTACAGAGCCTGCAGGTTGGCATTGGTGAATTGACCAGGTTGCGCCTCGGCGGCCGGGTCGGGCAGATTGTGGGCATCCAGGAGAGACTTCACGGCGTCGGTGTGGGTCTGTTCGCTGGCGGCGATGTTCTGGAAGATTTGCATGCCCCATTTGTCGTACAGGAAGACGTAGACCTCGTGCGCCAGTTTTTCTTCTTCGCGCATGTAAGTCAGGCCTTCTTCCGTGGTCTGAGAATCAGGCGTGGGGGTCGAAACAACTGCCTCGGTCGCGATAGAAAGCGGTTCGGTCTCTGGGGAGGCGGCTGTTTCCAGCGGCGCGGAGGCGGTGGGGGCGCAGGCCGTCAGCACAGCGGCGGCGATCAGGATTGGGACCATCCATTTGATTTTCATTTCAAACTCCTTTTGCTTGAATTCTCTCCTAACTCTAAAACCTGTGTGTAAAGTATGTTGGAATAAATTACGAAGATTGTGTAAAGAAAAAAGCAGGTCACGTTTGAGACGTGGCCTGCTTTGGTGGGTGGGTCACGTTTCAAACGTGACCTACTGTGCTTTGCGGTCTTTCAGCCGCAGGAAGAACTTGGTGATTTCTTCCGAGGTCGCCGGGATGAGCGCCAGTCCGATGACGATGGCCCATTCGCGGGCCGCCAGGAAGTGGGTATTGAAGATGGGCTGCAGGAATGGCACGGCGCAAACGATGAGCAACAGGGCAATCGACAGGCCGACCGCATACTGCATCCATTTGTTCGAGAAGACGCCGATGCGGAAGAGCGAGGCCTTCTCGGAGCGGACGGTGTAGGCGCGGAAGAGTTCGCACAGCGAGAGGGTCACAAAGGCCATCGTCTCGGCGGTTTGGACGTCCACGCCGCGCCAGTCGTGGGCAATGAGGTAAGCGATGGGGTTGGCGCCTTGCGGCATGATCGCCCCGGCTTCGAGATGCCAGATCAGGCCAAGAGCAAAGGCCGTCAGCACGGCGGTGGTCTGGGTGATGGTCTGGATGAACATGCCCAGTGCCATGGGCCGATTGACGATCGGTTCGTGCTTCTTGCGCGGCTTCTGCTCCATGATGTCGGGGTCGCCCTTTTCCATGGCGAGTGCCAGGGCCGGGGCGCCGTCGGTGATGAGGTTGAGCCACAGCAATTGAATGGCCGTCAGCGGGGCAGGCAGGCCAGCCAGGGTGGCCAGGAAGATGATCATAATCTCGGCAATGTTGCTCGACAGCAGGAAGAAGACGAACTTGCGGATGTTCGAGTAGATGATGCGCCCTTGCTCCACTGCCGAGACGATGCTGGCGTAGTTGTCGTCGGTCAGCACCATGTCGGCGGTTTCTTTGGCCACGTCGGTGCCGGTGATGCCCATGGCAATCCCGATGTCGGCGCGCTTGATGGCCGGGGCGTCGTTGACGCCGTCGCCGGTCATGGCGACCACCTCGTCATTGGCCTGCAGGGCGTCCACGATGCGCATCTTGTGTTCGGGGGAGACGCGGGCAAAGACGTCGGTCTCTTCGATGACGGCGGCCAGTTCGGCGTCGGACATGCGGTCCACGTCTGCGCCGGTGGCGACCTTGTGGCCGGGGCGCAGCAGGCCGATGGATTCAGCAATGGCGCGGGCAGTGTTGGGATAGTCGCCGGTGATCATCACCGTGCGGATTCCGGCGCGAGCCGCTTTTTCGAGCGCAGGCCGGACCTCGGGACGGGCCGGGTCAATCATGCCGATCAGCCCGATGAAGATGAGATCGTGTTCCACGTCTTCGGGCTTGATCTCGCCTTCCGGCACATCGCGTTCAACACGGCCTGCAATCCCCAAAACGCGCAGGGCGTCCTTCGTCATGGCATCGTTGGCGGCCAGGATGCGCTGGCGGGCGGCCTCGTCCATCGGGCGCGGCTGATCGTCCATGCCCAGGTATTGGGTACAGAGATTCAACACCAGGTCGGGTGCGCCCTTGACGGCAATCACATCCCAGCCCTTGTACTCATCGGTGTAGAAGGGAGAAATATCCTCCGGACGCGGGTTTTCCACGCTGTGGACGGTGACCATGCGCTTGCGTTCGGAGTCGAAGGGAATCTCGTTTTCGCGGGGGTAGGCTTCCACGATTTCGTCGTGCCAGGCGCCAGCCTTGGCGGCGGCGACGATGAGGGCGCCCTCAGTTGGGTCACCGACGATGCGGTATGTTTTCTCGTTTTCCTTTTCGCCGGTGATTTCCAGTTGGGCATCGTTGTTCAGCACGCCTCCCCACAGGGTGGTGAGGATGGCCGGATATTTTTTGAGATCCACCGGCTGACCGTCCACGCGAAAGTCGCCGATGGGGGCGTAGCCGGTGCCGGTCACCTCGACGAACTGGCCGTCGGCCCACAGACGGGTGACGGTCATCTCGTTCTGGGTCAGGGTGCCGGTCTTATCCGAGCAGATGGTGGTGGCGGAGCCGAGCGTCTCAACCGAGGAGAGTTTGCGGATGAGGGCATGGCGGCGCACCATCTCGGTCATGCCCAGTGCCAGGCTGATGGTCACGACCGCTGGCAGGCCCTCCGGCACGGCGGCAATTGCCAGGCTGATGGCGATGATGAAGACATTGGTGATGTCTTTGGCGTATGTTTTGAAGTAAGTGAGCGGGCTGGTAAAGAGTTCCCCGATGTTGGTGTAGTTGATAAGCGCCACCACGAAAACCACTGCCACCAGGATGAGCGAGCCGATGGACAGGGCCCTGCCCAATTGGTCGAGGCGGCGCTGCAGGGGCGTTTCCTCCTCATCCACCGACTGAAGCATTTCAGCAATCAGACCGAGTTGGGTACGCATGCCGGTCGCCACCACCACGCCGCGCCCGCGCCCATAGGAGACAGTCGTCCCCATGAAGGCGGTATTCTTGCGGTCGCCGAGGGGGACGTTTTTGTCGAGGATGGAGGCGGCGTTCTTCTGAACCGGGAGCGATTCGCCGGTCAACGAGGCTTCCTCGATGCGCAAATTGACGGCCTCCAGCAGGCGCACGTCGGCCGGGACGAAGTTTCCCGCCTCGAGGAAGACGATGTCTCCCGGCACCAGTTCCCGCGCCGGGATGGTGACGCGGCGGCCGTCGCGCAGGACGTGAGCATCGGGCGCGGCCAGTTTCTTCAGGGCTGCCAGGGCCTGCTCGGCGCGCCGTTCCTGGATGATGCCCAGGGTGGCATTGAGGATGACGATGGCCAGGATGGCGCCTGTTTCGATGAACTCAATCGTCTCACCGGTGTGGCGGTATTCGTTCCAGCCGATCAGGCCGGAGATGATGGCCGCCACAATCAACAGCCAGACGACGAAACTGTTGATTTGATCCCAGAGCATTTTGAGAAAGCCCGGGCCGGGCTTCTCGGTCAACTGATTGGGGCCATATTGGGCGAGGCGTTCAGCAGCCTCGGCGCTGGTCAGGCCGCTTTCACGCACTTTGAGATGTTCCAGCACAGCCTCGGCTGGCAGGCTGTGCCAGTCGGAGGAGGGGGCGATGGGAGTGGTGGGGTTATTCTCTTTTTTCTTTTTCATGGTGGGAAGGAGTCTCCGTTGGGATGATTTTACAGGCTGGGTTTGCCTGCGAATCTCTATTCGGGCGGTTCAATGTGGGTACCTGCTGGGATGACGCTGTTTTTGGGAACAACGACGATGCCATCTTGCACGGCCCAGTTTTCGTTGATGAACTCGGTCATGGGGGGAAAGGGGCGAATGACCACATTGGCGCCGATGCGGGCGTTCTTATCAATAATTGCACCTTCAATGTGGCAATTGGCCCCGATTCCAATTGGCACCTGGCCGGGCATTTCATTGGCGTAGTAATCGGCCCCCATGACGATACTGTCTTTGATCATTGTGCCGCTTCCAATCACAGAGCGGATGCCAATGACCGAATGGGTAATTTGAGCGTTTTGGATGCGGCAGCCTTCGGCCAGCAGGACATCTTGGAGCACGCTGTTCTCTACCGTCGAGCCAGGCAGGAAGCGCGCATGGGTATAAATTGGATGCACCGGGTCGTAAAAGTTGAAAGGCGGGTTGGCAATTGTCAGGGCCAGATTCGTTTCGTAGAAGGAGCGAATCGTTCCAATGTCGGCCCAATACCCGTCAAAGTCATAACCATAAACTGAGCAATTTTGAATCGAATAGGGAATGATGTCGGCGCCGAAATCGTCAAAGTCGGGGTGTTGGGTGAGCAGGTCAATAAGCGTTTCGGTATTGAAGAGATAGATGCCCATGGAACCGAGGAAGGGGCGTTTTGGGTCATCCCGGCTGATCAATTCTTGTAGAACAGCCGGGTCTTTGGGCTTTTCACGGAAGTCAATGATGCGCCCTGTTGCATTGCGCTTGAGAATCCCAAATCGAGAGGCTTCGTCAGCCGCCACCGGCTGGACTGCAACGGTGATATCGGCCTGATTTTGCCAGTGGAATTCGGCCATGGGGGCATAATCCATGCGATAGAGATGGTCACCAGCCAGGATGAGGACATACTTTGCCCGCGCTGAGCGAATCTGGAACAGTTGCTTGCGGACGGCGTCGGCGGTTCCCTGGTACCAGTCTGCCGACTCGGGCGTTTGTTCGGCGGCCAGAATCTCAACAAAGCCGAGGTGGAAGGCGTCAAAATGGTAGGTTTGGGTAATGTGGCGGTGGAGGGAGTGGGAGTTGAATTGGGTCAGGATATCAATGCGGTAGATACCGGAATTGATACAGTTGCTGATGGGGATGTCAATCAGGCGATATTTGCCTGCAATTGGCACGGCCGGTTTGGAGCGCAGTTTTGTCAAAGGATACAGACGCTGACCGCGTCCCCCGCCGAGAATGACCGCCAGAATATCGCTCATTTCAGGCATGCTGGCCTCCTCAGAAAATATAGAATTTTTTGACTCTCCTGCAAAAAAGTCTTGAGCCACAAAGGAGACGCAGTGGACAAAGGATTTCTGAAAGGCTCAAGTAACTATTCAGGCTGTCATTGCGAGGGCGTTCTCTGCCCGAAGCAATCTCGTCTTGAACAGGAAAAACCATGCTTTGGGAGACTGCTTCACTCGCAAAAAGCGCTCGTTCGCAGTGACACCCCTGTTT
>DAOTZT010000444.1:0-7763 GCA_034434255.1 Anaerolineales bacterium | reverse complement strand
TTATAGAGTCTCCTGCAAAAAGGTGAAAATCGAACCACAAAGACACGGAGACACGAGTAAGTAAATGAAAGGAAACTTTGTGACTCCGTGTCTTCGTGGTGAAACTTCAGGGTTTTTGCAGTGGAGTCATTATAGCACAAATGGTCTATTGTAATGTCACATGGGTGCCTCGTTGTCATTGCGAGCAGCGTTCTTTGCGACGACCGCAAAGTGTGCCCGAAGGGTAGGCAATCTCCTGTCAGGCGCGGCGATTGCTTCGACGGCTATGGCCACCTCGCAATGACAGAGGTAGGTAAGTACCAAAAATCGCAGTAAAATCAGACCGTGACTCAATCCCCCCGCATCGTCTTTATGGGATCGCCGGACTTTGCCGTTCCCAGCCTGGAGGCGCTCGCCAGGCGCTATCCGGTCGTCGGCGTGGTGACCCAGCCCGATCGGCCGGCCGGGCGGGGCGGGACCCTGAAACCGCCCGCCGTTAAAGATGCCGCTCTGCGCCTCGGCCTGCCCATCATCCAGCCCGAAAAGTTACGTCAGCCCGAAGCGATGGAGCAACTGCGCGCCTGGCAGCCGGACGTGATTGTCGTCGCCGCCTTCGGGCAGATTTTGCGCCCGGCGGTGCTGGACCTGCCGCCTTTTGGCTGCGTCAACGTCCATGCCTCGCTCCTGCCGCGCTGGCGCGGCGCGGCGCCCATCCAGGCCGCGATTTTGGCCGGGGACAAAGAGACCGGCGTCACGATTATGAAGATGGACCCCGGCGTGGATACCGGCCCCATCCTGAGCCAGCGCCTCCTCCCCATCGCTCCCGACGAGACCGGCGGTTCGCTGTTTGAAAAACTCTCTGTGCTGGGCGCCGACCTGCTGCTCGAAACCCTGCCCGCTTACCTGGCGGGGGAGATTCAGCCGCGGCCTCAGCCGGAGGAAGGCGTCACCTATGCCCCGATGCTCAAAAAGGAAGACGGTCTGCTCGACTTCAGTCAGCCTGCCGCGGCGCTGGAGCGCCGCGTGCGCGCCATGCACCCCTGGCCGGGTGCGTTCTTTGACTGGAACGGCGCGCCGCTGAAGGTTCTGCGCGCCAGCGTCAGCGGGGCCAACAGCCCGGGTGCGGGACGCAGGCTCACGGTCGAGGGACGACCCGCCATCGGCTGCGGGGAGGGGATTCTCATTCTCGAGGAAGTTCAACCGGCAGGCAAGAAACCCATGCCCGGCAAGGCTTTCCTGGCCGGCGCACGAGATTGGACAAAATAACTCACCATCGAACAGGAGAGAATGACGATGAAGTACATTGCTTCGATTGACCAGGGTACCACCAGCACGCGCTGTATTCTCTTCGACCACGGCGGCAACGTCGTCGCTGTGGCCCAGAAGGAGCATCAGCAAATTTACCCCCGTCCCGGCTGGGTGGAACACGATCCGCTGGAAGTCTGGCGCAATACGCAGGAGGTCATCAGCCAGGCGCTCAGCCGCGTGGAGGGCGCAGCCTCCATTGCCGCCATCGGTATCACCAATCAGCGCGAGACGACCGTCGTCTGGGAAAAGGCCACCGGCCGCCCCGTCTATAACGCCATCGTCTGGCAGGACACGCGCACCGACGTGATCTGCAACGAACTGGCAAAGGACGGCGGGCAGGACCGGCTGCGCGCCAAAACTGGCCTGCCGCTGGCAACGTATTTCTCCGGCCCGAAGATCAAGTGGATTCTGGACAACGTGCCGGGGGCACGCCAGCAGGCCGAGGCGGGCGAACTGCTGTTCGGCAATATGGATACCTGGCTCATCTGGAACCTGACCGGCGCGCACGTCACCGACGTGACCAACGCCAGCCGCACGCTCCTGATGAATCTGCACACCCTGGACTGGGACGAGGAAATCCTGGCCCTGCTGGGCATCCCGCGTGCCATGCTGCCGCAGATTCGCTCCTCGTCTGAAGTCTATGGACAGGCGAAGGGGGCGCTGGGCGGCGTGCCGGTATCCGGCGACCTGGGCGATCAGCAGGCGGCGCTCTTTGGGCAGACCTGCTACGCCCCGGGCGAGGCCAAGAACACCTATGGCACGGGCTGTTTCATGCTGCTCAACACCGGCGAGACGCCCGTTCCCTCGACCTCTGGCTTGCTGACCACGCTGGGCTACAAAATCGGCGACCGTCCGGCGGTCTACGCCCTGGAAGGTTCGATTGCCATCACCGGCGCGCTGGTGCAGTGGCTGCGCGACAACCTGGGCATGATCACCAAATCGGCGGAAGTAGAAGACCTGGCGCGGACAGTGGAGGACAACGGCGGCATTTACTTCGTCCCGGCCTTCTCTGGTCTGTTTGCCCCCTACTGGCGCTCCGACGCGCGCGGCGTCATCGTCGGGCTGACGCGCTACGTCAACAAGGGACACATCGCCCGCGCTGCCCTGGAAGCCACCGCCTACCAGACGCGTGAAGTGCTGGACGCAATGGAAAAAGACTCGGGCGTCAAACTGACCGCCCTGAAAGTGGACGGCGGGATGGTCTTCAACGAACTGCTGATGCAATTCCAGGCCGATATTCTCGGCGTGCCGGTCATCCGCCCGAAGGTGGCCGAGACGACCGCTCTGGGCGCGGCCTATGCCGCCGGGCTGGCGGTCGGCTTTTGGAAAGATTACGACGAACTGCGCCGCAACTGGGGCCGCGACAAGGAATGGCAGCCGCAAATGGACCCCGCCCGCCGCCAGGCGCTCTACGCCGGCTGGAAGAAGGCCGTGACCAGAACGTTTGATTGGATTGCATAAACGATAGGTAACTGTTCAGTCTTGCATCAAAACTGTTGGGTATGTCATTGCGAGGAGCGTTCTTTGCGACGACCGCGAAGCGTACCCAAAGGGTAAGCAATCCCCAAGCGGTCAATCTGGCCTGATAAGTGGGAGATTGCTTCGCCAGAAAACGGCTCGCAATGACATGGCTGAACAGTTACAACGATAGCGAGATTTCCTATGAACCGACAAGAAATTCTTGATTCCCTTTCATCCCGCCCTCCTGCTGTGTTGATCGTCGGCGGCGGCATCAACGGCATTGGCACGTTTCGCGACCTGGCGCTTAACGGCGTGGACGTGTTGCTTGTTGAACGCGGCGACTTCTGCTCCGGCGCATCGGCAGCCTCCTCGCGCATGGCGCACGGCGGCATTCGCTACCTGGAGAACGGCGAGTTTCGCCTCGTTCGTGAAGCCGTGCAGGAACGCAACCGCCTGATTCAAAATGCACCCACGCTGGTCAAGCCGTTGCCCACGGTCATCCCGATGTTCAAGATTTTTTCTGGCTTGTTCAATGCCCCGCTCAAATTCCTGGGATTGTTGGAGAAGCCGGCTGAGCGCGGCGCGTTGGTCATCAAAATTGGCTTGATGTTCTATGATGCCTTTACCGGCAAGACGCGCACCGTGCCGCGGCACACCTTTGAGCCGCGCTCCAAAGCCTTAAAAAAGTTCCCGCGTCTCAATCCCAAAGTGCGCTACATTGCCACCTACTACGATGGCCTGCTGCTTTCGCCGGAACGCCTGGCTTTGCAACTCGTCCTGGATGCCGAAGCCGAAGGGCCGCACGCCCGCGCCCTCAACTACGTAAGTTTGGTCGGCGTCAATGGCGATACGGTGACCCTGCGCGATGAGTTGACCGGTGCGACGTTTGCAGTTCGCCCGCAGGTTATCGTCAATGCGGCTGGGCCGTGGATTGACCTTGCGAACCGGACGTTTGGCTTGCAAACCCACTACATCGGCGGCACCAAAGGCTCACACCTCGTTCTCGACAACCCTGAACTGCGCCGCGCCATCGGCGACCATGAGTTTTTCTTCGAAAACAAGGACGGGCGCATTGTGCTCATCTTCCCCCTCTTCGACAAGGTCATGATTGGCACCTCGGATATTCCCATTCAAGACCCCGACTCGGCTCGCTGTACTGAAGAAGAAGTTGACTATTTCATCGAGATGGTCGGGCGCGTCTTCCCCGATATTCCCGTAACCCGCGATCAGATCGTGTTTCGCTTCTCCGGCGTCCGGCCGCTGGCTTACACTGGTTCGGCCAAAACAACCGGTCAGATCACCCGCGATCACCACATCCGCGAGGACAAACTCGGCGAAATCCCTGTCCTCTCGCTGGTGGGCGGTAAATGGACCTCCTTTCGCGCCTTCTCGGAGCAGGTGACCGACCGCGTCCTGGCCTTGTTGGGCCAATCGCGCAAAGCCGGTACCACCTCGTTGCCGATTGGAGATGGCGCCTCTGCTGCCGCGCTCAAGACCTCGCCAGACTACACCCGTGCCGAAATTATCGAAATGGCGCAACGCGAAAAAATTGTCCACCTCGATGATTTGCTTTTGCGCCGCACCTTACTCGCCTATCTGGGGCAACTGAATCGCTTGCTGGTAGAGCAACTGGCCGATTGGTTGGGGGACGCTCTCGGCTGGGACGCAGCGCGCAAACAGGCTGAAGTAGCGCGCACCGCTCAGATTCTGGCTGACAGGCATCAGGTTCAGTTGTTTTGATCGTTATCTCTCCCTTCTCGAATAGTCTGGTGGGTTTGTATCCCCTCTATCCGATTGTATCAATCCAAATGGTAATGTAATCCAACGTCATACTCGTTATCTTTGGGCATGAAAAGGCAAGCCGCGATTGTTGGATGGCTGTTTGCTTTGGCTGGGAAATACGATTGTATCATCAAAGCGTTTGTCGTTCTTGTGTCAGGAGCGATTGTGGGAAAGGATGACGCTGGCCTTCTCTTGCCAGAAGCGTAACAGATGCGCATTTCGTGCCGTTGTTGGGGCGAATTTTCTGCATTGAAAACGGAAAGCGGGCTAAAATGCGCTCAAAACCGTCTTGGATGACCAGATAAGAGCGTTCCTCCGCCCCCCATCCACTCCAGGTGGTGGCAACATTCGCCATTTACAGGGTGTGTACCATGACCGTTGGTACTCACCCCACAGTGATGCACCAGGTCCACTTCGAAATGTTCGGGCTCGTGTTCATCCCACTCCATGCGCCGCGGGGGGATCAGGACTCTCAACGCGGAAGTTGACGCTGACTTCCCCTGCCGCTGAGCAGTCCGTTGCGTGGTCTGTTGCGAAGCGAGCAGACGCTTTTGCAGACTGGAGACGCTGATTCGTTCCTGCTTTCGTAGCGTGTTTTTGCTGACGGTCAATTCCTTGTGTGGTTGCAAATGCCGGGCCATCCATAGGAGATTCGGCTTTAGAGGTTCTGCACAAGGTAATCTAGCCACAGGCGATGAATGCAGATAGCATCCTCCATTGTCTTGTTGACGGTGGCGTGGTTGGCGGGTCAGTTGCCTTGCACCAGGCGGATCAAGGATTGGCGGTGTAAGCCAGTAATGGCCTGGGGTTCGTCCAACAGGCGACTGCGTTCTGGTTTTGTTTGAGTGGCCAGGTAGCGCAGGCGCACCTTGTGCAGGTATTTGCGTCGTTCGTTTATGTTCATGGGGTCGGTTTCTGCCGTACTTACCTCGGTCACATTTTATTTGATAGAACGCATCCTTGCATCTTCCCCGATTCCATGCTAAAATCTTGGCCGTTGTACGACCAATACCGAACGCATCGAAAAGTGGGCGCCCCCCACTTTTCTGCTTGTAAAGGAAAGATGGAGCAAAAGAAAGAATGAAAAACGAATTTGCCCTGGCTTTTAACGAAATTATCGAAGAAAAGCAACTTCCCAAAGAAGTCATTTTGGCGGCTATTGAATCGGCGATGGTATCTGCTTACCGGCGCGCCGTCAACGTCTCGAACGCTCAGGAAGTGCGCGCTTCACTCGACCCGGAAACCGGCAAAGTGGTCATCTATGCCGAAAAAGAAGTGGTAGAAGAGGTTCAGGATGAACGCACCGAGGTCAGCCTGGAAGAGGCGCGACGGGTTAAGCCCGATGCTCAGATCGGCGACATGGTCATTGTGGAAAGTACGCCGGCTGACTTCGGTCGTGTGGCCGCGCAAACTGCCCGCCAGGTAATTCAGCAGCGGATTCGTGAAGCCGAACGGCAAATGCAAGCCAACTTTTTCAGTAAACAAATTGGCGAAATCGTCAGCGGCACGGTGCAGGCAATCAGCAACAGCCAGGGCATTACCATCGGTCTCGATATGAAGGCCGAAGGGCTGATGCCACCCAACCACAAAATTCCCGGCGAACGATTCAAAGTCCATGATCGTGTCCGGGCTGTAGTGCTGGAAGTCAAAGACAGCCCCCGCGGGCCACAAATCATCCTCTCGCGTGCTCACCGCAACTTCTTGCGCCGTTTGCTCGAAAACGAAGTGCCAGAAATTTATCATGGGATTGTGGAAATCCGCGCTATTGCACGCGAACCGGGCCAACGCGCCAAAGTGGCTGTCTCGGCTACGCAACCGAACGTTGACCCGGTGGGCGCCTGTGTCGGTATTAAAGGGGTCCGCATTCAGGCCATTGTCAAAGAATTGCATGATGAAAAGATTGACATCATTGAATGGAACCCGGACCCGGTGATCTATATCTCCAAAGCCATCAGCCCAGCGCGAGTGAGCGGCGTGTACTTGAATGAGGCAGAGAAAACCGCCACTGTGGTCGTCCAGGAGGATCAACTTTCCCTGGCCATCGGTCGCGATGGGCAGAACGCCCGCCTGGCCGCCAAACTGACTGGCTGGCGCATTGACATCAAATCGTTGCCAGAAGCGGCAGCCGATGCGATTGTCAAACTGCAAAGCGATCCCTCCCTGGCGCAACTGGCCGAGCGCGAAAGAGAAAATATTCCTCAAATCGAAGCCATTTTGGCAAAGAAAGCCGAAAATCAGCCCATTACGGCTGAAGAAGTGGTCGCCGTGACCCAATTTGTAGACCGGGTAGAACGCCGCACGATTGAGAAACAACGTGCCGAAGTCGCTGCCAAAGAAGAACGTCTTGCCCAAGCACGGGCCAGCATTCCGGCGCAGGCTTTTGAAACCGATATTGCTTTCCTCAACCTGCCCGAGCACGTTTACGCCATTCTGACCGAAGCCGAATACCGTACGGTGGGCGATCTGATGATGGCGATGAAACTTAACCCCGACAAAGTCCTCGGTTTGCCAGGCTTCGGGCCCAAAGCCATGCAAGCGATTCAGGAAGCACTCAACACCGTCTTGTTCCCTGAACCCGAAACGGTTGCCCCCGCTGCACCTGTCGAGGCTGAGGCCGCTGCTGAGACTGCTGAACCCGCTGCTGCTACAGAAGCGGAATTGCCGCCTGCAAGAGAAGCAGCCCCCTCCACAACCGTTCTGGCTAAAGCCAGCCAAGAGAGTGAAGAGGAAGAAGGAAAAGAAGACTTTGAGAAACTCTTCAGCGTTCAGAACCTTAAGGCTGATATTGCCATCATTGACGAGGAAGGGACTAGCAGCAAACCGAAAGACAAGAAAAAGGGCCGCAAAGACCGCATTTACGAATTCGACGAAGAACGCGGAGAACAGATCGCCCGCAAGAAACACAAGCGCAATACCCTGCTGGATGATGATGAATGGTAAACAATCGCCGGCCAGCAGGCATGAGGCGAGGCTGTTCCATCCTTTTATCAGCAAGGAAGTTCATTTTCTTTCGAAGCGTCCTTTGGTAAGAAGGTGGCTGGAAAACGACACAAACGACCCAAGCATATTCCCCAGCGCACTTGCGTGGGATGTCGCACAGTGATGCCCAAACGCGCCCTGGTGCGCCTTGTGCGTCAGGCTGATGGTGTGCACATAGACCCGACCGGCAAGGCGCCAGGTCGAGGGGCTTACCTGCACAACCAGCGCTCCTGCTGGGAAAAGGGTTTAAAGGG
>DAOTZT010000443.1:0-3246 GCA_034434255.1 Anaerolineales bacterium | reverse complement strand
ACAGGGGTGTCACTGCGAACGAGCGCTTTTTGCGAGTGAAGCAGTCTCCCAAAGCATGGTTTTTCCTGTTCAAGACGAGATTGCTTCGGGCAGAGAACGCCCTCGCAATGACAGCCTGAATAGTTACCCCCCCACTAGAAATTTGCCAAATGAGTAAATTTTCGTTTTGAACCAAACCAACTCCAGTCCATCTGTCACTCTACGGCAAACAGGCAGTTTTGCCGCCAAGACCGCAGAGTACGCAGAGAGAGAAGAATGAAACTCTCTTGTTATTCATCTGCGGTTCGATGTCAAAAAGTTTTTGCTCTGTAAAGCCTTTAGAAGTCATCCTGAACTCAGGTTATCAGAGGCAGCATTTTCCACAGCGGCATTTCTTTGGTCAAAGCGGGCACTGGGCGCAAAAAATCGCCAGGACAATCATCTGAAACTCAAACTCGACAACTGCCTTCAGTAAGGGGAAAGCAAATAATTCTCTCTCAAATTTATTTACCGTATAATCACAGTAGGAATGGAAACCCCCTTAACCAATCCCGGCCCGGCAAAAATCTGGTGGTTTGCTGCTTTTGGTGTGGCTGCTGGCACCATTGCAGCAACTTTTCTCCTGCCAGGAGGCGACGATCTCTATCGCTACTATCAGCCCTTTGCCCAAAATTGCCTCAATTGCGGCTTCACGCCCTACTTTGCACAATGGTTTTTATGGCTGCTTGCTCTTGTTCCCTATCCCTGGACCTGGCCGTTGTGGACAATTCTCTCCATTGGAGCATTTCTCCTCTTAGCACGTCACAGTGGCGTGAACCCACTCTGGCTATTCATCTCATTCCCCATGCTTGGACAGATCTGGCTGGGACAAATTGACTGGCTTGTTTGCACAGGACTGCTGCTTATTTTGCTAGCGCGCAGCCCCTACCTGCGTGGGCTGGGAATTTTCCTGGCGTTGATCAAGCCACAATTGACCTGTATTACCATCCTTGCCATGCTTCTGTTTGAAAATCGTCACAACCTTTTGCAAGTGCTGCTCATTCCATTCCTGCTCCTTGCCATCAGCATGATTATGTATGGGCCATTCTGGCCGCTCGAATGGCTGCAAAATGCCCGCACATCCCTTCCTCTTCACGTCTGGAGACTGGCAAGCGCAAGCGTGTGGAAATACGGTCTCCTCCTCGTTCCTTCCCCTCTGTTGTTCAAAGAAAGGCGCAAACGTCTCCTTGCCAGCCTGCTGGTCTCTACAATCGCCACCCCCTTTTTTGGCGTCTACTCGTATGTGACCTTTCTTCTCTTCAGCGCCAGTGGGTGGGCCGCTGCGCTTTCCTTTGCATGGGTGCTTGCCTACCCCATCTTCCAAAAACAGGCAATGCAATTTGCATCCATTTTGCCACTTTTCCTATTATTCACCCTCACTCTGAATGAACTTCGCCACCTTCGCTTTTCCCACCCATGGAAGGAACTCCATGCCTGATTTCGACACCTACCTGTCCCCTTTCACCTGGCGCTACGGCACCTCCGCCATGCGTCGCCTGTGGAGCGAAACCAACAAACGCCTCCTCTGGCGACAAATTTGGGTAGCCCTTGCCGAGGTCCAGGCTGAATACGGTCTCGTCACGCCCGAACAGGTCGCCGACCTGCGCGCTCACATGACCGAAATTGACCTGTCGCGCGCCCTCGAAATTGAAGCCGAGATCCAGCACGACCTGATGGCAGAGGTGCGCCTTTTTGCTTCGCAATGCCCGCTGGGAGGCAAGATCATCCACCTGGGGGCGACCTCCATGGACATCGAGGACAACGCCGACGCCTTGCGCCTGCGCGCCGCTCTCCACCTGTTGCTGGAGTCCCTCTCCGCCCTCCTGCGGACCCTCAGCCTGCTCATCGAACAATGGGCCGATACCCCGCTGATGGCGTTTACCCATCTCCAGCCAGCCGAGCCATCCACCGTAGGCTACCGCCTGGCGCTCTACGGGCAAGACCTGTTGCGCGATTACCAGGTGCTCAAAAAACAAGCCGCCGACATCAAAGGCAAAGGTTTCAAGGGAGCAGTTGGCACGGGTGCAGCCTATGCTGATTTGATCGGTCCTGAAAAGTTAGCCGAATTTGAGCAAAAACTGTCAGAAAAACTCAACCTGCCTTTCTTTCCGGTCACCTCGCAGGTGTACCCCCGTAAGCAGGACTATGAAATTGTCACTGCCCTGGCTGGGCTGGGCGCCTCGCTCTACAAATTTGCCTTCGACCTGCGCATTCTGCAATCGCCGCCCATTGGCGAGTGGAGCGAACCCTTTGGAGAGAAACAAGTCGGTTCCTCGGCGATGCCTTTCAAGCGCAATCCCATTCGTGCCGAAAAAATCAACTCGCTGGCGCGTTACCTGGCCTCCCTGCCACGCCTGGCCTGGGACAACGCTGCCCACAGCCTGCTCGAACGCACCCTGGACGACTCGGCCAACCGACGCATCCTTCTCCCCGAAGCCTTCCTGGCGGCTGATGAACTCCTGCGCACGGCTTCAGGAATCCTATCCAAACTGCGCGTGGACGAGGCGGCCATGGCCCGAACGCTGGACACCTATGGGCCATTTGCAGCCATTGAACGCGTGTTGATGGCACTCGTCAAGGCTGGTGCTGACCGCCAGGAGATGCACGAACGCTTGCGGACCCTGTCCATGAAAGCCTGGGAGGCAGTGCGCCGGGGAGAGAAAAATCCACTGGCAGAGTACCTGTGTCAGGAGGTAGAAATCACCGAGTACCTGCCAGAGAAAGAAATCCGCGTCCTCATGGCTGCCCGGTCTCAGGTCGGGCATGCCCCGCAAAAAGCGCGGGAGATGGCACAACGGATTCGGGAGGAAATCGGCTGATTTCACAAAAACAAACAGGCGACCTACGAAGTCGCCTGTAGCATTTTCTGGGCATTGTCACTGGAAGATTCACAGCCGGCAGGAAGTCGGCCATGGCTTCCCCCTTCACCAACCGGCGGGGAGACATCAGCCATTACGGCTCTTTGCAGGAGCCAGAAACTCAATGCTCTTCGTCTG
This sequence comes from Anaerolineales bacterium, assembly GCA_034434255.1. GTDB lineage: Bacteria > Chloroflexota > Anaerolineae > Anaerolineales > Villigracilaceae > UBA877. Next base: position 232 of record DAOTZT010000443.1, on the reverse strand, counting down.
CGCTCCTCGAAGACTCCCAAAGCGGCAGAAATGTCAGAGCGCCAAAGAGCAGAAGCATAGCCACGATCACGAGAGAAGTGAGGGGAAACATCTGAAGTCCTTTCGTAACTGTTCAGTCTTGCATCAAAACTGTTGTGTTTGTCATTGCGAGGAGCGTTCTTTGCGACGAAGCAATCCCCAAGCGGTCAAGCTGGCCTGATAAACGGGAGATTGCTTACCCTTCGGGTACGCT
>DAOTZT010000442.1:0-11089 GCA_034434255.1 Anaerolineales bacterium | reverse complement strand
GCAAAATTGTTCGACGTGCTGCCTGTCGGTGTCTTCGGATTGATCGGTTACCTCGGGTTGCTGACCGCCTGGCTGGTGCGTCGTTTTGTCCCGCGCTTCGAGAAAATTGCTGCCCTTGGCTTCTGGGGAATGGCGCTCTTTGGAGTCCTGTTTTCACTCTATCTCACCTATCTGGAGCCATTCGTGATCAAAGCAGTCTGCATGTGGTGTCTCTCTTCGGCAGTCATTATGACCATGTTGTTATTGCTCGGCACCCAGCCTGCTGTTCGTCAGCTTCCCTCAGACACGACCGAAGACTAACCAGGAGCAATCTCTCTTTTGGAGTGGGATCCGTTCTACACCTCAAAAGACATCGGTAGTTTCTGTGACTTCCGATGCCTGCATTCTCTTTATGGAAAAATCTCCTCCGCCTGGTCCTTTCTGCGGCGCAGATACCAGTAGCCCAGGCCGAGCGCCAGCAAGTACACAATGACCACAAGCTTATAACCATCCCCCACACTGAGCGGGTCTTGTGCGCCAAGCGAGAGCAGGACCAACCAACCGGCCAACAGGTAGCCGGCGATCAGGTTCAGACGCTTCGTCAACGTCACCTTGCGCCAGCGGGAATGAAATCCCAGGATGGCGGCCAGCACCAAGGGGATAAGTTGTACGACCAGCCAAAGCACAATCCGCCCTGGGGAAATATACACCTCTGAAAGGGAATAAGAATAGCGATACATGACGTGAAATATACCCGCCTCCTCTTCAAGAGAAAAGAGAAGTCCTGTCAGCATGGTATTCTCGTAAGCCTTGATGAAACCATGCGCCAGCATCACCCCGGCTGCGCCAAAGCAGGCATACAATCCTTTTTCCCAGCGCGGCAATCTGGCCTCCAGTTGTTCGACCAAGGGAGAAGGTTTACTGCCCATGTTTGCCTCCGTTTTGGATCAGGTGTTGAATGCGTTCCGCGACCGCAGGATGTTGAAAAATCAGGATGTTGCGCTGGATGAAACGTCGCAGCAATTCGCGGCCGTTCTCGGTGAGACGGTAATACTTGCGCGGCGGGCCGAGTTGCGATTCCCCCCGCTCGCTGACGATCAACCCCATCTCCTCAAAGCGGCTGACGGCGCGGTAGATGCTGTTGTCATCGGCGCTGATGGTCCCCTGACTGAGGCGCATCACCTCGGCACTCATTTCGTAGGGATAGCATGGCTTCTCGTCGAGGAGCAGGAGAATCCAGAAGGTGAGCAGGCCCTTTTTGTACACGCTCTCCCAGTTCTCCAGCAGGTGGTCAAGGTCGCTCATTGCGCTCCATCCTATAGTATTATTCCTGTTGTATAATACCAAAAACATTATAGTGAGAGAAAAAGAATTTGTCAAGATCGTTCCTGGAGAGTGAGTATCTTCAAACCAACCCGCTTCTATGGTTTCTGTTTTGAGTGGCCACAGATATAATCGGTCCGGGTTCACCTTTAACCCAACCATAACACAGCGCCTTCCACCTTGTGGTAAAACAGAGCGCACACTCCATTTGCATTGATTGGAGCAACCATGAAAAAAGTCTTATTCTTGTGTACCGGTAATTCCTGCCGCAGCCAGATGGCGGAAGCGATTGTCAATGCCCGCTACGGGAGTGAATGGCAAGCCGTCAGCGCCGGGACAAAACCGGCGGGCTATGTCCACCCCAAAGCGATTGCTGCGCTTGCCGAAATCGGCATCCAGCACGAGGGTCGCTCGAAACTGGCCGATGAATTTCGGGAGGTGGAGTTCGACCTGGTGGTCACGGTCTGCGATTCGGCGGCGGAGGAATGTCCTGTCTGGTTGGGGAAGGGGAAGCGCGTCCATCACAGTTTCCCCGACCCGGCCAAAACCGATGACATGGCCGATTTTCGCAAGGTGCGCGATGATATGTTGGTGGTCATTCCCCAATTACTGCATGGAGAGTAAACGCAAATTGAACTGCTCTACTTCGACGGCTGCCCCTCGTGGGAAGGCGCGCTGGAAAACCTGAAAGCCGCGTTACAAGCCGAGGGCCTGCAGGCCGAAATCCACCTGGTGAAGGTGGAGAGTGACGAAGAAGCCGCCCGCCTGAAGTTCCTCGGCTCGCCCTCCTTTCGCGTGGACGGCGTGGATTGGTGGCCCGAAGAACGCTAACGCTACAACCTGAGTTGCCGTGTCTACGCTACGCCGCAGGGTCTGCGCGGCGCGCCGACCGTGGAAATGCTGCGCGAAAAACTGCGCTCAATGAATGCGTAAGGCAGAACCTGTTCAGTGAATAGAAAAGGCAATACCACATCACACAATTTACGGAGGTTTCTCATGTCTGAAGTTGCAGTAACAAAAGCCTCGGCACCAAGCCTGAGCAAAAAACTGTCGTTCTTAGACCGCTACCTGACGCTGTGGATTTTCGCAGCGATGGCAGTGGGCGTAGGAATCGGCTATTTTTTCACCTATCAGGTCACCCGGTTCAACGAACTGGTTTCGGTGAGCACAACGAACATTCCCATCGCCATCGGCCTGATTCTGATGATGTACCCGCCTCTGGCAAAAGTGAAATACGAGGAGATGGGGCGTGTGCTGAAAGCCCCCAAATTGCTGACCTTTGCCATGGTCCAGAACTGGATCGTCGGGCCGCTGGTCATGTTCGGGCTGGCCATCCTCTTCCTGCGTGACCGACCCGAATACATGATCGGCCTCATCCTGGTTGGCCTGGCGCGCTGCATCGCCATGGTCATCGTCTGGAACGACCTGGCTGGCGGCGACCGCGAACTGGCGGTGGGCATGGTGGCGTTCAACGCCGTCTTTCAGGTGCTGTTCTACGCAGTGTACATCTGGCTGTTCGTTGGCATCTTGCTCCCGGCTTTGGGATTGGTGCAGGGAGTCAACGCGCGCGTTTCAATGGCCGAGACTGCCAAAACCGTCTTCCTCTACCTGGGGACGCCCTTCCTGGCCGGTCTGATCAGCCACTTTGCCCTGATTCGCTGGAAGGGGCGCGAGTGGTTCGAGAAGGTCTTCTCGCCGCGCATCAGCCCGCTGACTCTCATCGCCCTGCTGTTTACCATCGTAATCATGTTCTCTCTGCAAGGGGAAAAGATCATTCAGCAACCGCTGGATGCCGTGCGCATTGCCATTCCACTGGTGCTGTACTTCGCCGGGATGTGGCTGATTTCCTTTTTCGTTTCCCGGCGTCTGGTCAACTCCTACCCGCCGACCGTCTCGGTCTCCTTCACCGCAGCCAGCAACGACTTCGAACTGGCCATTGCCGTCGCCGTAGCAATGTTTGGCATCAGTTCGGGACAGGCCTTTGCCACCGTCATCGGCCCGCTGATCGAGGTGCCGGTGATGGTTGGGCTGGTGAACGTGGCCTTCTATTTCCAGAAGCGCCTGTACGGCGGAGCGGTAGCCTCCGCCCCGGCGATGGTCGCGGCGGCGGCAGAAGCCTGCCCCCCAGATGAAAAACTCGTCAAATAAAAAAATGCCCCGAAGGCCCAAAAAACCTTCGGGGCATTTTGTATCTCTATGAGGGCCGGCTACCTGACTTCGCTGCAAAGCGCTGGCTGGCCATGGATGACCATGCAATCCACCCACTGGTGATCAAAGCGGACCAAAACATGAATTTCTCCAAAAGCCTGATCATGGCTTCGGACAATGAGTTTGTACGATTCGGTCACGTACTCCTGGACACCTCGCAGGGCGCTTACATGCATCGCACGAGCCCGAGCCTCATCCTGTTGCGGATGATCGGCCTGGTCGAGCACAAACTGGATGGTGGCATCCAGAGAGGTCACCGCCTCGCGCAAATGAGCATTGATCAAACTATCGGTAATTGTGCCACAGACGACAATTAAAATCACAGAAAAGAGGAAGGGCAAAATTTTCCCGAAAAATGAAGTCGCGAAAACAGCCGACTCGGTCAGCGGCAATTGAACCACACCGGCAATGATCACAAAGGGAAGGCACCAGGCAAAAACGACACCAAACAGAAGGCCAAAATCTTGAATTGCAGGGGGTTGAAGCAAAGTGCTTAGTTCAGGATTCAGTCTTGAAATCAAAAAAGGAGAGATATACAGGGGGAGAAGGATGACCAACGCAGCAAACGCTCCCGTCGCGACCAACCAGAACAAAACGCCAGCCAACGCGTTTTCCAGGCGTGCTGTCAGCCAACCTGTAACGGCCCCCACCCCGGCACCCAAGATCATTGCCATCCCCAGGTTAAACCAGGGCAAGTACGCATGGGAACGGCTGAGAATGTAACCATCCCAGCCCCAGCCAGCGAGAGCAAAAGCCAGGCCACATACCGCGCCGTAAATTAACCCAGCCAACCGCTTCGACCGAACAACATCAGGCCGGGAACGGAGATCAATTTCAGGCAAGGGGTTCAAGCCTCCTCCAGATACACAGTTACCAGACATGACAGAAAGTGATCCCTCTTGGACCAACCTTTCCATCCAAGAGGGAACAAAGACACATAACCAACTGGCCAAAGAGATGGCAATCTACATCTTGCCACGCATGCGCGGGTCGAGCACATCGCGCAAAGCATCCCCTAAAAGGTTCCATCCCATGACAAAGAGTACCAGCGTGAGACCTGGCCAGACAACGATATACCAGTAGGTGTTCAAACTGGTAATCCAGTTCCGTGCAAAGGAAATCACCTGGCCCCAGTCCGCATAGCCGATTTCTACACCGATTCCCAGAAAAGAAAGCGCAGCAAAACTCAAGACCACGTCACCGATGGCCAGGGAGGCCAGGATTAACGTGGGGAAGATCGCATTCGGCAGGATATGCTTAAACAGGATGCGGCTATCCTTGACACCGACTACCCGTGCAGCCAGGACATAGTCGCGTTCTTTGACCGAAAGAATATCGGCGCGAATAAAGCGAGCATACCCCATCCAGCCAAAAGCGATCAGGGCGATCATCACCGGGATGGTGCTCTTCCCAAATTTTGGAATCAGCACGGCTGCCAGGATCATCGCCACCAAAATCCCTGGCAAGATGGAGATCACATCCACAATACGCATCATCAAATTGTCCACCCATTTGCCATAATAAGCCGCGATGGAGCCATAGACGACGCCGATAATCAGGGTCGAGAGGGTAACCAGTAAACCGGTCTTGAAAGCAGTTCGGGTCCCCCAAATGATGCCGTAGAAAATGTCATACTGGCCTTCAGAAGTCCCAAGAAGATGGACCCATTCATCTTTTCCAGTAACCGCTTTGTACCAGAACGGAATTTCAGGCGCATTTCGTTTCCATTCCGAACCCATTGGGCGTGGGTCTGATTTAAAGCCATCACGCGGAATCTTATACGGATCACTCCCCACAGGGGGAATAATCACCGGCGCGAAAATGGCAATCAGGGCAAAGAGCAGAATGAGCGAGAACCCTGCAATGGAAGCAGGCGTTTTCATCAGCCCTTTCACGATTCGATAGTTTTCGGGGCCGAGGAAACGTTCCAGCCAGCCGATTTTGCGGACTGAAATGGTCTCTTTTAACAGGGAGTTATCACCAGTGGGAACTGTTTCTGCCATGAGCAATCTCCATTATGTCAACCGCACACGCGGGTCGATGAATGCATACATGATATCAATGACCAGGACGGCCACCAGCAGGATAAAACCGTCAAAGAGAGCAAAGCCAAGCATAGCCACCACGTCCAGATTCGTGGCAGCACGGGCAGCCGCCGAGCCAATGCCCGGATAATTGAATACCGTTTCTGTAATCACCACGCCAGCCAGCAAGCCCACCACGCTGAAGCCAGCCAGGGTGACGACCGGTAACATGGCATTGGGTTTTGCATGTTTATGAATGACATCATGTTCTGGCAAACCTTTCGCCCGCGCCGTGGTGACATACTCCATCCGCAACGTTTCCAACATGGAGCTGCGGGTCAGGCGCAAGAAGGTCGCCCAGTTGATGTAAGAAAGCGTCAGGATAGGCAAGATCATGTGACGCAGGGCATCCAGAAAGATGTCAAAACGTCCATTGAGAAGAGCATCGAATGTAAGCAGGCTGGTATAGTGGCGAAACGCGTCCGATTCAACCACTCGCATAAACTCATCAGACAACCGGCCCGGTGGCAACCAGTGCAACTGTGCATAAAAGATCATCAGCACTAACAGACCGAAGACAAAGGTCGGGAAGGATGTACCGACAATGCTGAATACCCGCGCCACCTGATCGAAGAGTTGATTGTGGTGAACGGCCGCCTGGACCCCCAGCCAGATGCCCACAAAGACAATTGGCGCGACCGCCCAGATGGTCAAATCCACTGTATTGGGGAAACGCCGCTTGATAAGTTCGATGACCGGTTGCGATTGGGAACGTGAATATCCCAAATCCCCGAAAATAATGCCGCCCGTACGCTCGCCGGTGGCCTTATCCACTTTTCCGACCAACCAGTTCCAGTACTGAACATAAATTGGTTTATCGAGATCATACTTACGAATCAGGGCTGGGATCGCCTCGGGATTTTTGGGGAAATCTCGCATGTATAAAGCCAGTCGCTCGGTAGGCTCCAGGAAACTCAGCATTCCAAAAATCAAAACGGTCACTCCAAAGAGGAGCACGGGCATTAAGAGAAGTCGGCGAATGATGTAATTGACCATTCAGATAACCTCGTGTCACACTGGATTGGATTCTGATTTCTAGACTGAAACGGCCAGAGGTCCGTTTTACTCTACAAATCAGAATGCCGGGAGGCCGGGGGCCTGGTGAACAGGCCCCCGGGCGAATTGTGTCCGGCTTAGTCTTTGTAAATGGTGTAGTAATAGAGGCCGGGGAAGATCGGGTTGAGGATGACGCCCTGTACCCAGCGCTGCGAGAAGCCATGGCTGGTGGTAATGATCAGAGGCACACCAACCGCCAAATCGTAGTACAACTGATTGGCTTCCTGGTAGATCTCATGCCGTTTGGCCGGCTCGGTCTCAGCAACACCGCGATCAAGGATCTCGGAGAACTGGGCCTTTACTTCAGCCGGCAGGCTCTGGCGGCCGCCATAAGTACCAACTGTGTAGGGCTGATACCAGTTGTGCGGGTCGTGGATGTCTTCCAACCAACCACCGGTCATGATCGGAATTTGCTTGGCACGCTGCGAGCGCAGATAAGAAGGCCACGGCAAGCCGAGGATTTCGACGGTGAACTTGTCATTGACCTCAGCCAAATTGCCAGCCAGGATTTCGGCAATGGTCTGGCGGGTTGTATTGCCCTGGTTGTAAGCCATCTGGACACGGAAACCGGTCGTCCAGACATCGCCTTCCGGATCCTCACCTGCAGGAACGCCATCATGATCCACGTCAGCGAGTTTGAATTCCTGCTCGCATTGTGCGAGATCGAAGTAATAATGCGGTGTATCGAGCGAGAAACCGGGCATGCCAGGCAAAGGCAACTGGTAAGACTGAATGGCTTCACCAGAGAAGACATCGTTGATGAGGGTCTCCCAGTCGAAGCAGTAGGCAAACGCCTTGCGAATATGGACATCGCTGAAGAAGTCAGGCGGAACGCCATTGCCATCAAGTTTGCCAGAGCCGATCAGAGGATTCGGGCTTTCCTCGGAGGTGGCAATGTTCCAGTTGAAGAGCAGGACATCCTGCGAAATACCAGGGCGACCCAGGCGAGCCAGGAAGGGCTTACCATTGCCAGTTTCACCCTGTGCGCAAGCGATGAACTTGGCAGCACCCAACTGAGTAGGATCATAGCCACAGACCTCCTGGATGGGGCCATAGCTGTTGGTCGTCGGGTCATAAACCTGGAAAGCACCAACCAATTCGTCCATCTGAGAACGGTTGGCGGGCGGCACGGTGGCCAGGTCAGCGTCACCGGCCTGCATCATGGCAAAGCGGGTACCCCATTCAGGAACCTGCTTGAGGATGACGCGCTCAAGTTTCGCCGGTTCACGCCAGTAATTCTCATTGCGGGCGAGAACGATTTCCTCGCCGTTCGCAAATTTTTCAAGTTTGAAGGGGCCAGTACCATTCGCAATGGTGCTGAAGGGATCATCGGCCGAGGTCATGCCATAGTAGTTCTGCCAGGTCTCGCAAGAACCATCCCAACCGCCATGTTCAATGACCCATTCCATGTCCATAATCGAGCCCCAGGTCTGAGCAATGGTGGCCAGGAAGGGGCCCCACGGCTGGGCAAGGGTCATGGTCACGGTACCAGCAGCATCATCTGCAACGATGGCCGCCTTCACCTTTTCACAGGCAGCGACCAGAACAGCGGGATCGTTGGCAATCAGCGCATCGCGATCATCCGCCGAGGCACCACCATCTACCAGCACGGTGATGTCATCGTTGCCAACGCCGAAGAAGGGTTCGGCGAGCAGCCACTGCGGGGAGGAGTAGCCACCCTGGAGCAGACCGCGCTGGAAGGAGTAAGCCACATCATGGGGTTCCAGGGTGCCGCCCTCGTGGAACGTCACGCCAGAGCGAATCTTGAAGGTCCAAACCTTGCCGTCTTCCGAGAGGGTCCACGATTCAGCCAGCAATGGGACAAATTTGTCGGTGGCTTCGCCATCGTAGAAGACCAGCGGTTCGTACACATTCTGGATGATCTCGCCCGAGGCAGTGTCGTAGGCCAGAGCGGGGTCAAGGGTATCAATGCCCACCTCCGACTCGGCCACAACAAATGTCGTTGGGTCCTTCGAATGGAAACCAGTGGTGACGGGTGTTTCCTCCGACGGAGCAGCAGTGGCCGGAGCAGCAGTGGCCGGAGCCTCAGTTTTAGCGGGGCCACAAGCCGCCAGCACCATGCTGGCAATTACCAGCAGGCTGATGAAATAAAACAGTTTACGCATATTCTTCTCCTCATTTGATTGAGTTAAATTTGGAAAGTGCTTTTATCAACAGGTCCAACAGAACCACAATTGTAGGTGCCAGGACACCACCTCCTTTCAGCGTTCACAAAAGTTCCGTTTTTTATTTAACCATGTGGCAAGCCACAAAGTGGCCTGGCTTGACTTCGCGAAATTCTGGAACGGCCTCGGCGCAAATTTTGTCCGCAAGCCGACAACGCGTCCGGAACCGGCAACCAGAAGGCGGATTGACAGGGGAGGGGACATCCCCTTCCAGGATGATCCGTTTTCGTTGCGCAGCAATGACCGGGTCCGGCACCGGCACCGCAGAGAGCAAAGCCTGGGTATAAGGATGGAGCGGTTCTTGATAAAGCGAATTGCGATCAGCCAACTCCACAAAAATTCCCAGGTACATCACCGCCACGCGCCTGCTGATGTGACGGACCATGGAAAGGTCATGGGCAATAAACAGGTATGTCAGATTCAGTTTTTCTTGCAAGTCTTCCAAAAGGTTGACCACCTGGGCCTGAATGGAGACGTCCAGGGCCGAGATAGGCTCGTCACAAACGATGAAGGAAGGCTGCAAAGCCAGGGCACGAGCGACGCCAATGCGCTGCCGTTGGCCTCCGGAGAATTCGTGGGGGTAGCGCGTGGCAAACGCCGGGTTCAAGCCCACCAGAGACAGCAGTTCTTTGACCCGCTCTTTGATTTCCTTTGGAGAGGCCACTTCATGCACCTGGAGAGGCTCACCGATAATTTCTTCAACCGTCATGCGGGGGTTGAGGCTGGCATAAGGGTCCTGGAAAATCATCTGCATCTTACGGCGCATGCGGCGCAATGGTTCGCGACGCAATTTCGCGAGATCCACGCCCTCAAAATAAACCGACCCGGACGTCGGTTTATAGAGTTGGAGAATGGTGCGCCCGGTGGTGGACTTACCGCAACCGGATTCGCCCACCAGGCCCAGGGTTTCGCCGCGATAGACCTCGAAACTGATTCCGTCAACAGCCCGCACCGACCCTACCTGGCGCTGAAAGACGCCGCGGTAGATCGGGAAATGCATTTTCAGGTTTTCGACTTTGAGCAGGACTTCTTGTTGATTGGTTGTCATGAGCGTGCCCCCTTGTCATGGATGTTGACCCAACATGCCACACGATGTCCATCAGAAATCGATTCAAGCGTAGGATTTTCTTTCCAGCAACGTTCGATGGCCCATTTGCAGCGCGGGGCAAACGGGCAGGCTTGTGGCGTTTGATACAGAACTGGCGGCTGACCTTCAATCGAGAAGAGCCGTCTGTGTTGTAAATCATCCACCCGCGGCAGGCTCCCCAGCAAACCGACCGTGTATGGATGAGAAGGATGGGCATACAAGTCTTTGACAGGGGCCTCTTCAATCACATAGCCGCCATACATGACCATGACCCGTTGGGCCAGACCAGCAACCACACCCAGGTCATGGGTAATCCAGATGATGGCCATTCCCAATTCGTCGCGCAAGCGTTTGACCAGTTCCACAATTTGCGCCTGGATGGTAACATCCAGCGCGGTCGTTGGCTCATCAGCGATCAAAATTTTGGGGTTACAGGAAAGAGCCATAGCAATCATCACACGCTGGCGCATCCCGCCGGAGTACTGGTGGGGGTAATCTTTCAGTCGTTCTTTGGGATTGGGGATTCCCACCATTCCCAGCAATTGGACAGCCCGGGCTTCGGCATCTTTTTTGCTCATTCCCAGGTGCAGCATGAGTGGTTCACACATTTGTTTTCCAATGCTCATGACGGGATTGAGAGAAGTCATCGGATCCTGGAAAATCATGCTGATCATTGCTCCGCGCACGTGTCGGATCTCTGTGTCCGACATTTGGAGCAAGTCTTGTCCCATGAACAAGGCTTTTCCGCGCACAATTTGCCCCGGAGGAGAGGGTATCAAGCGCAGGATGGACAGCATTGTGACGCTCTTCCCACAGCCACTCTCCCCCACCACCCCGAGAGTTTCCCCTTCTTTCAGGTTAAAACTGACGTCATTTACCGCATGAACAACCCCCTCTGGTGTTCGAAAATGGGTCTCGATTCCTTGCACATCAAGAAGATATTCTGTCATTCGCATTTCCTCAATTGTGTTAGTGAGTTGCGCCTGCGAAAAGCCCTGTCATGTTAGCATGACACAAAAGAAAAGTCAAGATTATCGTGATTGTTCCGAATTTGGTAGAAAATGGGATAGGATAGAGAATAGTGGGCGGAGGCTGAAACATGCCTCTCGTTTATGCCATCAAACAGGCAAGGTTGAGCCCACGTGCCAAATGATTGCCAGCATAAG
>DAOTZT010000441.1:0-3486 GCA_034434255.1 Anaerolineales bacterium | reverse complement strand
GTGAGGCAGGGGCGCGATGCTCCAGCTGAATTTTGCGCCCGAATCGACGGCTTTTTGGTAGAAAGGCAGACCCGAAGAAGAGCCAACGCTAAAGAGCAGTTTGCCCGCGCCAAAGTCGGTCTGGTCGCCATATTGCTCGGTGACGAGGGTGGCGCAGCCCGATTGGAACAGGTCTTGCAGGAAGGCCATCGCTTTCTGCGCGGCTTCGCTATCGTAACTGTACTGATTTTTGTCGTAATCGTACACATCGCCGCCAAAGGCAAAGGTCCAGGAGGCAAAGCGAGAGGCATCAATGCTCAGCTCATACCCCATGCTGCCCTCGGCAGTGGCCTTGCTAAAGGGCTGTTTGGCGGCTTTACAAGCCATTTCTTTGAATTGTTCAGGGGTGGCCGGAGGCGCATCGTAGCCGAGTTCCTTCAACCAGTCCATGTTGTAATACATCACTTCGGCAGAGCGGTTGGGAGGAAAGGCCAAACGAGCGTTATTGAAGTTGGGGAAAACATCTTGCTCGAAGAATGCGGGGAAGAAGTCAGCCTGTTCTTCTTCAGTCAAACCCCACTTGGGGCTTTCAACCAGGCTATTCATATCTACCAATGCGTTGGCGATTTGATAAGTGGCGGCCTGGTTCTGGTAGGCTACAACCAGCTCGGGGGCATCGGCCGTATTCATGAAGGTCAACATCTTGTTGAAGATGTCACCATACGACCCCTGATATTCGGCGACGACTGTGATGCCATAGGGGTTCGTCTTGTTGAATTCGTCCACAATTTCCAGCAAAGCGGTTTCACGCTCGCGGGTGTGCTGATGCCAGAACACGACGGTTTGACCGGAGGGGTCTACATTTTCCCAGATGTCTACTTGCGGGGTTGCCTCGCTGGTGGCAGCAGGTTGCTCACCGGAGGGGGTCGAGGCCGATGGAACTTGGGTGGCAGTTGCGGCAGAACCGCAGGCGCTCATCACAAAAGCAGCAATGAGCAGGGCGGCCATCAACACAGGCCAGATGGATTTTTGTTTCATAGTGGTTTCTCCTCCAAAAAAGGTGGATATGGGTGAAAAAGATGACTGTAGTGAAAGGAAAGAACGGACAATGTGCGTAATGCTAAAATCGGTTTGAAATGCAATCTATCTTCCTCCAATCTTGAAAACAAGCGTCGTTCATCGCTCATTCTGCATGCTGTATTCATCAGTCATTTTGCATTGCACCTTACCCTTTCAAGCCGGTGGTGGCAATGCTCTCAGTAAACTGTTTTTGGGTAAAGAAATACACAATGAGCATTGGAACGACCGTAATGACCGCACCGGCCATCAGCAATTGGGTTTCTGGACCGGCCTCGGTCACAAAAGTCCACAAACCCACCATTAAGGGCCTCCAGGTATCTTTGGTTGTCACCAAAAGCGGCCACAAAAAGGCATTCCAGGCACCGATGAAGCCAAAGGTAAGCACCGTCATAATGGGTGCCTTGCTGAGCGGCAAGACGATTTGGACGAGAAAACGCATATGTCCAGCCCCGTCCAGGCGCGCGGCATCCCATAATTCATCGGGGATTTTGATGAAGAATTGTCTGAGTAAAAAGATGCTGAAAGCATTTGCCATGAATGGTACGGTAAGGGCAGGCCACTGATTGAGCCAGGAGCCTTTCCATTCAGTTGGGCCAGGCAAAGGAATGATGCTGCCGCGTACCATCAGGAAGTTGGGAATCATCGTTACCGATTCGGGAATCATCATGGTTGCCAGAAGAATGGCAAAGAGCAGGTCGCGCCCTTTGAAATGAATCCGCGCAAAGGCATACCCTGCCAGGACGGATGTAAACAACAATCCGCTGATGGTAATTGTGGTGATGATGACGCTGTTGAAGAAATACCTGGCAAATTTGGCTTCTTGCCAGGCAGTGATGTAATTGTTCCATTGAGGGGTTTGAGGAAGCCATTGGCGGTTGATGGTTTCGCCCAGGGTCATCAGAGAGTTGGAAATCATCCAGAAAAAGGGAAGAACGGCAATCAAGGCACCCAGGATGAGAACAAGGTAAACCAAAAGGCGTTTCCAGCCCAGCGGTTTTTGGCTTTGTGTAGAAGATGCGACGGGCAGGGGCTCGGAGGCGGTCAGAAAATCATCCATAGAACACCTTTTCTCCAAAAACTTTGTTTTGCACAAAGGTTAATATCAGGATAATGAAGAACAGCAAAATTGCCTGCGCGGCGGCGTAACCATACTGGTTGGATTTGTAAAAAGTATCGAAAATTTCCACGCTGGCAACGTCTACTGTTCCCAAAGACGAAGGGACACGCATGACGTAGATGTGGTTGAAGGCCTTGAACGTGCCGATGAAAGCAATCAGCGCCAGGTAAAAGGTGACGGGAGAGAGCAGGGGCAGGGTGATATATCGAAAGGATTGCCAGGTGTTGGCCCCGTCAATTTCAGCGGCCTCGTACAATTCATGCGGAATGGAACCTAATCCAGCCAGAAAAATGACCGTGTTGTAGCCGACGTATGTCCACACTCCAAAAATGATAATCGAAACCATTGCCAGGCTGGGGCCGGCCCAGAAGCCTTCCAGATTCGTGCCAAGCATCAGGTTGAGGAGTGGTTGGGGTTCGAATAACCATTTTTGGGGTTGCAGTCCAAAGAATCCGATGAACTGATTGACCAGGGCGGTCTCTCGTGGACTGAACATGATGCGAAAAACGACCGCACTGGCTACCGCCGGGGTGATATAGGGAATAAAATACAACATCCGGAAGAATTCCTTGCCGCGAATGTTCTGAAAGAGAGCGTATGCCAGCAACAATGCCAGCATCAGTTCGGCAGGGACGGTTCCAAGCGCGTAATATACAGTGAGAGGCAGCGATTCCAGGTAGCGCTTATCTCCCGTTAGCAGCATGCGCATCCAGCCGTCTGAAATCACCCATCCTGCCGCTAACAGTAGCAAGGCCGTCAGCGCACCAACCAGCAAAACGCGATGGTTCGAGGACTTGAAAGCGTTTTGCCAGACCCAATAGGCCAGGCCAATCAACAAAAAACCGGCGATGAAGATGCCCAACCCCACCCAATCGCCGATGGCTTTTTCGTAATTTGCCAGCCCGCTGAAATTCCCTTTGCGGACATTCCAGTTGAACATGCTCATGTAAAAGGCGTAGCCAATGGGAAACAACCCAAACAGGCCGATGATAATGACCGCCGGGGCGACAAACAAATAACCGGTGATTTGTTCTTTTACATCTATCCAGCGCAGGCGAAAACGAGGTTGAGAATCAGAGGCTGTCATAAGTTTTCCTAATCAGATCAATTGCACAGAAATTTTAGAGCATTTGTGTTAAGACGAAAAGAACACATGGTTAATCTATTGTGAATGTTTTGTTAATAACTCACCTTACGCAGCCAATTGAACGGGATTGAGTTCCCGAAGAGCAGCGTAAGCCGATTGGATAGCGCGTACGTACAATTTTGATTTGAGAGCAAAGTGATTGAGTTTGGTGTTGCCTTTGAGC
>DAOTZT010000440.1:0-1800 GCA_034434255.1 Anaerolineales bacterium | reverse complement strand
ATGTGGAAGGGTGCTTCCTGGCCGGGGCGCGCGTCCGCACGCGAAACGGCGAAAAGCCCATCGAGACGATTCAGGTCGGCGACGAGGTGATGACCCATCAAGGCCGCTACCGCCGCGTCTATCACACCCAGGTCAGGCCGTATCATGGCAAGATTTACACCTCCGCTTCTACGGCGATAGCGGACGCGAACTGAAAGTGACCGCCGACCATCCATTGCTGATTGTCCGCCGCGAGCGTGCCAGAGAGCGCAACAAGTCGTTCACGCTCTCCTGGTCGCGCGCCGATACGGTTCAGGTGGGCGATTATCTCGTCGTTCCCGTGCCGCAGCCGGTGGCGGAACCGGCCCTCGCTCACCGCGTAACCATCCCGCTGGGGCGCGGGCGACATGCTCCGGTGGCACATGAAGTCAACCTCCCGCATGAGCCCGATTTCTTCCGCTTGCTGGGCTATTACCTTACCAAAGGGCATGTGGATAACGAACATTCCCTGACGCTTTCTTTCAACGCGAACGAGACAGAATATCTCGAGGATGCCAGAGAGCTGCTCCAGCGATACTTTGGCAAAACCCCCATCGAAAACAAGCCGCGTCAGAATGGGCAAACCCTGGTGTTTGCCTCCACCGAAGAGGCCCGCACGGTTGCCCGTGAGTTTGGTGCGAACGTCTACGAAAAGCGCATTCCTGAATGGGTTGCCGGCGCTGAGCCTGAATTGCTGACCGAACTGGTCAAAGGTATGTGGCGCGGCGATGGCAGTTATGACCCCGTGAAGAACATGTTCCGCTACAACAGCGTCTCTGCTGATCTGGCATATGGCTTCCGCGATGCCTGCCTGCGTCTGGGGATTGCGGCTTCGGTCAACCGGCAGGAGGGCGTTGCACCTTGTCAGGATATTTACGCGGTCGTCATCGCCTCGCCGTTCAACGCCCGCTTTGGGGAGATCGTCGGTGTGGAGGCCGCGAATGGCAGCGACAGCGGCTCGCCGTTTTTCCTGGATGAAAACTTCCTGTACATGCCCATCAAGGAAATCATCGTTGAAGAGATGGAGACCGAAGTCTATAACTTCTCCGTTGAGGAAGACGAGTCGTATGTCGCCGAGGGCGTGGTATCGCATAACTGTACTGCCCCACAATACAGCACCGATTCCTTCCACTCCGGCGTCATCGAAATCATCGTCAAGCGCGGCGCCCGTTCGCGCTACACCACCATCCAGAACTGGAGCCACAACGTCTATAACCTGGTCACCCAGCGCGCCAAAGTCTATGCGGATGCGGTGCACGAATGGGTGGACGCGAATTGGGGGTCGAAGGTTACCATGAAGTACCCCTCCTGCTACCTGATGGAACCCGGCGCGCACGGCGAAATGCTCTCGATGGCGTTCGCCGGTCCCGGTCAGATTCAGGATGCCGGCTCGAAGATGGTTCACTTCGCCCCGAACACCACCAGCAAAATCACCTCCAAATCCATCAGCAAAGGCGGCGGACGCGCCTCCTACCGCGGCCTGCTCAAGGTCTATAAAGGCGCGCAGGGCGTCAAATCTAACGTCGTCTGCGATGCTCTGCTGCTCGACCCGCAGTCCCGTTCCGATACTTACCCTTACATCGAAATTGACGAAGACGACGTGACCATCGGTCACGAAGCCTCGGTCAGCAAAGTGGGCGAAGAGCAACTCTTCTACCTGATGAGCCGCGGCCTGAGCGAAGAAGAAGCCACCACCATGGTTGTCTCTGGCTTCATCGAGCCGCTCGTCAAGGAACTGCCGATGGAATACGCCGTCGAAATGAACCGCCTGATTCAACTCCA
>DAOTZT010000439.1:0-6641 GCA_034434255.1 Anaerolineales bacterium | reverse complement strand
GGACAGGTTGATGAAGCGAGTCTGAAACAATCGTTTATGACCGCTTCGAAACTGTTTTGCGTAATTGATTCGCCGACAATAGGCGTGATTGTTCCCTATGAAGAAGGCAAAGAAATCATTACAGCCCTGTGCGGTGACATTAACATCCATCAAAAACGTGAGTTGCTGACACGGGCTCAACGCTACTCGGTGCAGTTGTATCGTGGACGAAATGGACAGTTCGAAAAACTTCAAGAGAAAGGAGCGATTCATCAGATAAAAGACGACCAAATTTTTTATCTTGTCCCACATCATTACGACAAAGAGACTGGCTGGAGCGAAGAACCGACAGGCAATCAAGAAGTACTGTGTTTTTAAGGAGGTCCGATGAGAAACAGCGTTGAATTCAAGGTGTATGGCAAATATGCCCTATTCACCGACCCAGTGACCAAGATAGGAGGCGAGAAGTACTCGTACCAGATTCCCACCTACGAAGCCCTCAAGGGAATTTTGAGTTCTGTGTATTGGAAACCAACTTTCATTTGGTACATTGACCAAATGCGGGTGATGAAGCGTATCCGAATGCAACCGCGCGGCACAAAACCTGTTCGCTATGCAAACGGAGGAGGCGACATCTCGATTTACACCTACCTGGTGGATGTGGAATATCAGGTTTTGGCGTATTTCGACTGGAATCCGCACAGGGGAGACTTGAAGGGTGATCGGGATGAAAACAAACATCACAACATTGCCAAGCGAATGATTAAATGCGGCGGCAGGCGGGATGTCTTTCTCGGCGCGCGCGAGTGCCAGGGATATGTTGAGCCGTGTAACTTTGGCGAAGGAAAGAGCGAATATGACGGCACAGATACCATCTATTTTGATTTGATGTTTCATGGCTTCAACTATCCCGACGAAACGGGGAACAACCAAATCCAAGCGCGTTTTTGGCGTCCAAAAATGATTAATGGGATTGTTGAGTTTCCCCACCCAAAGGATTGCGACCCGAAACTGATTCGGAACGTCAGGGAATACACAGCCCGTCCACCCAAATCGGTTGGCTTGCAAGAGCCGCGTTTGCTGGAGCCTTGCGAGGAGGTCTGAAATGAGTTGGATGCAAAAACTCTACGAAACCTATAATCACTGCGCCGCATGGATAGGTGAATATCCGCCTGATGGGAAAAGACCGCTTGCGCCTGTGTGTCACATCACGATAAATGCTCACGTCGAAGTAACTCTTGATGAAGACGGGAACATCCAGGACGCTCGACCAATCACAAATCAAAACGATATGACCACAATTATCCCTGCGACGGAGGATTCCGCCAGTAAAACAAGCGGCCTTGCCCCCCACCCTTTGATAGACAAACTACAATATGTGGCAGGAGATTTCATTGAGTGCGGCGGCACACTGCCAAAAACCTATCAAGGTGAAGGCGAAAAAAAGAAGGATCCAAAGCAAATTCACGAAGCTTATTGCAACAAGTTAAGGGAGTGGTGCAACTCCCAGTTCTCACACCCGAAAGCGCGCGCAGTTTTGAAATACATCGAAAAAGGGACATTGATCAAAGACCTTGCCCGTTATGGCATCCTTTATTTGGGCGCTGACGGAAAATTTCTTCAAAAGAAAGCCGTAAAAAGAAATAAAGATACCCAAGATATATTTGCGGTGCCAAATATTACTGACCAGGAGGATGCCGTTGTGCGCTGGCGCGTCGAGATAGATGACGGAACAGAGATGGAGACCTGGCGCGATGAAACCCTGTGGCAAAGTTGGCAGGACTATTATCTCAGCACGAGAAAGTCGGAAAGCGGCGCGTTTTGTTATGTTACAGGCGAAGAAGTCATCTTGACAGATAAACATCCGAAATACATTCGGAGGAAGGGAGATAATCCCAAACTCATTTCATCAAATGATACGGAGATGATTAACTATTACGGACGTTTAGGTGAAGCGGCTGACGCTGCTTGTCTCGTAGGCTTGGAAACATCTCAAAAAGCGCACAATGCGCTTGTGTGGCTGATAGACCGACAAGGAACAATTTTTTGGGAACAGGATGGTGGAAGGAAAGCGCCTGGCTTGACTGTTCTAGCCTGGGAGACATCTGCCAAAGAAGAAATTCCACAGCCAACCCAAAACTCGATTGAGATGGGCGTTGACAGGGACGCTCCCGAAGAGGATGAGTCGGAAAAACCTTTGGCGGGTCAGGACTTCGCTACCCGTCTTGAAAAGAAAATGCTTGGTTATAGAGCAAACCTGAAAGACACCCAAGGAATTTACATCATCGCGCTGGATGCCCTGTCGCAAGGACGAATGGCGGTCACCTACTATCAGGAATTTGAGCCAGAAGTTTATCTGGAAAACATTGAGAAATGGCACAGAGAATGCGTCTGGGAACACTGGTATCTGAGCAGATACCCCAAGACAATACCCTTTGCGCCTGCGCTGCTGGACATCGCCGAAGTAATTCACGGGCAAAAAGCAGGAGCAAAAATCAAACATCACACGGTTAGCCGCCTGCTCCCCTGTGTTGTGGAAGGGCGTTCCCTGCCGCGCGATTTTGTTGAAGTGGCAGTGCGCCAGGCATCCAAACGCATGGGACTGCACGACCCTGACGACAAAAGGTTTCGTGGAGACGATGAGTACACATGGCACAAGACACTCACCATTGCTTGCGCTCTCGTCAAGAAATATATGATTGAAAACAATAAAATTCCAAAAGAAAAGGAGAATGACGTTATGACACTCGACCCTACCAACACAAACAGAGACTATCTTTATGGCAGGTTGTTGGCTATTGCCGACCATCTTGAAGCCAGAGCGTTACGCGACGAAGAAGGAAAGCAAAAGCGCCCAACGAATGCCGCCCGCATGATGCAACAATTCTCGCAGCGACCTTACCGAACATGGAAACAAATTCATGACGCCCTGCCACCCTACTTTTGGCGATTATCAGCAGGCACAGCCGCATGGTACAAAGACCAAATTGCCGAAGTGTGCAGTAAATTTGTTCCTGAAGAGTATAAGTCCGACGACCCGCTCACAGGCGAATACCTGCTTGGGTATTACTGTCAGTGGAAAGAATTAAGAAAATTCGTAAAAGACGCTGACGCGCCTGACAGCGAAGATGAAACCGATGAAGAAATCATCGAAGATGATGATAACGATGACACCGACAACGAAGAATCGGATGAATAAAATTTTCAACCTTCCAATACCAACTAAAGGAGATAAGCCATGACTACCCTATCAAAGAAAATTGATTTTGCCGTGATTGTGACTGTCAGCTACGCCAATCCCAACGGCGACCCGCTCACAGGAAATCGCCCACGCACTACTTACGAAGGCTACGGCGAAATATCGGACGTTTGCATCAAGCGCAAGATTCGCAACCGCCTGATGAACATGGGCAAAAAGATTTTTGTCCAGTCAGACGACAATCGGGAAGAAGGCGATAATTACCGAAGCCTGCTCGCTCGCGCAAGCAAGGAAATTAAAGCCGACCCGAAAAAGGAAGATGAAAAGTATCGGAAAGAAGCCTGCGAAAAATGGCTGGATGTCCGAGCCTTTGGTCAAGTCTTCCCTATCAAGGGTGCGTCAAAGGGTCAAGGGGCTTCCATCGGAATCCGCGGTCCCGTTTCAATTCATAGCGCTTTTTCAGTTGCGAAAGTAGAAAACCGCATGACCAGCCTTCAGATTACCAAGAGTGTCAGCACTGCGGAAGGCAAAGAAGGGGATGAAGGAAAACGCGCCTCCGACACAATGGGCATGAAGCACCGCGTTGACCACGGCGTGTACGTCTTCTACGGCAGCATGAATCCGCAACTGGCGAGCAAGACGGGCTTTTCGGATGAAGACGCGCAAGCCATCAAAGAAGCGTTGAAAACCCTGTTCCGCAACGACGCTTCATCCGCCCGCCCTGAAGGAAGCATGGAAGTCTTCAGGGTCTATTGGTGTGAGCATAATAACAAAAACGGGCAGTATTCTTCTGCCAAAGTCCACAATGCCGTGAGGAACAAAGTTAGTGTAAGAGAGGGCATTACCGAACCCAAGAGCATTGACGATTATGTCTTCCCCAGCAAAGAGGAAGTGGAAAAGGAATTGCCCGGCTTGAAATGTGAGGTGTTAGACGGTGAATAACGCCGCACTCCCCCAGGGCGTGACGCTGATCGAGAAACTGTAGAAACCGAATGACATTGCGAGCCCGAAGGGCGAAGCAATCCCTTTGTAATTGGGAGATTGCTTCGACGGAAAATCACCGTCTCGCAATGACATAAAAAACTTATGGAATACACCCCCGATGACCTCCTGCCCCTCTCGGGCATTCAGCATTTCCTGTTTTGCCGCCGGCAGTGGGCGCTGATTCACGTCGAAATGCAGTGGCGGGAAAACGTGCTGACCGTCGAAGGCAAACAGATGCACGAGCGCGTAGATGACCCGTTCTTTAGCGAAGCGCGCAACGGCACGGTCATCGCGCGTTCCGTGCCTGTCGCATCGTATCGCCTGGGGCTGACGGGGGTGTGCGATGTGGTGGAGTTTTTGCCCTCACCCACGTCCCCTCTCCCAGGGGGAGAGGGGAGTAGGGGTGAGGGCATCCGCTTGCCCAACCGCCAGGGGCTGTATCAGCCCGTGCCGGTGGAGTACAAACGCGGCCATCCCAAGCGCGACCCGATGGACGAAGCCCAACTGTGCGCGCAAGCCATGTGCCTGGAAGAAATGCTCTCCACGCACATCCCGCGCGGCTATCTCTTTTATGGGCAAACCCGCCACCGCGAGGAGGTCGAATTCACGCCCCAATTGCGGACACTGGTAGAAGAAATGTCCGCTGAGATGCACCACTACTTCCAGCGCGGCTACACCCCCAAAGTGAAGCCCTCCAAAGCCTGCCGCTCGTGTTCACTGGCGGATGTGTGCCTGCCCGTGCTGCAGGAAAACGTCCTCGCCGCGTCGAAATACATCCAAAAACAACTGGAAAATGTCTGACCTTTGTAATTTCCTTTGTGACCTTCGTGTCCTTCGTGGTGAAATCCCATGAAACGCCTTGCCAACGTCCTCTACATCACCACCCCCGAAACCTACCTTTCGCTGGATGGGGAGAACGTCGTCATCCAAAAAGACGAGCACACATCCACGCGCCTGCCGCTGCACAACATCGAAAATATCGTGTGCTTCAACTGGCAGGGAGCCAGCCCGGCGCTGATGGGCGCGTGCGCCGAGCGTCACATCGGGCTGACGTTCCTCGCTCCCAGCGGGCGCTTCCTGGCGCGGGTGAGCGGCCGGGTGCAGGGAAACGTCCTGCTGCGGCGCAGGCAGTTCGAGGTCGCAGAGAGCGAAGCGCAGCGCGTTCCCATCGCCGCCTCGTTCCTGATGGGGAAAATCGCCAACAGCCGCAAAGTCCTCGAGCGCGCCCTGCGCGACCATGCCATGCTCGTAGATGTGAAGGCGCTGACGAGCGCGTCGAACTTCCTGAAAGAGACGCTGCGCGCGCTTCCGCAGTGCAAATCCACCGCTGACCTGATGGGCTTCGAGGGCAGCGCGGCGAAGATTTATTTTGGCGTCTTCGACCATTTGATTTTGCAGCAGAAGGAGGAGTTCCGCTTCGAGGAGCGCAACCGCCGCCCACCGCTGGATAACATGAACAGCCTGCTCTCGTTCCTCTATACGTTGCTGACGAATGAGGTTGCTTCGGCGCTGGAGACGGTCGGCCTGGACCCGTTCGTGGGCTTCCTCCATCGGGACAGGCCCGGCCGCCCCTCGCTCGCCCTCGACCTGATGGAGGAACTGCGCCCGGTGATGGCTGACCGCCTGGCGCTTTCGCTGGTCAACCGCAAGCAGGTGACGGGCAAGGGCTTTACGAAGAAGGAGAGCGGCGGAATCCTGATGGACGACGAGACGCGCAAAGCGGTCATCACTGCCTGGCAGGAGCGCAAGAAGGAGGAGTTGATTCACCCGTATTTAAAGGAGAAGATTCCCTTTGGGCTGCTGCCGCACGTCCAGGCGATGCTGCTGGCGCGTCACCTGCGCGGCGACCTGGACGCCTACCCGCCGTTCTTTTGGAGTTGAGCGGTCGGTGCGAGACGCCGTCGGTCGAGTAGGGCGAACGCTTTTCTCCCCATATCGAGACCAGGCGTCGCAGTAATCTGCTCATAAAAAAAGAGGAAATATTCGATGATGGTCTTGATTACCTACGATGTCAATACCGAAACCGAGGCCGGCAAAAGCCGCCTGCGCAAGGTGGCGAAAAAATGCCAGGATTACGGTCAGCGCGTGCAGAACTCGGTCTTCGAGTGCCTGGTGGACGCGGCGCAATTGAAGCAATTGCAGGCGAAACTGCTCAAAATCATTGACCCGGAAGTGGATTCGCTGCGTTTCTACTATCTCGGTGATAACTGGAAGAGCCGCGTGGAGCATATCGGCGCGAAGCCGAGCCTGGACCTGGAGGGGACGCTGCTGGTTTGATTTGCGAACGTGGAGTGAACAGAAAATCCCTGGGAGGTTCGCAGGAAATTTTGCACCTTAACAACCGAATAGCGACATTTTTGGAGCGAAAATTGACTTTGGGGCGCTGTCCTGATAGAATAAATGCCAACATCTGGCGGTAGAGATATTTTTTTACCCAGATGTTGCGGTCGCTCCCCACACGGGGAGCGTGGATTGAAAC
>DAOTZT010000438.1:0-14549 GCA_034434255.1 Anaerolineales bacterium | reverse complement strand
AAATCCCAGGCCATGGCCTTGGCCCAGGTCAGGGTATGGACGGGCGTCCAGGGTTCAGGTTCATAACCGGGGGTCAGCAATCCCAGAATGGCATACTCCAGGCTGATGGCCGAACCGGAATGGTCGGCCAGGTAGGCATTGACACCTTCGGCATAGGCGGTGAGGATGGCCACCGCTTCGGGGCTGGATTCGGCCAGTTCCTGCTCGGCCAGGCTTCCCCAGCCCATCGTGCGCAGAAACGCGTCTGTCTCCACCTGCCCTTCCCCGAACATTTCAGCGAGTCGCCCAGAGCCAACATGGCGCCAGAAATCCATTTGCCAGAACCGGTCTTGAGCGTGGACATACCCCTGGGCAAAAAACAGGTCATGCAAGGTGGAAGCGTAAATGTGCGGGATGCCGTACTCGTCGCGGTAGATATTCACCTCGGCGTCGAGGCCGGGAAGTTGCAACTCCCCCTCCACCTGTGGAAAAGATCGGCGGGCCGTGTAGGTGCCCAGCAACGACAGGACAATGGAGACGACGACCATCGTCACCAGCAGCCCTGTTAGAAAGCGCAAAACTTTTCGAGACATAACTCCTCCGTTTGGCTGTTCTTGAATCTGATGGTACAACACACAAGAACGCCCGGCGAGGTGTTCTTGTGACTGACTTGTGGGTATAAAATTGGCTCTTCGGCTTCTTCCACCGGTTGGGGAGAAATATCCGCGCAAGGTTCCGTCGCGCTACGGGGTCAGGCCCAGGAAGCGCGGATACCAGTACCACAACACGTCCGCCGCCGGCTTGCCATAGACGCTGGCCGAGGTATCATGCACCACCACCGGCGGGTAATACCCCCGGCTGACGAATCCGCCAATCCAGGGGCGTTCGTTAACCGCCGCCAGCAGCGCCTGGTAGAGATCAGCCTGTTCCTGCAGGTCCACCGTTCCCTGTCCGTTGCCTGGCTGGAGGGCGAGCGGCAGAGGCATCCAGGCGGTCGCCGCGCCATCTGCCGAAGGATAAGCTACCGCCAGGATAATCGGTTTGTTGAACGCTTGCTGAAGCGGCAGGACTTCGGTATCAAGTAAAACGCCCGCGGCTGTGCGCATTTCGTCCACGCTGGCAGAGCCAGAACTGGCCAGCGGCGTGTACCAGAGCAGATAGATGCCATCGAGAGAGGAGACGAAATCGGGGACATTGTCCATTCCGTCCGGATACGGCACTGCCCACAAGACATTGCCGCTGTAATGGGCGCGCACCTCCTGCAAAATAATCGTCCAGCGGGCCGAGGCATTCTCCGGCACGCCAGAACTCTCTGCGCCAATGCGACCACCCGGTAAAGCGGGCATCACCCAGTCACCGCCGAGGATGAGGGCCGAGGCGCCGGTCTGGGCAGCCAGGTCAGCGTGATGAATGGCAAAGGTCTGATAACGTTCGAACCAGGCATTCCACCAGGCTTCATCGCGCGGAGCATTCTTCCACCAGTCCAGGGTAGCGATGGGCAGGTTGGCCTGGGGAAAAATGGCTGCGTTCAGGTCGAGGGAGCGGATGCCGTTCACCTGGCGGGTCAGGTCCGCATAGAGCGGGCCGCGGCCTGGGAGAGGGGCAAACACAAGGGGCTGAGTCCGGCTGACGGTCCAGGAAGGGGTCAACACGATCCAGTTGGAGTACAGCGCCTGCACGTTGAGGATGGCGTTGGACATCCAGGCCTGCCAGGTCGGGTCGCTGCCGGGCAGGAACTCCACACCAGCCCAAAAGCCGACCGGGCGAACAGCGACTGGCAAGCCGACCAGCGACGTGGGAGGCAGGGAAGCATACCATTTCCAGGCAGTGACGCTATCTTGCAAATCCTGCGGGGCAAGGGCCGGAGTCACCAGTCGGCCCGGACGATCGGAGGGGGTGGCCACATCATCCGCCACGCCACACTGATCATTACGACAGTAGCGATATTGAAATGTGTTCAGGCCACGAAAAGGGCTGTAAAGGCGATAAATCCAGCGATTTCCTCCCATGGGCCACATCGGGATAGGTTCCATCCAGCCGTAAGGGTTGAACTGAATGGAGACAATATCCGAAACCGGTGTTTCAGGCGGAACAGTGACTTCGAAAAGAATCGGCGAGGAGACGCTATCTTGCCAGGTGCTGACGTAATCTTGCACCTGATAGAGGGGTTGCCCAGGGGGAAGAATCAACTGGCGCAGGACAAACGCTCCCCCCGGGGCATGTTCGGCGTTCCAGTAACCGTCGCCGAGGGTGTACTTGTAGCGAATATCGGCGCCGACCGGCAAACTGAGCGTGATGGTATAGACTCTTCCACCCACAGGGGAAAGGACAGGCATGCGGGAGGCAACAGTGCTGACACCAGCATTGAGATCGCCAAAGGTGTTGCCCAGACTGGACAGGTTACCAGCCAGTCGAATGGGAGCATTGCCGACCGTATCTTCCGGCACGGTCACAGTAAAGGTGACATTGACGAAAGAACTGGGCGTCAGGGAGATGTTGGCAGGGGTAGTCTTCCCCTCTACGACAATCGCCCCCTGCTGAAAGGTCTGATAAGCGCCATCGAGGGCGTAGGCCACCAGGTTATGCGTCCCAGCAGGAAGGCCCTCGATGATAAAAGAACCAGTGGTATCGGTCAGGGTCTGTTGCCCGCCAATGGCAATCAGGATATTTGGAACAGGCTTACCATCTGCAGCATTGACTACCGTGCCGGTCACGCGGCCGGTAGGAGCCGAGAAGGGACTATCCGTCCACGAAGAGACAACATCCTGGACGATTCCTGGAGCCGCCACGTAGTACATGCGATAACGCACGAGCCGGTCTGAGGAATCATCTTCAAAAACTGGGAGAACTGCCTGGCGCAGGTAGCGATAGGTTAGCACAGTACCAATCGCGAAGGGCAGGGTGAGGGTGTAGTGGGTGGCATCCATCGCCTGCATGGCATGGTTGATGGGATTAAGAGAGACACCGGTAACCTCGTCCACCACACTCAGGTAAAGAGTTTCGCCAGGGAGTAGAGGAGAAGGCAGAGTCACATTGAAAGTGACCGCCGCGGCGGGCAAGGGCGTTGGTGTGGGGCCAGGCGCCGTCGGCGGGACTGGCGTGGAGTTGAAGGCGGGAAGGTCGAGCAGGGAGAAAGTGCAACTACTCAACAACAGGCCAAGTAAGGTAAGAGCAAAAGTGACTTTCGAAGGCAGTTTCATACCCCTCCTCATGAGGTAGTTTTCTGTACAGGCATGTTGGTCGAAGCATCCCACAGGTTCAGGCGCAGCGCTGCTCAGCCAGACAGGGAGGTACGCACAACAACGCCTTTGACAATTGCAGGTAGAGTCTATTTTACAACGAAACCGTGCCCAGGGAATGAGAGAGAAA
The DNA here is from genome assembly GCA_034434255.1 of Anaerolineales bacterium. GTDB lineage: Bacteria > Chloroflexota > Anaerolineae > Anaerolineales > Villigracilaceae > UBA877. Next base: position 11,201 of record DAOTZT010000438.1, on the reverse strand, counting down.
ATCTCGTCTTTATCTGTGTCTATCGCAACTTGCAATAGCAGAAGAGAGGCGCTTGCGATTTAACAAAAAATCCCTCCCGCAAGGGGAGGGAAGGATATTCGCAATCCGGACTAAATTGGCTTGACTTTCGCCGCCTGCAGGCCCTTCGGTCCTTGTTCGATCTCGAACTCAACCTTTTGCCCTTCATTGAGGGTTTTGAACCCGTCACTTTGAATTGCGCTGAAATGCACGAAGACATCTGGGCCACCCTGGCGTTCGATGAAGCCATAGCCTTTCGATGCATTGAACCATTTGACCTTTCCGGTCACACGCTCTGACATTGTATTTCTCCTTACGTTTGGAAAGAAAGATGGAATGTTTTGCCCATGTTACTGTTGGATATAAAAAACCGCCTCACCATGTTGCTGGTTCGGGCCGGTTTCTTGTCCAGCGTGAACACGTGCAAACCTGAACTCGAGTTTATCAGTCCGAACGGAATCCGTCAAGTTTTTCGTGATAAGATTAACTGCAGTAAGGCCATCTCTTTTGACACGAATTTTACAGGAGCAACGCACATGACCTACCGCATCGAATCTTTCCTCTCCGCCCGCCTGCATCTCTCCCCGCAAATCGTGGAGGACCGGATTTACTTCATCAGCAGCCTGTCCGGGAAACTGAGCCTGTATGCCATGTACTACGGCGGCTCGGTTCCGGAACCGCTCCTCCCGCCGCACATTGCCATGCAAAACCCCGATCTGGTAGATGGCTACTCCTTCTTCGTCTTCCCCCTGCTCGATAAAATCCTCGTCATGCTCGATCACGACGGCGACGAAAACTACCAGCCGATGCTCATCCCCATTGAGGGCGGCTACCCCGAACCGGCTTTCGACAATTTCTTTTCCAATTACCGCGTCCATTTGACCGAATGCGACATCGAGAAAAACATCGTCTATTTCAACGCCGAACGGCGCGACAAGCCCATCCAGGAAGTCTACCGCGGCGACCTGCGCACCGGCAAACTGGAAAAACTGCACGAGTCCGAGTGGGGCGCATGGCCGGGCGCCCCCAGTGAGGACCACAGCCGCATTTTGCTCACCGAGGGCTACTCTGCTGGCGATAATGTGCTCTGGCTACTGGAAAACAGCAAGAGGACTTTGCTCTTCGGCAAGCCACTCGACCAACGCACCGAGGGAGAAATTGTCCCGCCCAATGGCTTGCGGGCCGTCGCATGGACCGCTAGCGGGAGCGGTCTCCTGGTTCAGAGCGCCGTCTTCGACGACAAATACAGCCTCGGCTACCTCGACCTGGCCGCGCCGGGGCAAATCCAGCCCGTTCAGGTGACAGGCATCGTCCATACCGGCATCGGCGAAATGGCTGGCCTGGAGCGCTTGAAAGGCTCGCGTTATCTCGTGGCGTTCAACATTGACGGCTGTTCCTGGCTTTACGAAGGCACGTTCAGCGAGGAGAAGCGTGTGATGACCCTCAAGCACGTCCTCGTTGGCGAAGGGGACCTGTCGGATGGCGTGCTGGAACACGGGTACTACGACAAGGTCAAAGACCGCTTCGTGATTTCCTTCTCCACCGCCACCAGCCCGACCCAACTCTACACCATCGAGGGCAAAGAGCGCGACATCATCGTCATGCACACCGAGGAGCGCATTCTGGGCATTCCCGAAAACCTCCTGTCGAAGGGCGAGGACGCCTCCTTCACCTCCTTCGACGGGACGCGCATCTCGGCGCGGCTCTACCTGCCCTCGCCCGAACTCGGCTTCGCCGGTCCGTGCCCGCTCGTCTATTACATTCACGGCGGCCCGCAAAGTCAGGAGCGCCCCGATTTTGCCTGGTTCTCCATGCCCCTCATCCAGTTCCTCACCCTGCGCGGCTTTGCCGTCTTCGTCCCCAACGTGCGCGGCTCGACCGGCTACGGCCTCCAGTACATGAAGCAAGTGGACCGCGACTGGGGCGGCAAGGACCGGCTCGACCACGTCCACGCCATGACCAAGATCCTGCCGAAGGACAAACGCCTGGATGTGAAACGCGCCGCAGTGGTGGGCCGCTCCTACGGCGGCTACATGACCCTCACCCTGATTGGCCGTCACCCGGACCTGTGGTCTGCCGCCTGCGACATGTTCGGCCCCTACGACCTGGTGACCTTCTCCGAGCGCATCCCCGAAACGTGGAAGCCCTACTTCAAAGTTGCCCTGGCCGATCCATCCACCCCTGAAGGTCGCGCCTTCCTGCAAGAGCGTTCCCCCAAGACCTACCTCGACAACCTGGCCTGCCCGCTTCTTGTCATTCAGGGACGCAACGACCCACGCGTGGTGGCCAAAGAGTCCGAAGAACTGGTGGCTGACTTGCGCGCCAAAGGCAAACAGGTCGAATTGCTGCTCTTCGAAGACGAAGGCCACGACATACTCAAATACGCCAACCGCGTCACCTGCTACAACGCCATCGCCGACTTCTTTGTGGAAACGTTGAAACGTTGAAACGTTCCAACGTTCCAACGTTCAAACGTTCCAACGTTCAAACGTGTAAACCCTAAAAGTAACCATGCCCTGGAACCTCTCCTCCACCCATGCCCAACCCGGTGACCTGGCCCTGCTCGTCGGCCTGCGACACAAATACTACATCTTCCCCCTTATCCCCGGTGGAGTGATGCACACCCATCGCGGCATGCTCAATCACGATGACCTGATCGGCCTGCCGTGGGGCAGCCAGGTTTTCAGCCACCAGGGGAGTCCGTTCTTTCTGCTCCAGCCCTCGCTGGCCGATATTCTGAACGATCTGAAGCGCAGCACACAAATCATGTACCCCAAAGACATCGGCTACATCTTGACGCGCCTCTCGGTCGGGCCGGGGCAAACCGTCCTCGAAGCGGGGACCGGCTCAGGGTCCATGACCGTGGCGCTGGCTTTCGCCGTCGGCCCGCAGGGGCGCGTGATCACCTACGAAAAGCGCGAGGAATTCCAGAACCTGGCGCGCAAAAACCTTGAACGGCTGGGGCTGGCCGAGCGCGTCACGTTCAAGTTGCGCGACATTGCGACCGGATTCGACGAGACCGACGCCGACGCCTTCTTCCTGGACGTTCCCAATCCCTGGGACTACGTCAGCCAGGTGCGGGCAGCCCTCAAACCAGGCGGATTCTTCTGTAACCTGGTCCCCACCTTCAACCAGGTGGAAACCCTGCTCCACGCCCTGCGGCGCGAGGGGTTTGCCTTTATCGAAGTATGTGAAATTTTGCTGCGCTACTACAAGCCGGAACCAACCCGCCTGCGTCCCACCGACCGGATGGTGGCGCATACCGGCTTCCTGACATTTGCCCGCCGCATCGAACCAGCCGAGGACGCGCGGGTGCAAGAATTGCTGGCGGAACAGGATTCTTCAGAATAACCGTCCATAACTTGCCATGTACGCCCGGAAATAAAAGACTTCTTGCGAAAGTATTTTCAGCCGCAGATTTAACGGATTAGCACGGAGTTCTAAAACTCAATCTGTGAAAATCTGTGGAATCTGTGGCAAAAAATGTTTGCGCCGTTTCTTACAACGCCTATGCAAGAGTTCTAAGTCAAGGCGAGGGAAAAAAGCGATGTTTCGAAGACCTTTTGTCCGTCCACTGCGGCGCGCCCTGCGCCCCAACATTCCTCCCGCGCTGATGCGTGCCAATGAACTGCTGGCCAGCGGGAACTACCCGGCCGCAGCCCAGGCCTACGAACAACTGGCGCGCGGCGCCCAGACCCGCGGCCTGCCCCACGACGCCCAGTTATTCCTCCAGGCCGGACGCTGCCACATCCTGGCTGGCCAGGTTCCGGCAGGAATGACTGCCCTCAAGCAAGGGCTGACCATCCTGGCCGGCCGCGGCAACTGGATGCGTCTGCAGAAAGCCGGTGCACGTGCCGTCAACGAACTCCGCGCCCGCGGACTGACCAGCGAAGCCGCTGAAATCGAGGCCCTGCTCAAGTCCCTGCTCCCCTCTGGCTTTGAGAGCCAGGCGCCTGCCGCCGCGCCCAAACGACTTTTGCCAACCCATTGCCCCTCCTGTGGGGCGCCGATCCTCTCAGACGAAGTCGAATGGGCAGATGAAGCCACTGCCGAATGCCCCTACTGCGGTGGGGCCGTACGAGCCGAATGACCCATCTTCTCACTGAAGATCAAATCGCCGATCGTCTACAACGTGCCTATCGCCCCGGTGTCATCGCTTCCACCGATGGCTACGCCGAACTGTACGCCAGCGTCCCGTTGCAATGCGCTGCCGTCTTGATTCCATTTGCCCGCTGTGAAGACGAGTGGCATATCGTCTTCACCCGCCGCACCGACACCGTTCAAAAACATAAAGGGCAGGTCGCTTTCCCGGGCGGCTCCTGTAATGCCGGCGAAACCAGTCCTGAAACAACGGCCCTGCGCGAAGCGATGGAAGAAATCGGCCTGAATCCGGCGGATGTGCGCCTGCTCGGTCGGCTCAACGACATCATTACCATCACCCGTTACCGCGTTTCGCCGGTGGTAGGCGTCATTCCCTGGCCATATCCCTTTCAGCCCGCGGCCGGCGAGGTGGCACGCGTCTTCACCATCCCGTTACCCTGGCTGGCCAACCGGCGCAACTGGAAGGAACAACCCTTCACTCCCAATGGCATCCGCCGCCCATTTCCCGTTGTCCTTTATGCCCCTTACGACGGAGAAGTGCTATGGGGCGCCAGTGCCAGAATCATCTTGAATTTAATCGCTGTTTTGGGAATATAAAACCACCCCCCGAAGATAAAACACTTCGGGGGGTGTAATTCTGTTTGATCAAGAGGATTACTTCTTTTCCTCTTCCTCTTCTTCCTTCTTGCCCTTCTCAATCACCTCGGGCTCAGCAGCCTCGCCTTCCAGTCCGGCAGCCGCCTCCTCTTCTTCCTTAGCAAGAGTGGCCAGGACAATGATTTCATCGGGGTCATCCAGCACCTTAACCTTGTCCGACAGGACCAGGTCACGGACACGGATGCCATCGCCGACCTTCGCCAGGCGAGAAATATCCACAACAATTCGTTCTGGCAAGTCCTGCGGGAAGCATTCCACTTCCAGTTCGTCCAGACCAGTCACCAGCACCGCATTGTAATCCTTGACCGCCGGTGAAGTACCGGTGACCTCAATGCCAACCTTCGTGCGGATCTTCTCGGTCAGCGAAACGACCTGGAAATCAATATGGACAAAAGTCCGCTTGACCGGATTGCGCTGCTTTTCGCGCACCAGTGCCGGATATTCCTTGCCTTCCAGGTCAATGGTAATCAGGCTGGAAGCCGTCGTGCGAGCCAGCACCAACGAAGCATCGTGGGCATTCATCGAAATGTTGATTGGCTCCATATTGCGCCCGTAGATAACGCCGGGCAGTTCGCCAGCACGGCGCAGAGCGCGCACCTGCTTGCCGGTGACATTCCGCCGTGTGGCCTTGATAATAACTTTCTCCATATTTTCCTTCCTCGAGCGCCTCTCACCCCGTTGGGACGGGATTACCTTCGCTCTACGTATAGAATTTTTCCGGCCAGGCCGGAAGCGGGCCGAATTGTAGACGAGGTGGCGAGAATCGTCAAGGAAAACAAAGCCATGTTGACGGTATAATCATGCACATCATGCGCAAATACATTTACTTTACCGTCTTTATCTCCGGCATGACCTCCCTTGCCGCAGAATTTGGCGCCTCGCGCCTGCTGGGCAACGTCTTTGGCACCAGCAATGTCGTTTGGGCAGTCATCATCGGCCTGATTCTCATCTACCTCACCACCGGTTACTTCATCGGCGGCAAATGGGCCGACCGCTCTCCTTACCCGCACACCATGTACCAGGTCCTGGCCTGGGGGGCATTCACCCTCGGCATCGTGCCCTACGTGGCTCGCCCCGTCCTGCGTATGGCTGCCAACGCCTTCGACGAACTCCAAATCGGCCTCCTGGCGGGGGCATTTGTCGGTGTGCTGATTCTCTTCACCGTACCGGTGACATTGCTGGGCATGATTTCGCCCTTCGCCATTCGCGTCAGCCTGGACGATGCCTCCCACGCCGGCAACGTGGCCGGGACCATCTACGGTGTCTCGACCATCGGCTCATTCCTTGGCTCCTTCCTCCCCACCCTGATCCTGATTCCGACTATCGGCACCACGCGCACCTTCCTCGTCTTCAGCGGCGTGCTTCTCTGCGTTGCCGTGGTGGGAATCGCCCGCAGCGCCGGAGCAAAAAAAGCCCTTCCCTACCTGCTGATGATCGTCGCTCTTGCCGTGCTGGCCATCTCTGGTCAAGGCGGCATCAAACAATCGCAGGGACAAATTTACGAGACCGAGTCAGCCTACAACTACATCCAGGTCCTGGAAGATGGAAACGGGACGCGTTACCTGCGCCTGAACGAAGGCCAGGGCATTCACTCAGAGTACAATCCCTCGACGCTGGCCTATGGCGGCCCCTGGCAGCAGTTCCTGGCCGGCCCGTTCTTCTACGCCAACCGGGAACCGGCCTCGGTGACCCGTGTCGGAATCGTGGGCCTGGCCGCCGGGACCACCGCCCGCCAGGCTGCAGCCGTTTTCCCCAACGTCACCATTGACGGCTGGGAAATTGACCCCAAAATCGTCCAGGTCGGACGCGACTACTTCGGCATGAACCTGCCCAACCTGAACGTCTATGTACAGGACGGTCGCTGGGGACTGGAACAAAGCCCCGAGACCTACGACCTGATCATCGTGGACGCCTACCGCCCGCCCTACATTCCGCCACACCTGACCACCCAGGAATTCTTCCAGATTGCCGCCAATCACCTCAAGCCCGACGGCGTGCTGGCCATCAACGTCGGACGCGCCCCCGGCGACCGCCGCCTGATTGACGGCCTGGCTACCACCATCGGGACGCTCTTCCCGTCCATTTACGTCATGGACATCCCCAACACCTTCAACTCCATCCTGTACGCCACCCTCCAGCCAACCACCGCCGATGCCCTGCTCGATAACCTGCTCCGTCTGCATGGACGCAACGATGTCCATCCCCTGCTCCTCGACTCGATGTACCAGGCCTGGTCCCACCTTGCCCCTCCTCCACAACACACCCTCGTCTTCACCGACGACCTCAGCCCAATTGAATGGCTGACCAACAACCTTATCCTCCACTTTCTCCTCAACAATGGGACAGAAATGCTGGAATAACCGCTCGAGTCTGATGGTTTGCCATCCAAAAGGTAATTACCTCCCTGGGAGCAATCAGGTAGGAAATGAAGATTAACCAACAAATCCTATAACTTGCTCTTTTGCAAGAGGTCATTGCGATCCGCGTCGAAGTAGTTACTCCAAAAGACAAAATTCGTTCTGAGAAAGGTTTGACAAGATCCTCCATGTTCTCCTCTCCCCTCTCAAAATTCTCTAAACCCTGGCGCATCACCGTCTCCTGGATTGCCACCCTGCTGGTCCCCGTGGTCTTGCTTTTCATTGCCCTGCGCATCGTAGCCAGCGACTTCTTTCTCGATGTGGAATACCGCCTGCCACATTTTCCCGTAGATTCTTACGGATTTACAACCGCCCAACGCCTGGAATACGCCAGCCTGTGCCTGCGCTACCTCAACACAAATGCCGACATCCGCCTCCTGGCCGATCTGACCTTCGAAAACGGCTCCCCGCTTTTCAACGCTCGCGAACTCAGCCACATGGAAGATGTCAAGGCGGTCTTCGTGCCGGTGACCAACATCGGCCTGGGGCTGACCCTGATCCTGTTCGGGCTGCTGCTGGTCGCCCAGCGCCGACCCTGGCGGGCCGACGTGATCGCTGGAATCCGCCGCGGTGCCTGGCTGACCCTCGGCCTGATCGCCATCATCGGCATCTTTGCCGCCGTCAGTTTCTGGACCTTCTTCGAGTCCTTTCATGCCCTCTTTTTTGAAGGAGACTCGTGGATGTTCCTGTATTCCGACACGCTTATTCGTCTGTTCCCGCTCCAGTTCTGGCAAGACGCTGTCACCTGGCTGGTGGCAATCGTTGGCGGGCTAAGCCTGATTCTGGCCCTGTTCCTCAAGCCCGGGCAGAAAGCGCCTGCGCATTGAGCGATTCACCTTCCACAGGTCACCAATCCAGTCTTCGTGTGTTAATATCTCTGGTGTTATAATTTCCCTATCCTTCAGGAGGTAACATGACCAGCGAGTATCATTCCCCCGGCAAGACCACGCTCACCCCCGATGTGCTGCTTACCATTGCCCGTCAATCTGCACTGGAAGTAGAAGGAGTGCATAGCGTGGCCCCTGTCCGCCTGGCCGTAAAAGACCTATTGGGCCACCGTGGCGATGGAGTCCGGCTCAATATCGAAAACGGTCTGGTATTCCTTGACCTGTTTCTCGTTCTGGAAAGCGATGTCAACATTCGTGAAGTGAGTCGCAACGTCCAGGCTACCGTCGCCCGTGCCATTACTGAAATGACCGGCCTTGAAACCAGCCATGTCAATGTCCACATTGAAGACATTCACTACAAACCCGAGGCATAACCCAAGATGAAGGCTCGTACCCAGGCGCGCGGGATCGCCCTGCAAGTTCTTTACGAAGTAGATATGGTGAACCACAATCCGGTAGATTCCTTACAAGCGCGCCTGGAAGAAACCCATCTCTCGGAAGAACTGGTGGAATTTGTCCGCCAGATTATTTTCGGTGTCTTGCCATTGCGTGACCGTTTAGACACCTTAATCGCCCGGTACGCGCCGGAATGGCCGCTGGAACAAATCGCCGCCATTGACCGCAACATCCTGCGCATTGCGGTATGGGAATTTGCGGGCGGGAACATCACCCCCCTCAAAGTGGCCATTAACGAGGCGGTAGAACTTGCCAAACAATACGGCTCCGATAGCGCCCCTCGCTTTGTCAACGGCGTCCTGGGCAGTCTGGCCGAGCGGGAAGACGAGATTCGCAAGCAACTCCATGCCCCCGTGCCTGCAAAGTCCTGAACAAGCAAACACTTTTTGAATACAGAACAGCAGGTCACATCGAGCGTGTGACCTGCTGTTTTCTTAAGACAATCTATTTTCAATCAACGGTTGCGCGGAGAAACTTCCACCCTGCTGAGCCACTCCCCCACGAACAGGAAGAGAGCACTCCCCACCGTGGCCGGGCCGGCGTGGAGAGGCCCCACCTGCACAAAAGTCCAGCCCAAAGAAGCAGCCAGGAAATGTCCGGCCCAAAATCCCAGTTCGGCAAAAATGATGAAGAGTGGAATTTTCTTCAGCGTTTCGGCGCGCCAGAAGTGAAACGCCGCGCCATAGAGGGCAGCCAGCAACAAGCCAAAGAGAAAAGCGGGGAAGGTCATGGGGAAACCTGTTTCTGGAAATCAAAAAATGAGCACAGCAGTTTGCACTCAGACAAGAATCATTATACTACATCTTGGCTACGCGCAGTGTACGAAATCATCCCGCCGCCGAGGACCAGGTCCCCGTCGTAGAACACGGCTGCCTGACCCGGCGTCAGGTCCCGCACCGGCGCATCGAAGCAGACCCGGGCGCGGCGCCCGCCCTCCAGCGGCGTCACCTCCGCCGGGACTTCGCGGGCAGTGTAACGCGTCTTGACCTCGGCGCGGAAGGGGCCCACAGGCGGCTCGCCGCTCAGCCAGTGGACCCCCTCCGCCAGCAATTCGCGCTGGCCCAGTTCCTCCGCCGGGCCGACGAGCAGGGCGTTGCGGGCAACATCTTTTTCCAGCACGTACAGCGGCTGCGGCGACGAGAGTCCCAGCCCCTTGCGCTGACCGATGGTGTAGTTGGCCAGGCCGCTGTGTTCGCCCAGCACCTGCCCGTCGCGGGTCAGAATCGGGCCGGGGCGCAAAATTTCAGGGGCGTGGCGGCGCAGGAAGTGACGATAATCCTCGCCAGCCAGGAAACACAGGTCCTGGCTGTCGGGACGGCGGGCCGTGGACAGGCCAAAGGTCTCGGCCAGGCGGCGGATCTCAGATTTTGGATACTCGCCAACCGGGAAGAGCGAGCGCGCCAGTTGCTCCTGCGTCAGGACGTGCAAGACGTAGGACTGATCTTTCGTCCGGTCTATGGCGCGCAGAAGTTGGACGCGCCCCGCCTCGTCCACCCGCCGGCGGACGTAGTGACCGGTAGCCAGGTACTCAGCGCCGAGGGCCAGGGCCTGTTCGAGCAGCAAGCCCCAGCGGATGAGACGGTTACAGGTCAGGCAGGGATTGGGGGTCCGTCCGGCGGCGTAGCCATCCAGGAAAGCCTGAACCACCGTGGAGCGGAAGGCGTCCTTGGCATCCACCACGTAGAAGGGAATGTCCAGACGGGCGGCCACGCGCCGGGCCAGGAACATCGAATCGGGGGTACAGCAGCGGTTGGAGTCCTCCTTGCCGGGTTCGGACCACAGGCGCAGCATCATACCGGTCACCTCGTGGCCCTGCTGTTTGAGCAGCGCCGCGGCAACCGAGGAATCCACCCCACCAGACATGGCAATCACGACTTTAGACATATTTTTACCGGAGATATTTTACCGGAGATAAACGGAGATAAATAACCGGAGATGAACGAAGATAAAACCGGAGATAAACGGAGATAAATAACCGGAGATGAACGAAGATAAAACCGGAGATGAACGAAGATAAAACCGGAGATGAACGAAGATAAAGATGGGGAGAAAAAATGGTTCAAGGTTATGCGGTCTTCCAGTTTGGGGAGGGGTGAAGGCGGCGAACCTGGATGCGCGGCTTGCCAAAGTTGATCAGCAGACAGGTCTCGAGGCCGCTAGCGCGCAGATAATTGAGCGCCTGCGCCAAATGTTCGGGAGTCAACTCAGAGACAGATTTCAACTCGACAAGGACCCGATCTTCGACAAGCATGTCCGCAATGAATTCGCCTACAATCACGCCATCATAAATTACCTTGATGGGGTATTGTTGAGCCACCTTCAGGCCATCTTTTCTCATCCGATGGGCAAATGCATTTTCATATACTTTTTCGACAAAACCAATCCCCAGCGTATCGCTCACATCAAACGCGCAGGCAATGATCTTTTCTGTGAGTTGATCCAACGTGACGGGTCCCATTTATTCCTCGTTCATCAAACTAAAAACGTTCATCTCCGTTCACCCAAAATATGTTCATCTCCGTTCACCCAAAATATGGTAACTATTCAGCCATCCACTCGAAACAGGGGTGTCACTGCGAACGAGCGCTTTTTGCGAGTGAAGCAGTCTCCCAAAGCATGGTTTTTCCTGTTCAACACGAGATTGCTTCGGGCAAAAAACGCCCTC
>DAOTZT010000437.1:0-5238 GCA_034434255.1 Anaerolineales bacterium | reverse complement strand
TAGCCCTCGTTACCGGTGCAGCGCGGCGACTGGGTCGCGCCTTTGCTCTGTGCCTTGCCCGCCGCGGCTATGCCCTGCTGCTTCACTACAATACCTCGCGGGCCGAGGCAGAAACGGCAGCGCACGCAATTGAGGCCTGCAACGTGCCGGTGTACCTGGCCCAGGCCAATCTGACCGACGCCTCCTCGCTTTCTTCCCTTGTTTCTCTCGCCTCTTCTTTGCCTCATCCCCTGCATGTCCTGGTAAACTCCGCTGCCATCATGCCGGCTGCTGACCTGCGCACCACCTCTCTCTCCGATTGGGATTCGGTCTTCGACCTGAACCTGCGTGCCCCCTTTTTGCTCACCCAAAAAATTGCCGACTTGATGGCTGAAAACGGCCTGATTGTCAACATCACCGACGTGGGCGCACACAAACTCTGGACAAATTATGCCGCCTATGTCATCAGCAAATCGGCACTCGAAGCCCTCACCCGCCTTCAAGCCAGGACCTATGCCCCGCGGCTGCGCGTCAACGCCATTGCCCCCGGCCTTGTCCTCCCTGCCGACTCCCTGCCACAAACTACCTGGGAGCAACTCATTCAGCGCCTGCCTCTGCGACATCCTGTTGCTCTCGAAGAAATGACCGCTGCCCTTGAATTTCTGTTGGATACCCCCTCCATCACGGGACAAACGATCACGGTAGATGGCGGCTATGCTCTGATATAACCCATGAAAAAACTCCTTCAACTTACCCAACCTGTCTATTTGCTCTGGGCGATTCTGGCCTGCTTACTCGGCGCGGGAATTGCGCGCTACCTGGGCCATCTGCCTCACTGGCCGACCTTCTGGCTGGGACTTCTCGCCTGCCTGTCTCTCCTGGTGGCGCTTTCCTGGCTTACCCATTACTTTCGCTTGCCGTTGACCCCTCTCGATCCAGAGGAAACACCCCGTCAACGCGAATTGCTGCGCACCCGTCTCTTGCAATTTTCGTACGCTGCGTTGACGCTGGCAGGGGCCGCGACTCTTGCCTTGCTGCTCACCCACCTGCTGACCCGCTCTGCTGGCTTGCTCCTGTTGCTGGCGGCGTTTCTGGTGGTGCTCTATGCGGTTCCTCCTTTTCGTCTGTATGCCAGCGGCTATGGCGAACTTCTCCTGGCGGTCCTGGTAAGCACACTTTTCCCTGCTTTTGCCTTTTTGCTCCAGGCTGAGACCCTGCATCGTTTGCTCCCCATGATTACGTTCCCCCTGACGGTTCACGCCATCGCCTCGCTTCTCGCCGCCGATTTTTCCGCCTTCGCGACGGACCAGAAACTGGGCCGCCAAAGCCTCTTGATCCGTCTCACCTGGCCGCGTGCGGTGACTGTTCACCACCTTCTTCTGCTCATTGCCTTTCTCTTGTTCTCGGCTGCTCCGCTCTTTGGCGTTTCCTGGGGATTGATCGGGCCGGTTTTCTTTGCCCTGCCCTTCGCTGCTCTGGAAATTGCCTGGCTGCAACGAATTGCAGCGGGCGGAAGGCCGGTGTGGAAATTTTTCAATGCCCTTGTTTTCTCGGCTTTCCCGTTGACACTTTATCTGTTGACCCTTTCCTTCTGGTTGCGTTAGGAGTTATTGGTATGCCTGAATTTCTCCGTCTCTCTTCTCCGGCTGAGGCCTTGCAAACCCTGCTCGCAGCGCTTCCCGACCCGCAGCCTGTTGGCGAACAAATAGACGCTTCTCTGGCCCTGGGCCGGGTCCTGCTCGAAGACCTCCGTGCTCCTCACCCGCTCCCTGAATTTCCGCGTTCGACGGTAGATGGGTATGCCGTTCGTGCCCGTGACACCTTTGGCGCCTCCGAGTCTTTACCGGCTTACCTGAACCTGGTCGGCGAAGTTCCGATGGGGCGTTCTGCCGACTTTTCTCTGCGGCCAGGCGAATGTGCGCTCATCCACACCGGCGGCATGTTACCAGAGCAGGCCGATGCGGTGGTGATGCTGGAGCACACCGAGCGCAGCGGGGCGAATGAGATTGAGGTCTTCCGTCCGGTGGCGACGGGGGAGAATGTGTTATCCGTTGGCGAGGATGTAGCCGAAGGTCAGGTGGTGCTGAAAGCGGGTCAACGCTTGCGACCGGCGGAGATTGGCGGTTGCATGGCACTGGGAATCACTACGCTTCGCGTAGCCAAGAAGATCAACGTTGGCATCATTTCGTCCGGCGATGAGATCGTCCCGCCGCACCAGCGACCGCAGCCGGGCCAGGTGCGGGACATCAACTCGTACTCGCTGGCGGCGCTGGTCGAGGCAGCAGGTGGGCAGGCGCGTCTGTGGGGCATTGTGCCCGACGATCTGCAAGCCATGAAGACGACCGCAGCGCAGGCTTTAGCGGAAAGCGATTTGCTTTTGATTACGGCTGGCTCTTCGGCCAGTGTGCGCGATATGACTGCCGAGGCAATTGCTTCGCTGGGGGCGCCGGGCGTTTTGGTCCACGGCGTCAACGTGCGTCCTGGTAAGCCAACGATCCTGGCTGTTTGCAATGGCAAGCCGGTCATCGGCCTGCCGGGGAATCCGGTCAGCGCCCTGGTGATTGCCAGTTTATTTGTGGTCCCGCTGATTGAGCGGTTGCTGGGGGCCAGTCCGCGGCCCAAGGCGTCTGTGCTGGCGAAACTGACCATCAACCTTTCCTCTCAGGCCGGGCGCGAAGATTGGGTGGCTGTGAAGGTCGTGGACAGTGGAGCGCAGGGAGCAGGGCAAGGGGGGGCGCGCTACCTGGCAGAACCGGTCTTTGGCAAGAGCAATCTGATTTTCTCACTGGCTGCGGCGGATGGACTGATTCGCATTCCGCCCGATGCAACCGGTTTGAGCGCCGGGGAACTGGTCGAAGTGCTGCTGATGTAAGCCTGAGCCCCTTGCGAGTGCCGCTGATGTGGCGCAGAAGAGCGGGGGGCGACCAGCTCACCCACCGCCTTCCTCCGTTCGCCACGAAAATTGTGGATCGTCCGAAAATCCGGCGTTTGCTCTCCCGACAGCCACATGAAATGAATGTTCTCTTCCAACGCTTCTGCTATCTTGCGCGAAGTGTAAATCTTCTTGCAATACGCATACACCAACACCTTCAACATCATCTTGGGATGGTCACTCGACGTTCCTCCTCCTGAATACTGTTCTTCCAGTATCCTCAGATCCAGCGCTTCAATCGCTTCATTCACCAGCCGCACCAGGTGTCCAGCAGGTATCTTTTCTTCACTCTGCGGCATCAGCCGCACTGGTTCATTGCATACGGTTTGAAAATCGGTTCACTCTTTGGCTTGGTCATGCCCCTATGAATCATACATGCTTTAAATCGTAAAGGGGCTGCCCGACTTTTTGGACAGCCCTTTGTGGTTTTGCAGCAAAGCCAAGCAGTTATACTGTGGCAAATGTGTCAATCAGCAGTTTGACGTTCCCACCTGCCGAGTACAGAATCGGGCAGGTGCAGCCGCGCTTGATATATTCCTGCACTTTGGCGCGCGCTTCGTCTGGCGTTCCCGAAGCGGTGATGCGGTGAACCAGGTCATCCGGCACAAGGTGCTTGGCGCGGTTGATTTGCTCTTTGGTGGCCGGCCAGCCGAGGATGGACTGAATTTCGTGCACGACTTCCTCCGAGACTCCACTGGCTTTGGCAATGTGTGGCTGTTGAGCCAGGTACTGGCAGAGCAGCATCTTGGTCGTTTCGATGGCCTTGTCGTGGTCCTCATCCACCGAGCAGACGATCAGTTGGGGACGGTCGAGATCGTCCACGCTGCGACCGGCGCGGCGTGCGCCGCGGTCGAGCAGTTCCAGCGCCCGGTCGTTGTATTCGGGCGGAACGCAGTAGTTGAGCACGGCACCGTCGGCAATTTCGCCGGTCAGTTCCATCATCTGGTCTCCGGTTGCGCCGATCATAATCGGGACATGGCGCGGTTCGCGGCGTCCATGCACCACGTCCAGTTCAATCTCATGGACGTGGACGAATTCCCCTTCGAAGGTGACACGCTCCATGTTCAGCAGGCGGCGCAGGACGGTCACCGTTTCCCGCATGGCAATCAGTGGCTTTTTGCGTTCGATGCCGACGTTACGGGCCAGCGGGTCCCACCAGGCGCCAATGCCGCAGATAATGCGGTTTGGGGCCAGATCGTCCAGGGTGAGAAAGGTGGCGGCCAGCAGGCCGATGTTGCGCGTCCAGTTGTTGATCACCCCTGAGCCGACTTTGATGCGTTCGGTGACCGCCGCGTAGGCGGCCATGGGGACAATTGCATCCCGTACCAGGCGGGATTCGGCCTGCCACACTGCCTCAAACCCTTTGCTCTCGGCATAACGGACGTAATCAAGCCCGTCGCGCAGGTCGTGGGAATCTTGTAAGTAGAGGGCGACACGGTTCATGTTGGGTTCCTCGTCAGCGCCCCCGGCGAGGCTCGAACTCGCAGCCACTGGATTCGAAGTCCATTACTCTGTCCATTGAGCTACGGGGGCTGGTGGCACGATTATACTCGAAAATGCGAAAATTTGACCTTGCCTCTATTTAGAACGCATGTTATAATCTCGCCCCGCGCCGCAAGGCGGCAGATTTTTGTAAGGATGATGAGACATGATTGACTTGAATAAAAACTTCAACACCGAAAAGAATCCGAATATCCCCGAACTGAGATCTGGTGACCAGGTGAGCGTACACGTGCGCATCAAGGAAGGTGATCGCGAGCGCATTCAGGAGTTCAAGGGAACGGTCATTCGTTTGCGCAAGAGCGGGAACAATGCCAATTTTACCGTGCGGCGCATTGCCTCGAATGGCATTGGCGTGGAACGTACATTCTTGCTCAATTCGCCGCGCGTGGATAAGGTCGTTGTCGAACGGCACTCCCGCGTCCGTCGTGCGCAGTTGTACTTCCTGCGCAATCTGACGGGCAAGAAGTCCCACCTGAAGCAGAAGTTCGACTAAACAGGATTCACAAATGTTGGAAGGGTGCAGTGACGTAAAAAGTTACTGCGCCCTTTTCTGTTAAGCCGGAGGGAAACAGTCCATGAGTCTCCTGCAAAAAGGTGAAAATCGAACCACAAAGACACGGAGACACGAGTAAGTAAATGAAAGGAAACTTTGTGACTCCGTGTCTTTGTGGTGAAACTTCAGGGTTTTTGCAATGGAGTCGTCCATGCAACCGCCGCTGATTGGTTTGACCACTTATAACCAGAAAAATAAAGCCGGCTATCCGATTAGCGCTTTGATGCATCGGTATATCGAAGCCGTAGTTGCTGCTGGAGGAACGCCGGTT
>DAOTZT010000436.1:0-4706 GCA_034434255.1 Anaerolineales bacterium | reverse complement strand
CTGTTGGGTATGTCATTGCGAGGAGCGTTCTTTGCGACGAAGCAATCCCCAAGCGGTCAATCTGGCCTGATAAGTGGGAGATTGCTTCGCCAGAAAACGGCTCGCAATGACATGGCTGAACAGTTACAATTGATGTTTACGATTGGACAAAAAATTCTCAATTTGACCTTGTGTTTACCGCTCCCCTATCCTATAATTACCGTATCAACCCCGAGGAGAGAGTGATGAGCACCAATCAGCCGATTATCATTGCTCGTAATGTAGAAAAATGGTACGGGCATTTTCATGCCCTGAAAGGCATCAACATGGAGGTCCAGAAAGGGGAAGTCGTGGTGATCTTTGGACCTTCTGGCTCTGGCAAATCTACTTTCATTCGCTGCATCAACCGTCTGGAAGACCATCAGAAGGGACAAATCATTGTAGACGGGATTGAACTGACCAATGACATGCGCAACATCGAAAAGATCCGCATGGAGACCGGCATGGTCTTCCAGCAGTTCAATCTCTTTCCCCATCTGACCGTTTTGCAAAATATCACCCTGGCACCGATTCAGGTCCGCAAATGGCCGAAAGAACGGGCCGAAGCCAAAGCCATGGAACTGCTCAAGCGGGTGGGCATTCCTGACCAGGCGAACAAATTCCCCGCCCAACTCTCCGGCGGACAGCAGCAGCGCGTGGCGATTGCCCGCGCTCTGGCGATGGAACCCAAAATCATGCTTTTCGACGAGCCGACCTCGGCCCTTGACCCGGAGATGATCAAGGAAGTGCTGGACGTGATGGTGGAACTGGCAAAATCCGGCATGACCATGCTGGTGGTGACCCACGAGATGGGCTTTGCGCGGGCGGTTGCCGACCGGATGTATTTCTTCGACCAGGGGCAAATTGTCGAAACCGGCACGCCAGACGACATCTTCCGCAATCCCAAGTCTGACCGCACCAAACTGTTTCTTTCACAAATTCTGGAAAAATAACGCCCAAAGCAAGACGCGCAAAGAGCCGAGGCAAACGCCTTCGGCTCTTTTTTGATGGTTTGCTTGTTTAGGCGTCGAACTCGCCGATTTTTTCGCCGTTCACCCAGACGCTGTAATGCCCGGCGGGGAAACTACCCAGTGGGATGCTCGCCTCGAAGGGCTGAAGCACCTGCATGCAGATTGCCTGTGGGTCGGAGAGCGAATACGCCTCTACCAGGATGCGGTTTTCGCTGTCTGGGGCAGTTACTGAAACACGCAACTCGTGGCAGGGGGTGGGCAGATTGCCTTGCAGCACCAGGTTAATCTGCACCGGGTAACTTTCGAGCACCAGGAGTTCGGCGCTGTCCAGATAAAGATTGCCCCGGCTCAGGGACGAATCCCCCGGACGGGGAGCGTATGGCTGGATCAGGGGCGGCAGTTCTGGGGTCGGGGTCGGCGCGGGACCGGCGGGCGTGCACGCGGCCAGCAAAAAGGGGAGAAGAAAAAGGATGCGTTTCATGCCCTGCAGGACGTTTCGGCGGCCCCAAAAGTTCCCTGCGGTTATCCTTTCACCACAGCCACCGGGCGCAGGCGCGCCACTTTGCGGGCGATGCCCGCCGCGCAGACGGTTTCTACCACGGCGTCCACGTTTTTGTAGGCCTGCGGCGCTTCCTCTGCCAGGCCCGACATGCTGCCGGCGCGCACATGAATCCCGCGGCTTTCCATCTCGCGGCGCAGTTCTTCGCCGCGTACGTCGTGCTTGGCTTTGGCACGGCTCATCATGCGCCCCGCTCCGTGACAGGAGGATCCGAACGAGCGCAGCATCGAAGTCTCGGTACCGGCCAGCACCCACGAGGCCGTGCCCATCGAACCCGGCACGAGGACCGGCTGACCGGTTTGCCGGTACTCCGGCGGCAGGTCCGGGTGACCCGGCCCGAAGGCGCGCGTCGCCCCCTTGCGGTGGACGCAGACCTTGAGCCGCCGCCCGTCCACTTCATGCGTTTCCACTTTGCCGATGTTGTGACAGATGTCGTACACCTGTGTCAATTGCCAGCCTTTTTCCTTGCCAGCAAAGGTTTCCTCGAAGGCGCGGCGGATAGAATGGGCCAGAATCTGGCGGTTGGCAAAAGCGAAGTTGGCGGCGGCGCGCATCGCGCCGAGATAGGCCTGTCCCTCCGGGCTGTCCATCGGCGCGCAGACCAGTTCCCGGTCGGGCAGTTGGATGCCGTAGCGCCGCACTGCACCCTGGAATTCCTGCACGTAGTCGGTGCAGACCTGGTGACCGAGGCCGCGCGATCCACAGTGGATTTGTACCACCAGGCATCCTTCGCGCAGGCCAAAGGTGCTGGCTGTTTGCGGGTCGAAAATTTCCTCCACCACGTCCACCTCGACGAAATGGTTGCCCGCGCCCACCGAGCCGATTTGCTCGCGGCCGCGCTGTTTGGCACGCTCGCTGACCTTTTCTGGCCTGGCGCCGTCGAGACAGCCGCCCTCCTCGGTGTGCGCCAGGTCGGTTTCGGTGGCATAGCCGTTCTTGAGCGCCCAACGCGCCCCTTCGCGCATGACCCGCTCCAGTTCCGGCACGCCCACGCGCACCATGCCCTCCCGTCCTACGCCGGAGGGGCAATACTGATTGATGAGTGTGGCGAGGGTGTCCATGTACGGGGCGGCGGCTTCGGCTTCGATGGACGAGGCCAGCAGGCGGACGCCGCAGTTGATGTCGTATCCGACCCCGCCCGGCGAAATGACTCCCTGGGGGAATTCGGTCGCCGCCACTCCGCCGATGGGGAAGCCGTAGCCCTGATGCATGTCGGGCATGACCACCACATGGCCCACCAGGCCGGGCAGGGTGGCCGTATTGACGGCCTGTTCCAGCGATTTGTCATCTGCCACCTGCTCGAGCAGGTCGCGGGTGGCAAAGAGACGCACCGGCACGCGCATATCGGCGCGGAAACTGCGTGGGATTTCCCACTCATGCTCGGAGATTCGGGTGAGGTTCTGGATGGTGATCATGGTTCCTCCAAATAGAGAGGTAGAGAACAGAGAGTAGAGAGTAGAGAACAGCGAGTAGAGAGTAGAGAGTAGTGGAGAGCAGTCGCTTTTCACTTTTCACTTTTCTCTTTTCTCTTTTCTCTTTTCACTTTTCTCTTTTTTCTCTTCTCTGCTCTCTACACATCAAACACAATTTCTACTTCGTAGCCGCGCGCGGTTGGACGGATGCGCAGGTTGTGGTAGGTGACGGCTTTGATGATTTTGGTTGCAGAAAGCAGCGGGGCGCCGTCCATGTGGACGTTCAGTTGCCATTCTTCGCTGTTTTCGCTGAGTTTGACCTGGAAATCAGTAAAGATCAGCCCTTCCTGCTCGGCGGCGAAGACCAGTTCCGAAAGGAAGGCGACCAGCAGCGCCTCGGGGTCGGGTGCAGACAGGTGCAGCGTGCGCCTCGTCCCTGGACCTGCCGCCGGCCGCGCCTGCATCAGCGCGTTCATCCCCCGCGCTGCTTCGACGAACAGCGACGGCAGGTCATCTGCCCAGACGCGCAGGCACCAGTCGGCAGTGTGGAACAGTTCTTCGTAGGGCATGATTCTATTTTACATAATTCTGCCACGAATGACATGAATTTCACGAATTGGGCCGGTTACTCATTCTGACACGAATGACGCGAATGTCACGAAGTTAGCCCCTGTCTTTCTTTGTGAAATGCGTAGCCGAGGCTCTCTCTTATTCCGGGATGACCTGCCCTCAGGCGAACAAACTGTCTTTCTCGGCGCGGCGGAAGTAGGCGCGGTAGGCGTTGGTTTCCTGGAGCAGCCCCTGCACCTCCCGCCACACTCGCTGGGCCTCGGCAGCATTTTCCTCGTTTGGCCCCCCTTCGCTCAGCCAGAGTTGACCGTTTTCTTCACGCTCTAACAAGATTTTCCCCTTTTTCACCAGCCACATCAACCCGCGCTGGACGGTGCGCACCCGCTGCCCGGTCGCGGCGGCAAGTTCCTCCCAGGAGGTTTGTCCCGCGCGGCGCCGGATGACAAATTTCAGCAGTCCGGCCAGGCGGGTGATGAATTCCTCCGCCGATTGCTCCGGCGGGTGGGCAGCAATCAGCGAGATGACCTGCGGGCGCACTGTTTCGATGGCACTTCGCAATTCCTCCGGCGAGGGCGGAATGGACCAGATGACCAGATGCCGGGCGCGTTCCAGCGAGCGGCGGTCCACCCCGCCGAGGCGTTCCTTCTCTTCCCCCTCGATCCACGCCAGGGTGGAATCTTCCGCTTTGAGACGTTCAAGCAGGGCAAGCGGGTCGGGTGCGGCGCGGTAATCCACCACCTCGAAGGGACGGGGTTTGACCTCTACCGTTTCCGTTTCGGCGCTTCGCATGGCGACGAACTCCAACTGGACCTCCGGCTTGCCGCGCCAGTTGGCGGCGCGCACGGTATAGGCCAGGTCGAAAATTCCGGCGGGGAGGTCTTCTGCGCCGCTGTCCCACCACAGCACTTCGCGCTGGATCCCTTGTTCGTCAGCGAGAATGAGTTTGCGATGCTCTTTGTTGCGTCCCAGCGAGATGGCGTTTTCGAGGTGCAGGTTGCGGCTGGCAAAGACCGGGCGGGGGTTGCCTGGGCCGAATGGCGCCAGCGATTCGAGCGCCGCGGCCAGGTCTTCGGTCAACCCGGAAAATGGCAGCCAGGCTTCAATTTCGAGCGTCGGCTCCTGCGGCGCGCCCATCATCTTTTCGACCGTTGCCGCCAGCCGCCTGGAGAAAGCGGG
>DAOTZT010000435.1:0-1941 GCA_034434255.1 Anaerolineales bacterium | reverse complement strand
GAACGTACCGAATTGTTGAACCGCCGCGCACGCCTTCTGGCTGAAAGGAATCAACAAGGTAAATAATAAAATTCCTGTTGCCCGACGAAAGGAATTCATCTGTGCCATCCCCCTCTTCTCTCCCCACCTATGAAACGCTTCTGAACGACCTGGCCGCCTCACTCTCTGGCCCAATCGCTGTGAACGATTTGATCGAGCAAGTGCTGGCACGTAAACCTTCCAGCGCCAAAAATCCGCAGCAAGCCGTGCGAAACGCCCTGCGGAACATTATTCCGATGCCACTTATCTTTCTCGACCGCCAGACCCTGCTTCCTGTGAGGCTGGCAATGCAGGGGGCGCGCTTCCGCCTGCCGCTTGGCCGCCGCATCGCCGAACAGGGCACGCTGGAAATGGATCTGTTTGCCTCGTATCTTCCTCTCCACTTCGACCTGTCCAACGTGCGGTTTGTAGATATAAAAAACAACTCCATTCCAACGTCATACCACTCTATCTCCAAAAAATCAAATACTGTGTTGAGCGCGGTACTGGGAACATACGAGCAAATCGTTTTGCTCGCCGACCTGGGCGCCTGGCTGCGCCGCCACAACGTCACCCGCCACGATGACCTGCTGGTGACAGTGCTGGATTGGCAAAACGGCCTACTGCAACTGGAAATAGAACCGCACAAGAAACAGCAGCCCGAACGGATTCAGGCGCGCGATCGCCTGCTGGCAGATTTAATCTACGAGGTCCTTGAAAACGCGAGCAATGAACAAATTTGGATTCAGGAAGCGATTCCCAGCGCCTACGCTCGCCTGCCGGAAAAAGAAACCTGCCCCCCGCATCACTGGCAAATCGTCCTCCAGCACGACGGTCGCTGCCGCTTCGATGAAGTCACCATCAAGTACGCCGATGGGAGACTGTCTCCCATTGAACGCCTCATCGTGGAACAAACCGGTCAGCCCCTCCCCCGCCGCTTACAGCCGGTGACCAGAGAACAAAAAACACTCATCTATCGCTTCAAAGCCGCATTGAAGCACGCTCCGCACATCTGGCGCGAGGTCGAAATCCAGGGCGGGCAAACTCTCGCCGATTTGAATTTTACGCTGGTTGATGCGTTCAACCACGATTCCGACCACATGGGCGGCTTCTGGAAACTGGTTCCCCGCCCCGGGAGCAAAACCCGCTACCGCGAGGTGGAGCTGGGGTCGGTGGGCCCCTTTGGTGGGGAGGATAGCGCTGATGTGCAAATCGCAGCCATTGGTCTCAAGGAGGGCGAGCAATTGAAATACGTCTTGGACTTTGGCGATTGGATCGAACACACCCTGACACTGACCGCCATCCACCCGGCCGAGCCAGGGGTGAAATACCCGCGCGAAGTCGCCCGCAACAAACCCCGCCGGCGCTATTGCGTCGAATGCCGGCAAAAAGACAAGCGGAGTATCGCCCACTGGCAGTGTATCACCTGCTCCGACGAACAAGCCAAAGACATGCTCTATTGTGAAGAGTGCGCCGCAGACCACGAAGAGCAAGAGCATTACGTAATCGAACTTCCGTACTGAGAGAGACCATGCTTCCCAAATTTCCTCTTTCCGAACAAAGCATTCGCGACCGGGCAACTGCCGCTTCCTGGCAGCGCGGGGTAAATTACTTCGAGAGCGGCGCGGTTCTCGACGCCGTCTGGCGTGAAGGGATGTTCACCGCCCAGGTAGAGGGCAGCGCTCCGGAGCCATATCGCGTCTCAGTCCGTCTGGACGAACAGGGCAACATCCAGGAAGCGTTTTGTTCCTGCCCCTATGAAGGCGCCGGCGATTGTAAACATATCGTCGCTGCCCTGCTGTTTTTCCTGCGCCGCCCCGAAGAAGTGAGCGCCCGTCCCTCCCTGCGCACCCTTCTGGAAAGTCAAACCCGCGACCAGTTGCTTGCTTTGCTGCACTTCCTGGCCGAGCAACATCCTGAAAT
>DAOTZT010000434.1:0-4082 GCA_034434255.1 Anaerolineales bacterium | reverse complement strand
GATGATTTTGCCCCATGTTGTTTGTCCCAATTGCGGCCAGTACAAGGGTCGTGAGGTCATCGAAATCAAGAAGAAAGAAAAGAAATCATAATGCACACAAAGCCGTGAACTCCACGGCTTTTGTGTTTTATGACTTGTTTTATTACGGAATCATGATACCTTTCACTGAGCAGGATGGGGGAGTAAAGTATAATTAGTGGGAAACGTAACTACCTGCCATTTCCTTTTTGTGAACTGCCACGGCGGTGGAGCAATCTCTAAGCCTGAAAGAGCCTTGGCTGTCCAGGTGACTCCAATAACCAAGAACAGCAGGTGGGTAAAGGAAACTGGTGGTTGCTGGCAAAATTTACGAAGAAAGATCAAAATCAAGTCTTGTGAAATTCTAAAACAGGAGAGAACAACATGAGTTTGAGTCAGGTTGCAAGTGCCATTCCTGCTTCGCCAACTATTGCTTTGAATGAAGAGGCCCGTTTGCTGCGCGAAAGAGGCGAGCCAGTTATTCATCTTGGCATTGGCGAGCCGAAGAATAAAACGCCCTTCAATGCCATTCTCACTTCTGCTGCTAAATTGAGCACTGGCGACATCAAGTATGTTCCCATAGATGGAACGCCCTCGCTCAAGAAAGCCATCATTCGGTACATGGAAGATAACTACAATCGCGTTGTGGCGCCTTACAATATCATTGTCTCGGATGGGGCCAAGCAGTCGTTGTGGAACATTCTCTTCACCCTGCTCAATCCGCAGGATGAAGTGATTGTCCTTGCTCCCTATTGGGTCTCTTACCCGGAGATGATTCGCATGGTGGGGGGGGTGCCAGTCATCGTCACACCAGAAGACGGTGGTTTTATCCCCCGCTTTGATGAAATTGAGAGCGTGGTTTCCTCTTACACGAAAGCCATCATCGTCAACAGTCCCAACAATCCTTCTGGCGTGATCTATCCTCCTGAACTCATTGGCCAGATTGTGGAATTGTGCGAACGTAAGGGAATTTACATGATTTGCGATGACATTTACCATAAGCTGGTCTTTGATGGAGAGGTGGCGGTGCCTGCCTACCGTTACACTAACAAAGACATTGAAAATTCGAAGATTATCGTGGTCAATGGCGTGGCAAAAACCTATGGCATGACAGGATTTCGCGTTGGCTGGGCGGTGGCCCCTCGTCGCTTGGTTGAAATTATGACCAATGTCCAGTCACAGACAACAACCTGCGTTTCGCCCGTCATGCAGGCTGCGGCGGAGGGGGCGCTGTTGGGCATGCAATCGGTGGTCGAGGCCTTACGCCTGACGATGCAAAATAATCGTGACGTTCTAATGCAAGAACTGAGCACTTTTACCGATGTTCGCTGCGTGAAGCCACAAGGAACGTTCTATGCCTTGCCCGATTTTCGCGCTTATATGCGCAAAAGTATTGCTAACAATTCAATCGAACTCGCACAATTCCTGCTTAAGAAGGCGCTGGTGGTGACTGTGCCGGGGAGGGAGTTTGGCATAGAGGGCTACCTGCGTCTCAGTTACGTTGGTTCCGTTAAAGACCTGACTGAGGGCATCGAGCGCATGAAATGGGCACTCGACCCGAACGCACCGAGCGAAATCTACATCGGTGACCGGAAATTGGTGAGGGATTGGTTATGAGTTTATAGAGAACAGAGAGAAGAAGGTAGAGAGTAGTCCCAAAAACTGTTCTCTGTTCCCTATTCTCTGCTCTCTTTGATAAAAGGTGAATTATGAACAATATCTTGAATATCAAAACTCCTGCAGAAGGTCAGGCGGCTGCCATCCGCTCTGACTATGGCCTTGAATATCTTGGTTTGACGAATCTGCGCAAAGTCTATTGGAATTTGCCAGCCGAAGCCCTTTATGAGGAAATTATTTTTCGCGGTGAAGCCTCCATCGCCCACATGGGGCCGGTGATTGTCAACACGGGCAAACATACGGCCCGCGCCGCCAACGACAAGTTCATTGTCCGCGATCCAGAAAACGAGGACCATATCTGGTGGGGGCAGTACAACCGTCCCTTCGCTCCGGAAAAATTTGACGAACTTTTTGCCCGTCTGCAAGGCTATTTGCAGGGGCGGGATGTCTTCGTTCAGGATGCCTACGGCGGCGCCGACCCCGACTATCGCCTGCCGGTCCGCATCGTGACCGAACTGGCCTGGCACAGCCTCTTCGCCCGCAACATGTTTGTTAAGCCGCAAACAGCCGAAGAGTACCGCCGTTTCGTGCCGGAATTTACCGTGATCGCTGTGCCCGGCTTCAAATCCTTCCCGCAAATTGATCAGACTCCCAGCGAAACATTTATCGTCCTCAACTTTGCTCAAAAACTATGCATCATCGGCAACACCGGCTACGGCGGCGAAATTAAGAAATCGGTCTTCACCCTGCTGAACTATCTCTTGCCCCTTCAACATGGGGTGATGACCATGCACTGCTCGGCCAATGTGGGGCAGGATGGCGACGTAGCGCTCTTCTTTGGCCTCTCCGGAACCGGTAAGACGACTCTTTCCGCGGATCCGAAGCGCGGTCTGATTGGCGATGACGAACACGGCTGGAGCGACAACGGCGTTTTCAACTTTGAGGATGGCTGTTACGCTAAGGTCATCGAACTCTCGCCGACCGCTGAACCGCAAATTTACGCGGCCACGCGTCGCTTTGGCACCATTCTGGAGAATGTGGTCTTTGACCCGGTGACTCGCTTCATTGACCTGGACGATGCCTCCATCACGGAGAATACCCGCGCGGCGTATCCATTGACCTTCATCGAGAATGCGGTGGAAAGCAAGCGCGGTGGCCATCCGAAGAACATCATCTTCCTGACTTGTGACGCCTCGGGTGTGATGCCGCCCATTGCGCGCCTGACCACCCAGCAGGCAATGTACCATTTCATTTCCGGCTACACGTCTAAAATTGCCGGCACGGAAATCGGTCTGCGCGACGAGCCAGAAATTACCTTCAGCGCTTGCTTCGGCGGGCCGTTCATGGTGCATCCACCGGCTTACTATGCCGAATTGCTGCGCCGCAAGATCGAACGCTATGGTGCGAAGTGCTGGCTGGTCAACACCGGCTGGGTGGGTGGACCCTACGGCGTCGGCAAACGCATCAGCATTCGCCACACCCGCAACTTGCTCAACGCTGCCCTGGAAGGCAAACTCGATGACGTTGAGTACTACACCGACCCGGTCTTTGGCTTTCAGGTGCCTAAAACCTGCCCGGATGTGCCGGAAGATGTCATGTATCCCGAGCGCGCCTGGCAAAATAAGGAAGAATACTGGAGACGTTACCGTCAACTGGCCTCGCGTTTCATTGACAACATGAAGAAGTTCGAGGCTGAGACGCCGCGCGAGGTCATTGAGGCGGGGCCGAAGATTGAGTGAGCAGTGTTCAGTCGCCAGTGGTCAGTGCAAAGCAAAAAGTGAAAAGGAAGAAGCAGATAAGATAAGAAGTAAAAAGTGAGAAGTGGATGAGAAGTGGAAAAGGCTTCCGAGCCAAGAGGCGCGGGGCCTTTTTGTTTGTGGCAAAACTATCGACTCGGAAATATTTTTGGGGAATTCCCTGTATAATATCGTTATGGTTTCAGTGGTCCTGATGGCTACCCTGGGGAGTAAGGCGCAACTCATTACCCTTACGCTGGATTGTCTCTATCAACAGGGAATCTGGCCGGAAGAAGTGGTAGTTTTTCATACCTGGCGTGAGCGTCCTGAAACGTTTGCGGCGATTGAACGTTTGTTGGCTGAATTTGCTCAGACTCCCTCAGCGCCCCCCTGTCGTTTTATCGAATTACGGAACGACAAGGGGGCGCTGCGCGACGTGACTCAACCCGATGAGGTGGAAAGTGCCTTCCGGCAAATGTATGCGGAGGTGCGCGCCGCCAAGTTGCGCGGCCTGCGCGTGCATTTGCTCATCTCCGGCGGGCGGCGCACGCTGACCGTGTTCGGGATGTCGGTAGCACAAATGCTGTTCGACGATGAGGACCGTCTGTGGCACCTGGCCTCGCACCCGGACCTGGAAGCCTCCGGCGCGCTCCATGCCGGACCCGGAGAGTGGGTGCGGCTCATCCCCATCCCGGTCATCCCCTGGGGGCG
>DAOTZT010000433.1:0-7748 GCA_034434255.1 Anaerolineales bacterium | reverse complement strand
TTCCGCCCGGAGTTCCTCAACCGCATTGACGAGATCGTGGTCTTCCACCCGTTGGGCAAGGAACATCTGGCCGGCATCGTGGACATCCAGTTGCGCCGCGTCAGCCGCCTGCTGGCCGAGAAGGGCTACCGTCTGGAAGTAACCGAAGCCGCCCGCGAGTACCTGGCCGAAGTCGGCTACGACCCGCAATTCGGCGCCCGTCCGCTCAAGCGCGCCATCCAGCGTGAACTGCAAGACCCGCTGGCGCTGAAGATTCTGGCCGGCGAGTTCAAGGAAGGCGATACCATCAAGGTGGATCGAGGCAAAGAAGGCCTGACCTTCATCCCCGATATCCCTGTGGTGGAAGGGGAAGTGGTGGCGTAACTTTCAAGACTTCCGAAGTCTTTGAAACTTCGGAAGTCTACCCTGCCCGAAAGGGAACGTCCCGAAGGCATGCCCTGAACAAGTGAAGGGTCAGAGCCTTTGGGACGTTTTGTAATGCTTCGAGGCCTTTGCTATATTTTCCCCAGCGCTCTTTTAATCATGTCTGCCAGTACTTCAGGCAGGTGCGCGCCGACGAGCAGTTAGCGGTTGCCAATCACCAGCGCGGGGACGCCCGTAACGCCCCGTTGAACCGCCTGCGCCTGGTCGGTCAGGACGGCGCGGCGGTACTCGTCCGAATCGAGGGCGGAGAGAAAGTCGTCGGGGGGTAAACCTGCTTCGGCGGCGAGCAGGCTGATGGTCTGGCGTGAATCGAGCCGCAACTCCCGATGAAATTGGGCGCGGAAGAGCGTCTGTTGATATTCCCGTAATCGTCCGCGCGCGGCGGCAAATTTCGCGCCCGTGTGCGCGTCGAGCGTTGCCACGCCCCAGGGTCCCAGCGACATCCCTTCCACGCCCAGCCATTCGCGCGCGGCGGTGATGGCGTGCGCATCGGCGGCATGCGTGCGGAGGCGAAGCGCATCATTTTCTTCAGGCGGCAGGTGGGAGAGACCCTCCGCCCAGAGCGGGAAGGATTTGGGAATGAGGGTAATGGGGTAGCGTTCCGCCAGCCGCTCCAGGGCAAGCTCGGTGACGTAGCACCAGGGGCAGACGTAATCGAAGAAGATGTGAATGGTGAGGGTGGGCATGGAGTCTCCAGCGGAAAGGACAGAAATCAGGGAGATTGAACTCTTGCAGGACGAGGCGATTCCGATTATAATTTAGTAGTCCTAAATAATCAAGGAGAACCGCCATGTCCGCTTTTGACCCAGTCGAACGAAACGAGTCGCTTCCTGCCCGTGTGACGGCGGCGTTGTACCGCATCAGCCAGGCGATGAATCGCTTGCTGCGGGTGCGCGGCGAGGCGGCGGGACTTTCCCCCGCGCAGATTCAAGCCTTGCTCTTCCTTCAATATGCGCGCCCAGGCGTGCGGACGATTGGCGGGCTGGCGGAACGACTCGGCGCCACCTATGCCACGACCAGCGGCGTGGCAGACGCGCTGGAGCGCAAGCAGTTACTCAAACGCCAGCCGCTACCCGAGGACAGGCGCACGGTCACGCTGCAACTGACCGCTAAAGGCGGGCGCGAAGCGGAATCGGTGGAGGATGTGCTGGCGGAGATAGAAGCCGCTATCGCGTCCCTGCCCGAGGCGGAGCAGGAGGCGCTTCAGCGAGCGGCGCAGGCGATTGTCCTGCGGCTGCAGGCGGCGGGTCATGTCAAAGTCTACGAAATGTGCTGGGGCTGCCGCTTCTTTCGCCGCAACGCGCATCCCGCAGACCCGCGCGGTCCGCATCATTGCGCGTTCGTGGATGCGCCGCTGCGCGAAGAGGAGGCAGTGCTGGAGTGTCCTGATTTTGTCCCAGCCTCAGCATAGTCGGCGCTTTCTAACGCCGACCCACACCGACCAATGTGGAAAAAAACACCCACAACCCCAAAGGAGGTGATGTCCATGCCCACCATCATCATGTACGGCGCAACCGACTGCGACGACACCGAGCGCACCCGCGAGTTTCTGCGGGCGCGGGGCGTGCCGTTCCGCGAGGTGAATATTGACCGCGACGCGGAAGCCGAGCGGTTCGTGATGTTCATCAACGGGGGCTTTCGCAGCACGCCGACGCTGGTGATTGGGGAGGGCAAGCGCAAGGTGATATTGACTGAACCATCAAATGAAGAATTGGAGACCCTCACCCCCAGCCCCTCTCCCATAGGGAGAGGGGAGCCCTCACCCCCAGCCCCTCTCCCATAGGGAGAGGGGAAAATAGAAAGGAGATGTACGATGTCTGCAACTGCAATTCCTGGATACGCCTACGGTGCGACGACGGCGAAGTCGCCGATCAGCGCCGAGGAGTTCGAGAACCTGAAGAAAGCGGTTCTGTTCGGACCCGAAGACGAAGCCGCCCTGCGGATGGCGGGCGAGGTCCTGGCGGACCAGATCGAAGCCGTGCTGGATGTGTGGTATGGCTTTGTCGCTTCGCATCCGCATCTGGTGTATTACTTCACCGAGGGCAAGGGGAATGCCAACAGCGATTATCTCGCTGCGGTGCGCAAGCGATTCGGTCAATGGATTCTCGACACGTGCAACCGTCCCTACGACCAGAACTGGCTGAACTATCAGCAGGAAATCGGTCTGCGCCACCACCGCTCGAAGAAGAATCAGACCGACGGGGTGAAGTCGGTGCCGAACATCAATCACCGCTACATGACGGCGTTCATTTACCCCATCACCGCCACCATCAAGCCGTTCCTTGCCAGGAAGGGACACAGCGCCGAGGAGGTGGAAAAGATGTACCAGGCGTGGTTCAAGGCGGTGGTGCTGTCAGTCGCCTTGTGGAGCGCGCCCTACGTCAAGGACGGCGATTTCTAGCCTGCCAAAAAGCAGAAAGGCGCTCCTCAGGCTCGCTGCGGCTCCCCGCGAAGAGAAATCCGCTGCGCTGCCTTACCGAAGCGCCGTCTGAAAGATAGCCGAAGTGGGGAGAATTGTCAATGAAGCCTCCCGAAGGTGATGAGCCTTCGGGAAGCTTTTTCCCATCAACGGTGAGAAGGAGAGACCATTGCCCTCACCGCCTGGTCGCTCTGCGGGCTATCCACGCTGGCACCAGCCCATCCCCAGCGTGGAGCACAGGGTTGCGCCGCGCGGCACGTTCGTCTCGCGGCCGCGGCGCGGACTGGTAGCCACACAGCCTGGCGGCAGGGATAGTTCGCTCAGGCAGCGCGGTATCCGCCGGGGCGCACCAGCACGCCGTCCACATCGAGCAGAATGATTTTTGTCATTTGTGCCGCTTCTCCAATTCTGCCATCACGTCGGCGGGGGTCAATCCGCGCGCGGCAAGCAGGACGAGCGTATGATAGGTCAGGTCGGCTATTTCTTCGATGAGGCGCTGGTCGCTTTGGGCGAGGGCGGCAACGATCACTTCAGCGCTTTCCTCGCCGACTTTTTGGGCGATTTTCGGCAAGCCTTCTGCAAAGAGGCGGGAGGTGTATGACTCTGCGGCAGGGTGTTCCTGGCGGTCTCGAATGAGGTCGAATAGGGATTGGAGGGTCATGGGAGGGAGGAGGGAGGAGATAGGAGTTAGGATGTAGGAGTTAGGAGGGTTTTTGCCAAGCGTCGAGGGTTCGATAAAAGCACGTGCGGTTTCCCGTATGGCAGGCGGGACCCGCAGGTTGGACGCGAATCAAGAGGCTATCCGCGTCGCAATCGGGGCGGATTTCGACCACGCGCTGGATGTTGCCCGAAGTGGCGCCTTTGTGCCACAGTTCCCCGCGGCTGCGCGACCAGAACCACGTCTCGCCGGTTTCGAGGGTCAAGCGCAGCGCTTCGGCGTTCATGTATGCCAGCATCAGGACTTCATTCGTCTCAGCATCCTGCACGATGGCGGGGATGAGGCCGTTGGCAGCGAAATTGAGTTGGAGGAAATTCCAATTTTCAGATTTCATGTTTCACGTTCCGATTGCAAGACGCAAAAAGTAATGAGAGAAGCAGCCACTCCCCCATCCCATGAGTACCGCTCGCCCTTGCCTCCTCGCCTATCTTCCAAAGGGATAAAAGGCAAGGGATAACGACAATAAATGGTCACTAAGGAACGCCAGTTCGGGATAACCATCCCACAGGCTTTTTAGAGCAATTGGCATGGGCAAAATCGAGCCTTCACCCTGCGGGTACTTCGCGGGACGGTTCGAAGGCTTACCCCGAATTCAATCGGCAATTTTCTTCATCGGCAAGAAGGGAATGGTCATCGTAGTTCACCAAAGGTAAATGACATTTATCTGTGCTTCAGCAGCTCCTCTACGGTGAGCCAATGTCCTTGGCTATCTGCTGTAACAGGAACGGTGAAATATCCCGCCCTTTATGAAAAGGCACAGTTGTACACCGCCCATCTCGATGCCGATATTGCCTATGAGAACCCCGCTGGCGTACTTCCACAAAGCCAAGTCTCTCCAAGATTGTGGCGACTTCTTGTGGCTTGAGAATGGGATACTTGCCCATCGTCAAGCAACCACCACAGTTTGAGTACCAACGAACTCGCCTTCAAGCGATGGTTCCCCCTCCTCAAGCAACATTTCAATGACTTCACGAAGATTCCTTTGCAGTTCGTCCAACGTTTCTGCTTGTGTATGGGCGCCTGCAAAGCCCGGTACATAGCCGATATACAGACCCGTATCAGGACACTTTTCAACGACTGCTGTAAAAGTTCTCACGTTTCGCCTCCTGCAAAATACCACCGTGACTCGTCACGGGTGTGCGCCTACTAACAGTCGCACCGTAACCATTGTTCCACTTTTGCAAGTATACAAGAAAATCTCTTATCTGAGTATCCTTGCAATCGTTTTGCCCATAACATCCCAAGGAGGTAATGTTCCTAGTTCGTTCGCACAGGCACATTGAGCGATTGCAGGTATCTTTTCAACTCAGGGATTTTCAACTTGCCATCGTGAAAGAGGGAAGCAGCCAGGGCGGCATCGGCTTTGCCTTCGGTCAGCACCTCGGCGAAGTGAGCCATCCTCCCTGCGCCGCCCGAAGCGATGAGCGGAACAGAGACCGCCTCGGCTACGGCGCGCGTCAACGCCAGGTCATAGCCCGCCAGCGTGCCGTCGGCATCCATGCTGGTCAACAAAATCTCGCCGGCGCCCAATGCCACGCCGCGCGCCGCCCATTCGACCGCGTCCAGGCCGGTGGGGATGCGTCCGCCGTTGACGTACACTTCCCAGCCGTCCGCGTCTTTCCGCCGCCGGGCGTCGATGGCCAGCACGATGCACTGCGAGCCGAAGCGCGCCGCGCCCTCCGAGAGCAACTCTGGACGCCGCACCGCCGCCGAATTGAGGCTGACTTTGTCGGCGCCAGCCAGCAGGAGAGTACGCATATCCTCCACGCTGCGGATTCCGCCGCCGACCGTCAGCGGCATGAAAACCGTCTCCGCCACCCGTTCCACCAGTTCGACGGTCGTCTTGCGCCCTTCGTGCGTGGCAGAAATATCCAGGAAGACCAGTTCGTCCGCGCCCTGCTCATCGTACAGCCGCGCCTGCTCCACCGGGTCGCCGGCGTCGCGCAAGCGGACGAAGTTCACGCCTTTCACCACGCGGCCATCCTGAATGTCGAGACAAGGGATGATGCGTTTGGCTAACATGGCTCTCCACTCTCCCGCAGCGCCTCGCGCAAATCCAGCGTCCCATCATACAACGCACGGCCCACGATGACGCCTGCCAGCCCGGCTTCCTTCGCGGCGCGCACATCGTCGAGGGTATGCACGCCGCCCGAAGCGATGACCTCCAGCCCGCTCGCTTCCGCCAGTTCGCGCGTGGCGGCGAGATTCAGTCCGCCGCCCAGCCCATCGCGGGAGACATCGGTAAAGATGACGGTACGCAGGCCCAGGGTCCGCATGCGAAGCGCCAGAACCGTTGGGGAGATTCCGCCGCTCTCTTTCCAGCCGCGCACGCGCACCACCCCATCCCGCGCGTCAATTCCGACGGCGATGCTTGCGGGTCCAAACCTCTCCACCGCCCGCGCCACCGTCTCCGGCTGCTCGACCGCCAGCGTACCGAGAACGACGCGGCGCACCCCCAACACCAACGCTGCCTCGATTGCCTCCAGTGAACGCATCCCGCCGCCCAACTGCACCGCCGCGCCAGATTGCAAGATGGCGTCCAGCGCCCGGCGATTGGCGTCGTCCTTTTCGCCAAACGCGCCGTCGAGGTTGACCACATGCAGCCAGCGCGCGCCCGCATCGAGCCAGCGCCGCGCCGTCTCAGCCGGGTGATCGCTGTAAGCCGTCATCCGCGAAGGGTCGCCCTCTTTCAGCCGCACCACCCTGCCGCCGCGCAAATCAATGGCCGGATAGACAATCATTCCACCTCCAGAAAATTCTTCAAGAGTTGCAATCCCACCGCCTGGCTTTTTTCGGGGTGGAACTGCACACCAAAAATATGGCCGCGCTGAACGGCGCAGGCAAATTCGACGCCGTAATCGGTGGTTGCAATCACGACGGATGAATCGGACGGCCGGCAGAAATACGAATGATTGAAATAGACATACGCCCCGCTGCGGATGCCGTCGAACAAGGGCGCTTCTTTCTGGACCCGGACCTGATTCCACCCCGTGTGCGGAATCTTCACCGAGGGCGATTCTGCCAACCGCTCCACCCGCCCGGGCAGCAGCCCCAGCCCGGCATGTTCGCCCATCTCCTCGCCCACCTCGAACAGGGCTTGCATCCCAACGCAAATGCCCAGCAGCGGAACGCCGCGCGCTGCCACTTGCGCGATGGCGTCCTGCAATCCACGCGCCCGCAAGCCAGACATGAAATCGCCAAACGCGCCCACGCCCGGCAGGACGACTTTCCGAGCCGACAGAACCGCCTGCGGGTCATCGCTGCGTGTGACCCTTGCGCCTGCATTCTCCAGCGCCTTTTGCACAGAACGCAGGTTGCCTGTGCCGGCGTCGATGAGGATAATTTCGTTCATCTCACAACGCGCCCTTCGTAGAGGGAATCATCCCGCCGCGGCGCGGGTCGAGTTGCGTCGCCGCATCCAGCGCCCGCGCCCAGGCTTTGAACAAGGCTTCGGCTCGATGATGGTCGTCACGTCCGTACAAAATACGGGCATGGACATTGCAGCGTGCGGCGACCGCAAAAGACTCGAAAAAGTGCGGGAACAGGGTGACCGGGATATTGCCCACATACGGCGTGCGCCATCTGGCGCGCACCACCGCATAAGGGCGCCCCGACAAATCCACTGCCACGTGCGCCAGCGTCTCATCCATCGGCGCGAAGCAATCGCCCATGCGCTGGATGCCGCTGCGGTCGCCAAGCGCCCTGTCGAAAGCCTGCCCCAGCGCCAGGGCAACATCTTCGAGGGTGTGATGAACGTCAATGTGCAAATCGCCCAGAGCCTGCACCCGCAGGTCGAACAAGCCATGCACGGCAAGATGAGTCAACATGTGGTCGAGAAACCCAACGCCGGTGGAAATCTCGTGCGCGCCCGCGCCGTCCAAATTCAACTCGATTTCAATTTGAGTCTCATTCGTTATTCGAGAAATATCCGCGCTTCTCATTTTACATACTCCTTGTAGCTATTTTGACAATGTCATCTTTTCGTATAGTTGTCATTGCGAGGAGCGTTTTTTGCGACGAAGCAATCTCCTTGCAAGCCAGGAGACTGCTTCGCTTTGCTCGCAGTGACAAAAAACATAGCGTTTTTAGAACAAATGTTTAATGTGACATTGTCAAGGTAATCAGTGTTCTGTGTCCAACGAGAGTTACAATCTCTCCAACGCTCTCAATAACGCATCGGTATCCTGC
>DAOTZT010000432.1:0-7479 GCA_034434255.1 Anaerolineales bacterium | reverse complement strand
CTTGCTTACTTACATCGCCGCTGTGGCTATCGCGCTCGCCGCTCACCGCTACCAGCGCCCAGACTTGTACCGTCGCCGTTCGATGGTCTTGGCTCACCTATGACACTATCAATTACCGAACGCTCTCTTTATAGAACAAGAGTTTAACTTGACATTGTCAAACTAACTTCCCACCAGATTTCACTTTTGCCGCTTTTGATGTCCCTGGCACTTCTGATCAGCAATTTTTCTCTGGTGTTAAAGGCAGATTTCCCCGCTCTGGTGATGCTTTTGCTGGCCCTGGCGCTTTGCTACGTGGGATATTTCTTCTCTTTGCCAAAGAGAGAAACACACCGGGAAATGTGAAAAGACCCGCGATGCTGCCTTCCATGCGGCAAGCGGTCTTTTTCTTACGGTAGGCGCTCGAAGATGAGCACCTCCGGCGTCTCATAGATCAGATGATAGTTCGGCGATTCCCGCAGCGCATCTGCAAGACGGCTCAGCCGCGCCTTTCCCCCCGGCTCAAGCAAAGAGAGATACACATACTCGAACGTCTCATCATTTTCTGTGGCCCAGCGCTCCAGACAGGCCTCCTCCTGGTCGAGACAGGCATACAGGTCAGGGAAAGTTTTGACCCGATGCACGAAATTCGCCTTTCCGGTGAGCCATTCCCGCCCTTGCAACGTGCTCGCTGAACCTCGTTCGCTCAGGGCCGGGAACCACTCCAAAAGCGGAGAAAAGCCGGGGATTTCTTCCCAGCCCAGGACGAGAAAACGACTCTCAGATGGTGTTTCCCTGGCTACCCACTGCATGGCCTTTTGTTCGGCCTCGGGCAGAACATAGTGGCTGTGCAGGACCGAGACATTCGATTGCACGTTGAAAACCAGCAGAACGATGAGATAGGCAAACGCTGCCCGGCCTCTGGCCTGCTGGAACACTTCTTGCCAGCGTCCTTTGCCTTCTACAACGGCCAGTACGCCGCGGCTCAATCCAATCGCCGCCAGCAGGGAGGTCTGCACCCCGACCACATGCGGGGCACTGCGTGGGTCGCTCAAAAAAACAAGCACAAACCAGACGGGCAACAAACGCTGGCCATCTTTCCAGGCGAGAAAGGCGCC
Source organism: Anaerolineales bacterium (assembly GCA_034434255.1). GTDB lineage: Bacteria > Chloroflexota > Anaerolineae > Anaerolineales > Villigracilaceae > UBA877. The sequence goes on along the minus strand of DAOTZT010000432.1, from coordinate 6,382 downwards.
GTAAATTGCCAGAAGGGCCGTCAGGGGCAGAATCTCATCGGTGAAATCCAGTTGCAGGAGCGGCGCCCAAAAGAGCCAGCGCGGACCTCCGGCCTGGGCGGCCAGGGTGAGCATCCCGCCCCCGTAACGGGTCAGGACGGTTCCCCACCACGGCGCGCTGACCAGCAGCGTTCCCCCGCCGATAAGCAGGGCCCGCAGGGTGCCCTGCCGCGAGCGCTCGAGCCAGAGCCAGAAGAGCAGCCCGGCCGCGGCAGCGTGCAGGGCGCGCTCGGGATGGGTGAGCACTACCAGCCCGCCGAACAGCCCGGCCCAAATTGCCATCTTCCAACTGCGGTGGGAGAAGGCCTGATACGCTGCCCAGGCAAAGGCGATGTAAAACAGCGTGCCGGGGGCGCGGGTGACCCCGCCGCCCATAATGATCCACTCGTAGGCGCGGGGCAGGGTGGCAAACAGAAGGGTGGCCAGGGCAGCCTCCTCTGCCGACTCGAGCAATTGCCGCGCCAGCAGGTAAACCATGGGCAGGGTCAACAGGCTCACGAGCGCCGGAATCCAGCGCATCAGCACCAGCAGGTTCACGCCGCTCAGACGGTGCAGCCAGGCCAGCAAAAAAATCCCCAGCGGGGGATAGGCAAAGGGAATATCGAGTTGATTGTAAGAGGTGGTCAGCGGCCAGTGGAAGTCATTGGCCAGCAAGTCACGGGCCATGGCATAGAACAGGCCCCCGTCCAACAGCGGGAAATTATCTCGCACGGGCACTGCCAGGCGGGCGTAAAGGCCAAATATTGCGGCCAGGATCAAGAGGAAGATGGTTAACTGGGCCTCGCGCTTCATCCGCGGCGCCTCTACTCGCCGATGATTTTGATGAGGACGCGTTTGCGTCGCCGACCGTCGAACTCCCCGTAGAAAATTTGCTCCCAAGGGCCGAAGTCCAGATGCCCGTTGGTCACTGCTACCACGACCTCGCGTCCCATGACCTGGCGCTTGAGGTGGGCGTCGGCGTTATCTTCGCCGGTGCGATTGTGCCAGTATTTGCTCACCGGTTCGTGCGGAGCCAATTCCTCCAGCCACTCTTCGTAGTCATGGTGCAGGCCCGATTCGTCGTCATTGATGAAGACCGAGGCGGTGATGTGCATGGCATTTACCAGGCACAGCCCTTCGCGGATGCCGCTTTCGGCCAGCGCTTTCTCTACCTCTGGCGTGATGTTGACAAAGGCCCGCCGGGTGGGAATGTTGAACCACAGTTCTTTGCGGTAAGATTTCATACAGCAAACTTCCTCCACGGGGAAAATTGGCTAAATCACGATTAACTCGGTCTGGGGTTGGCTCAGGAACCGGGCGCCGTTGGGGGTAACGAGGACATCTTCCTCCAGGCCCACATAGCCGTACCCTGGGACCATCAGCCCCGGCTCGAGGGTATAGACCTGCCCGGCCTCGACGAGCAGGTCGGGAGCGTTGCCATACCGCTCCCAGCGCGGGCCGAGCAGGGCGCCGCCGTCGTGGGCATTGCGCCCCAACTGGTGACCGGTGGCGTACTGGTACTCAGGGTAACCGGCAGCGGTGACAATGCTGCGGGCGATGGCGTCGGCCTCTGCCCCCTTCATGCCGGGGCGCAACTGACGCGCTGTTTCGTGGATGGCGCGCACGATGGTCTCGAAGCCCCGGCGCACTTCGTCGGGCGGGTTTTTCTCACCCGGCCGCAGCAGATAGACCATGCGCTGGATGTCGGAGCAGTAGTCCTGCTGCCGGACGCCGAAGTTGAAGTGGACGAGGTGGCCGCGCTGGAGCAGGATGTCGGTCGGCGCGGCATGCCCAACCGGGGACTCGGGACCGGAATTGACCGCCGGGCAGTGGTCGTAATCCCAGGCTTCGGTGACGTTCATTTCGGCCATTTGGCGGTGCATGAAGTCGGCGAGTTCGCGCTCGGTCTGGCCAGGGCGCATGTACTGGAAGGTGCGGCGGTAGATTTCTTCGGTGGTGTCAATGGCAGCCTGAATGCGTTCCACCTCGGTGGGGGTCTTGCGACCGCGCAAGGCGGCGATGACTGGCTCGGCGGAGATCAGTTTGCCGGCGTGGGGGGTGCCGGCCAGGTAACCGGTCAGGACCTCGTACATGCCGTGGGTCAGGCCGTCGGCGGCGGGGTCGCTGGTCGAGGTGTTGACGGCAATCTGCCGCGGGGCGAGCAGGTCGAGGGTCCGCAACAGGTCGGGTTGAATGGACTGGTCGTAGCCGATGACTTCGTCATAGGCGCCGGTCCGTTTGGCAGTCTCGGTCTCGTAGCGTCCAACGATGGCAATCCGCCGACCGGAGGAAGTGATGAGCAGGGCCGAGGTCCAGGTGAGCGTCGCGCCGTAGATGAGCGGCAGGACGGGGTCGGGGACGGCGCTGGTTTCGCGCACGAAGGTCATCCACAGGTCAATTTTCTTTTCCTGCAGAATCTGAATGGCTTGCTGGACTTTTTCTTGAATGATGGTCATGTGTCCTCGTCATTGCTGGGGGGTGGGGGAGGCTTCGGGGGGCGGGGCCTCATGCGGCGGCCACGGGATGGTGACTGGCGAGGTGTAGCCATGCTTTTCGACGGTGTAGAGTTTCCCGCCGGAGGGTTGGGCACAACCGGGTTCATCCAGGAAGGTGACGGTGGTCTGGTATTGGTTGGGGGTGGAGGTGGGCATCCAGACGAGTTTTCCGCCCTGGCAGACCCACACGTCGAGGAAGTAGCCGCGGTCGTCGTCTTCGGTCATCCAGACTTCTTGCCAGGTGACGGTGACGGTGTTGCCGTCGCGCTCGGCTTCGACCCATTGCGGCGGGCCGTAGAGGGCGTTGGTGATGGGCAGGTTGACTTCCTGGTACATCATTTTGGTAATATCACCTTCGATGTCCAGGTAGAAGGGGTGAACCCAACAGGGGATAGGCTGGTTATCCATCTTCACGTAGAGCCAGATGCTGTTAGCGTGGCGTCCCCACACAACGCCGGTGTCGCCTTCGTGCAGGTCGCGTGCATGGAGATAGGCTACAGATGGTCCGTAGCGGCAGGACAGGTTGGCGACGTTGACGCGCACTTTTGGGAAGTTGAAGGTGGGGGTGAAGGTGATGGTGGGGGTATCGGTGATGGTCGGTGTGGAGGTGATGCTGGGGGTAAAGGTGGACGTAGCGGTAAAGGTGCGGGTGGCGGTGAAGGTGTTGGTTGCGGTGAAGGTACGCGTCCAGGCGGCGGCTGTGGCTGTGCGGGCCGTGGCTGTTTGGGTAGCCTGCGCTTCGGGGGAGGGACCACAGGCAGCAAGCAGCACAGTGAAGCAAGCAAACAGGAGAAGGGACATGAGTTTTTTGCTTTTATTGAACATTTGATGCACTCCAGATGAATTGTTTCAAGGTCTCTTTCAGCCGTTGGAGGGATGGCAGGTGGATGTACATCATGTGCCCCGCCTCGTAGTAACTCATGCTGATATTGCCGCGCAGTTCCGGTTCCAGGCCAATGCGGTTGAAGGTGTATTCGGTGGCGAAGTAGGGCGTGGCCAGGTCGTAGTAGCCATTGGCGACATGCACTTTGAGATAGGGGTTGATGCACATGGCATGCCGCAGGGTCTCGGCGACGTTGACGTAGCGGTTTTGGTGGTCGGCGTAAGACCACGGCCAGACCTTTGGGTTGAGGATTTCGTAGGGGAGGTCGGATTCGAACTTGAGTTCGCGCCGGACGTAGTCGTACAGGGCGGCGGTGTAGGGGCCGAGAATAGCGTCGAGGCTGGGGTCGGATTCGCAGAATTCGCCGGCGGCGTCGCGGTCCATGCCGAGGAAGCGGCTGTCGAGGCGGCCAACGGTGCGGCGGCGGTCGCGCAGCAGTTCTTTGCAGAAGCGGTAGATGACCGGGCGCAGGTTGGTCTGCTCGATATAGGCGCGGCTGAGGCCGGTGTAACGCGCCAGTTTTCCGGCAATCAGCGTCTGCTGGCGTTTGCTGAGCAGCGTGCCTTTGGACAGGGCGTTTGCATACTCGCCAAAGGCGAATTTCTCCACCTCCGCCAGGAAGGCTTTGAGCGGCTTGCGGGTGCGCACTTTGCCGTGATAGTGGGCCGTGGCGGCATAGGTGGGCAGGAAGAGAATATACGGGAGGTCGTTGCCCGGCTCGAATTCCAGGGTGCTGAAGTCTAGCACGGCCGAGACCAGCATCAGGCCGTTCAGGTAGAGGCCGTGCCGTTCTTGCAGGTAGCCAGAAAGACCGGCGGCGCGGGTGGTGCCGTAGGATTCACCGATGATGAACTTGGGTGAGAGCCAGCGCCCGTAGCGGGTGGTGAACAGGCGGATGAAGTCGCCCACCGACTCGATGTCTTTCTTGAAATCGTGGAATTCTTTGGCTTTTTGCCCTTCAACCGGCCGCGAATAGCCGGTGCTGACCGGGTCAATGAAAACGAGGTCGGTGGTGTCGAGCAGGGAGAACTCGTTGTCGGTTAGCCCGTAGGGCGGAGGGACGAGGGAACCGGCGTCGCCCATGACCACGCGCCGGGGTCCGAGCAGACCGAGGTGCAGCCACACGGACGAGGAGCCTGGTCCGCCGTTGAAGGAGAAGGTCAGCGGCCGTTTCGACACGTCCTCCACGCCGTCGCGGAGGTAGGCGACGAAGAAGAACGATGCTTTGGGCTTTTCTCCCTCGGACTCTTTCTCGCGATCGGCTGTTTCCTCCTTCAGCACCATCGTCCCGGCGATGACGGTGTAGGCAATTTCCTGCCCGTCCATGACCACCTTGTGTTTGGTCTCGACGAGATTGTCTTTCGGCTCGGGCTTCTTTTCTTCGGCTTTTTTCTCTTCGGGCTTGGGTTCGCTCATTTTGTCCTCTTGGTGGTAGATTTGACCGTTTTGCCGGCCTTGCTGACTGTTTCGGCAGCGGCGCGGGTGGCAGAGACGGGTTTGGGCCGCGTCTCAGCCGGGGTCGGTTTCAGGCTGGCGGGCAGGATCAGGCTCCGGTTGCGGACGAAGAAGTTGACAAAGGTGTCGCGCGGTACGATCAGCCGCATGGCGGTTGGCAGGAATTCGTACACGCTCCCCAGGGCAACTGCCCAGGCTTCATCGCTTTTCAGGGCAGCGATTGCCGCCGCGCCGACCTTTTCCATCAGCAACTTCTGGATGACCGGCGCCTGCTGCTTGAGGAAGACAGCCAGCGACTTGGGTTCTTCTACCGCCTGTTTGCGCGGTCGGCGGAATTTGTAGCCGGCAGCCTCCAGGGCGGCCCTGGCTTGCTCCAGTTGCTCTGCCTTGACCAGCAGGTAGTCGGTATCGAAGGTGGAGATGGCGAAAATGCTGACCTGTGCTTTGGCCAGCGCCGCCGACAGGTCGGCAAACGGCCCACCTGGGACAGTTTCAACGGCCCGTTGACCTGGATGCAGGCCCAGTCGCTGTCACTTTGTTCGCTCTTTAGTTCGATCTCTGCCGGAGCGACCACCGATAGTTCGTCGCCAGTGCGGGTGACGGCGAAGAAGTCGGCTTTGGTCACTTCTTTCGGGATGGACGCATCCGCCGCGAAGCGGTGGATGGTAAAAAGGTGTTCAAGAATGGTCAGCGTGGGAGTGGGCATTTTTCCTCCACGGCAATTATACCTAACCTTTGACTCAGCCCTTTTTCTGCCTTATCGTTGTTCTGTCGCAAGGATGTCATTCGGGGATGCAATCTTCTTGCTGGCAGGGGCGCGCTTGCTGAAAATGGTCAAAGTGGCCGGCAGGTGACGTTTCAGGCTGCAAAATCCCCGATTTCCACGTTTCCCAGGGCCGTTTTCAAATCCTTCGACTTGAGCAGGATCGCTGTTCCGCGCACTCCTGACCCGATGGAGATTTCTTCGTAGCGGAAGACGCTCTCATCGGCGAGGATCCGCACCGGTTGCGCCAGCCCCAGCGGGTTGACTGTCCCGATCTCGTACCCCGTCACGGCGCGGACCTCGGACTCGGTCGCCATCGAAAGGCGGGAAACGCCCAGGTAGGCGCGGACGCGCTTCCAGTCCACTTGTCCCGGTCCGGCAATCAACACCATCACGTAGTATTCGTGTTTGTGCCGAAAGAGAATGCTTCGCACGACTTGCTCAGGCCTTTGCCCTCGCTCGGCAGCGGCCTGTTCCAGCGAAGCAGGTGGGGCGGGATGTTCGAAGACACGGTAGGGAATGGACAACCGGTCGAGGGTTTGAGTTGCGGCAGAGGAAACAGGCATAGTGCAAAATGGATCTCTTGAATCGGCATTGTGCATCACCGATTACACTGATTGACTGGATATTTGATCTGTGAGTCCACTGCAAAAACCTTTTTTACCACAAAGGGCACAAAGGAGCACGAAGTTTTTTTCAAACAATTGTGCGCCGGAATTCAAGATTCTCAATTGAGCCTTTCAGAAATCCTTTGTGTACTTCGTGTCC
>DAOTZT010000431.1:0-5352 GCA_034434255.1 Anaerolineales bacterium | reverse complement strand
CTGATATGCAAATTTTTTTATCGAGCAAATTTTCATCGGTGTTCATCTGTGGCTAATAAAACGAATTGCCGAACGCCCTCTGATTTCCCACAAAAATTCGTGCAATCCGTCTTTCGCCTTCGTGTACCGGGTGGCCTTCATGGTGAAAAGCCTTTTGGCAGGCGAGCGTTTTTAACAAAACATACGTGCTATAATTCTCTCGTACTCCTGCCATGTCCTTCACCCACCTCCACGTCCACACCGAATACTCCCTGCTTGACGGCTTCTCGAACATCAAGAAGTTGGTGACGCGCGCCAAAGAACTGGGGATGACCTCGCTGGCCATCACCGACCACGGGGCAATGTACGGCGTCATCGAGTTCTACGAACGCGCCAAAGAAGCCGGCATCAAGCCCATCATCGGCGTGGAGGCCTATCTGGCGGCCCGCACAATGCAGGAACGCGACCCGCAGGAGGACAAAAAGTCCACCCATCTCCTGCTGCTGGCCGAAAACCAGACCGGCTACCAGAACCTGCTCAAAATCGTCTCTGCCGCCCAGACAGAGGGATTCTATTACTACCCCCGCATTGACAAAGACTTCCTCGCCTGTCACGCCGAGGGGCTGATTTGTACCTCCGGCTGTCTCTCTGCCGAGGTGCCGCGCCTGCTGCAACAGGGGCAAATCGAAAAAGCCCGTCGCACCCTCGACTGGTACTACGACGTCTTCGGGCCAGAGAACTTCTTTTTTGAGTTACAGGAACACAACATCCCTGAACTGAGCGAGGTCAACCGCCGCCTGCTTGAACTGGCGCCGCGCTACAACGCCCGCTTCATCGCCACCAACGACGTCCACTACGTGGACCGCGAGGACTGGCGCTTGCAGGACATCCTCCTCGCCGTCCAGACCGGCAAACTGCTCTCCGACCCCGACCGGATGCGTTACGAGCCGGAAGAATTCTATTTGCGCTCGCCCCAGGAAATGGCCGCCATGTTTGGCGAAGTGCCTGGCGCCATCGAAAACACCCTGCTGATTGCCGAGCGCTGCAATGTGGACCTGAGCGTAAAGGAATACCGCCTGCCGCAATTCACCGTCCCCGAGGGCTTCACAGCAGAGACCTACCTGCGCCACCTGTGCCAGGAAGGAGCGCGCAAACGCTACGGAGAACGCGCCAGCAGTCCCGAGGTCCAAACCCGCCTTGAATACGAACTGGGCGTCATCCATCGGATGGGGTTCGACGCCTACTTCCTCATCGTCTGGGACCTGTGCCGACACGCCCGCGAACGGGGCATCTGGTACAACACGCGCGGCTCCGGGGCCGGTTCCATCGTCGCCTATACCCTCTTCATCACCCTGATTGACCCGCTCAAACACCAACTGCTCTTCGAGCGCTTCCTCAACCCCGGGCGCGTTTCCATGCCCGATATTGACCTGGACTTTCCGGACGACCGGCGGGCCGAAATGCTCGAATACGCCGTCCAGAAATACGGGCACAACAAAGTGGCCCAAATCATCACCTTTGGCACCATGGGCGCCCGCGCTGCCCTGCGCGACGTAGGCCGCGTGATGGACATCCCCCTGCCCGAGGTGGACCGCATTGCCAAGATGGTGCCCAATATCCCCGGCAAACCGGTCACCCTGCGCGAAGCCCTCGAAAAAGTCCCCGACCTGAAAGCCGCCTACGAGCAATTCCCCCACCTGCGCGAACTGATTGACACCGCCTCCCAAATGGAAGGCGTGGTACGCAGCGCCGGTACGCACGCTGCCGGCGTGGTCATCTCCGACAAGCCGCTCATCGAATACCTGCCGCTTGCCCGCCCGACCAACGAATCCGAAGAAACCCCCATCAAGACCATCACCCAGTTCGAAATGGGCATCCTTGAAAAACTCAAGATGCTCAAAGTGGATTTCCTGGGCCTGGCCACCCTGACGGTGATGGAAAAAGCCTGCTCGCTGATCAAACAGCGTCACGGCATCGAATACCACCTGGACAACATCCCCACCGACGACCCCGAAACCTACAAATTTCTCGGCAACGGCAACACCCTGGGCGTCTTCCAACTAGAAGGCAGCGGCATGACCAAATGGCTGGTGCAGATGAAACCGACCACCCTCGAGCACGTGATCGCCATGGTCGCCCTCTTCCGCCCCGGCCCCATGGACTTCATCCCCGACTACATCAGCCGCATGCACGGCGAAGCGCCGGTTGAGTACCGCCACCCGGCCCTCGAACCCATCTTCAGCGACACCTACGGCATTCCCATCTACCAGGAACAAATCATGCGCGCCGCCGTCGAACTGGCCGGGTACACCCCCTCCGAGTCCGATGATCTGCGCAAAGCCATCTCCAAAAAGAAAAAAGAAGAAATCGAGAAACATCACGCCAAATTTGTCGCCGGTGCTGTTGCAAAAGGCATCCCGCGCGAGACCGCCGAAGCCATCTTCGCCGACTGGGAAGAATTCGCTCGCTACGGCTTCAACCGCTCGCACGCTGCCGACTACGGTCTCCTCGCCGTCCAGACCGCCTTCCTCAAACGCCACTACCCCGCCGAATACATGACGGCCCTCCTCACCGTCTCAAAACACGAGACAGAAAAAGTGGCCCTCTACGTCAACGATGCCCGTCAGATGGGCGTGGAAATCCTCCCTCCCGATGTCAACGCCAGCGACTGGGACTTTCGCATCGAAGACCAGGACGGCAAAGCCAAAATCCGCTTCGGGTTGGGCGCCATCAAAAACGTGGGGCAGGCCTCGGTCGAACTCATCGTCCAGGCCCGCGCCAAAGGCGGCCCCTTCCGCGACCTGAACGACTTTGCCAGCCGCGTGGACCTGCGCGCCGTAGGCAAACGCGCCCTTGAATGCCTGATCAAAGTCGGCGCCCTCGACCAGTTCGGCTCGCGGGCGGCCATGCTCGAAGGCCTCGACCAGATCATTGCCGTCAGCGCCTCACACTTCCGCGCTGAACAGGCCGGGCAACTCTCCCTCTTCGGCGCCCACACCGGCGTCATCGAGACCATCCGCCTGCCGCTCGTCCCCGAAGCCGACCGCCGCCAAAAGCTCAACTGGGAACGCGAACTGATGGGGATGTACGTCTCCGAACACCCCCTCGCTGCCTACATGGACGAAATTCGCCGCGTCATCACCCACGACGCCGTCACCCTCGGCGAAGCCGCCCACGAAGAAAAAACGCGCGTTGCCGGCATGATCACCTCCATCCGCCCGCATCAGACCAAAACCGGCAAAATGATGGCCTGGGTCACCATCGAAGACCTGAACGGCATCATCGAACTCGTCCTCTTCCCCAAAGTTTGGGAACAACATCAATTTGCGCTCGAAGTAGGCGGTGTCATTGCGGCAGAGGGAAAGGTAGATGCCCGCTCCACTCCGCCCAAAGTGCTGGTGGACGCCATCCGCACCCAAATCAAAGTGACCGAAGCGGCGCAGATTCCGCTCCAGCCGCCCGCGGCGGCGCCAGACCGCGCCCCGGCTCCCGTCAAACCGGTCGCGACCCCGCCGCGGCAGGTCAGCGAACCGCGCCCGGCCTATTCCCAGCCCGCCCCCGCCCGCCCCGGACCGGCGCGCCGGCCCCAGGTCAGCGAACCGCCTCCACCCGAAGATCCGCCCGACTGGGAAACCTACGCCGAAGCCTATCTTCCGGCATCCGATCTCTCTGCTCCTGCTTCCGGCTTCGACCTCCCCGACTTGATTCCCCACGAGGTGGACCTGCCGGAGGAATTGCCCCCTGTCCCTGACAGCATCGAAGGACCTGGAGCGAGTAACCTCCTCTCCCTCAACGTGGGGCAAACAGAAGAGTGGGTAAACCGCCCGATCACCAGCGTCCCCCCGCCGCTGCTGAAAATGCCGCCCATCCGGCACAACATCCCAGGGGAGAAACACCTGCCGCACATGATTACGGTCACCCTGCGGCCAAGCGGAGATGCCGACCGCGACATCCGCCGCATTCAGCGCTTGCACGGCAAACTGATTTCCTACCCTGGCCGTGACCGGTTCCAGTTCCAAATCTTCGAAAACGGCAAGGGCTACCTGATTGACTTCCCCAACGACACCACCGGCGTCTGCGAGGAGTTACTGCGTGCCCTTCGCGACGTCGTGGGGGAAGCGAACGTGCGCGTCGAGCCAATTGTGTATCAGTAAACCGCTCATTTCTGCCAGAGTAAACCGCTCATTTCTACCAGGAACGGCAGGCGTGGTCGCAGCATTGTTTTCAAGAGGCTCACCGTGCCGAAGCACATTGGTTCGAAAAGGTCGTGGCAACTCCTCCCCAGCGTAAGCCGGCCTGGCTTTATCGTCTTGTCTGGCAAGGCCTCAACAGGCAGGCCAAAATGCCTCAGTGATGCATCAAAAGAAGAAACGCTTTCGGTTTGCTTATGAGCAGGCTCCATTTTTCCATCCTGATTAGCATTCTGACGACTCTTCTCGCTGCATGTGCTTCTTCCTCTGTTGTGTCGCCTGAGGTAAGAACGGTAGTTAAGACTGTAGAAGTGACGCGCCCAGTCACAGTAGAAGTCACCCGACTGGTCGAAGTTGTGATCACCCTCACCCCTACCATCACACCGGACTATACTCCCACGCCTTCGCTCTCTCCCACTGCCACCCGCCTACCTTCCTCCACTCCCACATGGACGCCCCCAAAAGTATCAATACTCGAACATTCAGCGTGTTATTATGGGCCGGATACTGATTACCTTTTCAAGTATGGGCTGAATGCTACCGTGTGGATGCGCGTCATCGGTCGCAACCAGGATGGTACCTGGCTATTCGTCAAAGCCGCTAACGACCCCGATTCCAACGGTTGCTGGATTCAAACGGAGCGGGTCAAATTTCTCTCTGGTAAAGTCAGCGATGTACCAGAATACTGGATGGGTTTGCCTGGCTCGACCCTTTATTTGCCTCCCACCAACGTCAATACGGTGCGTAACGGAAATATCGTGACCGTCTTTTGGGAAGCGGTCTGGATGACCGAAGACGACTATCGCGGCTATCTGATTGAGGCATGGGTTTGCCGAGACGGGAAACTGGTTTTCGAGGCCATCGGCCATCCACCGCCCATGCCGCTTCCTCCAGTAAAACAGAACGTGGGCATCTTCTCGGTAGAGATTGTTGATGAGCCTGGCTGTACCAGGCCATCGAATGCGCGCATCTATTCCGTAGAAAAGCACGGTTACACCTGGTTTCGTGTCCTTCCCTGGCCGCCAGCGGAATCGACACTTACTCCAACACCTTCCTCTACGCCTTGATTGTTTTGGCACGGCCGCTTTATCCGAACAGCAACAAGATTATTTTGACGACCCCGTTGCAAAGACTTGCCAACTACCAAGATCACGAAGAAACAGGAATGGCAAATCTTTTCCCA
>DAOTZT010000430.1:0-7736 GCA_034434255.1 Anaerolineales bacterium | reverse complement strand
TCATCGGTACCGGCGTGGCGCATTCGGTGCGCGAGTTCTGTGAAGTAGCCTTCCGCTACGTCGGTCTGGACTACCACGATTACGTCCGCCAGGACCCGCGCTTTATGCGCCCGGCCGACGTGGACCTGTTGGTCGCTGATTGCTCCAAAGCCCGCCAGAAACTCGGCTGGTCGCCCAAAGTGACCTTCGAACAACTGGTCGAAATGATGGTCGAAGCCGACTTGAAACGGTTGAAAGATGCTCCCTGATACCACTCATCCCTCCCCCGAACTGGCCCGCGACCTGGCCCTGCTCGAACAAATCGAAAAGGACCCGGACGTGACACAAGCCTCCCTGGCGACCCAACTTGACGTGGCCGTTGGCACGGTCAACTGGCACCTCAAACGCCTTATTCAGAAAGGCTACGTCAAAATCAAGCGCGCCGAACGCAAGAAATTGCGTTACATCATCACCCCCGAAGGAATCGCCCTGCGCGCCCGCCTGACAATGGACTACATCGAACAGCAGTTCCTGCTCTATCGCCGCGTGCGCCAGCGGGTGAAGGAATACCTCCAGCAGGTACGCGAGGCCGGCTTCACCCGCGTCCGTCTGCAGGGGGAGGGCGATGTGGCCGATATTTGCCGTCTCACCTGCCTCGAGCAGGGCGTGGAAATTGTCTCAGAGGGGCGCTATCCCGTTTTGGTGGTCACCGGGCTGACGGTCCGCCTCGACCCGCCCCCCGAAAGCGAGGCTTAACCGATGGCCCTTTCCGCCCGTCTCAAGACCGACCCCGATGTGGTCGTCATCCGCCCCACCAAAAACTGGGCGGCCCTCAACCTGCGCGACCTGTGGCGCTTTCGTGAGTTGATTTACTTCATGACCTGGCGCGACCTGAAGGTGCGCTACAAACAAACCGTCCTGGGCGTGGGGTGGGCCATCCTCGAACCGTTCCTGACGATGGTGGTCTTCACCATCTTCTTCGGCGAACTGGCCAAAGTGCCGACCGATAACGTCCCCGCGCCGGTGTTCTACTTCGTCGGCTTGTTGCCGTGGGGGTTGTTTGCCAAAGCCCTCAACATGGCCAGCCGCTCTCTGGTGACCCACCAGAACATGGTGACCAGAATCTACTTCCCCCGCCTGATCTTACCGCTTTCGTCCATCCTGGCCGGGGTGGTGGACTTTCTCATCGGCTGTCTCGTCCTGGTGGGGATTATGGCCTACTACGCCTTCAGCGGCGAGATGCAAATGGCCTTCACGCCCGCCCTGCTGACCCTGCCCCTGTTCCTGCTCCTGGCGCTCATCACCGCCCTGGGCGTTTCGCTGTGGCTTTCGGCGCTCTACGTACAGTACCGCGACGTGGGCTATGTGTTGCCCTTCCTGGCTGAGTTCTGGCGCATTCTCTCGCCGGTCGTCTATTCCACCACGCTCGTACCGGAAAAGTGGCGGCTCGTGTACGTGCTCAACCCCATGGCCGGCGTGCTGAACGGCTTCCGCTGGGCCATTTTGGGCACGCCCACCGGTCCCGATGCGGGCATGTTCCTCTCTGCCGGCATCGCATTCCTGGTCTTCCTCTCCGGCCTGTTCTACTTCCGCCGGATGGAAAAAACATTTGCGGACACAATTTAATGACAACTGTCATTCAAGTCGAACATCTCGGAAAACGGTATCGCCTTGGGCTGGCGCCGCAAAAATACCAGACCCTGAGCGAAAAAGTCAGCAACGCCTTCAGCGCGCCGCTGCGCGCCCTGCGCCGCGCCCAGCCTCCCAAAGCCGATGGCGCCGATACCCTGTGGGCCTTGCAGGATGTCTCCTTCAGCGTCGAAGAGGGACAGGTACTGGGCATCATCGGACGCAACGGCGCCGGCAAAAGCACCCTTTTGAAAATTCTCTCGCGCATCACCGAACCGACCACCGGTTCTGTGACCCTGCGCGGGCGGGTCGGCTCCCTGCTGGAAGTCGGCACCGGCTTCCACCCCGAACTGACCGGGCGTGAAAACATCTACCTCAACGGCGCCATCCTGGGGATGAAGCGGGCCGAAATCGAGCGCAAATTCGACGAAATCGTCGCCTTCTCGGAAGTAGAGCGCTTCATTGACACCCCCGTCAAACGCTACTCGTCTGGCATGTACCTGCGCCTGGCCTTTGCCGTGGCCGCCCATCTCGAACCTGAAATCCTGGTGGTGGACGAAGTGCTGGCCGTCGGCGATGCCGAATTCCAGAAGAAATGCATCGGCAAGATGGGCGACGTGGCCCAGCAGGGCCGCACGGTGCTGTTCGTCAGCCACAACATGAGCGCCGTCCTGCGCCTGACGCAGGAGGCCATTCTGCTCGAACAGGGCCGCCTGAAACTGCGCGGCCCCTCCGCTGAAATCGTGGACGCCTACCTCTCTGCCGGCAACGCCCGCGCCGGCGAACGTCTGTGGCAGCCCGACGAAATCCCGGCGGAGGCAGTCCCCTTCCGCCCCATCGCCCTGCGCCTGCGCGATCAGAAAGGGGCAGTCGTCGAAACCGTCCGCTCGGTGGAACCGTTTTTCATCGAGATGGAATACGAACTGACCGCCCCCATCGTCGGCCTGCGCGTCGGCGTGTACCTGACCACCGCCCGCGGCGACCAGGTGCTGACCTCCTTCGACACCGACGACCAGCAGCGCTTCGAGCGATACGCCACCCGCCCGGCCGGACGTTACATCAGCCGCTGCACCGTTCCCGCCGACCTGCTCAACGGCGGGCGCTACACCCTCGGCGTCAACGCCAGCACCTACCGCGTCCGCCGCTATTTCATGGACGAGCAGGCCCTCAATTTCAACGTCGAGACTTCCGGCGCGCCTGGCATGCAGTGGCCCGAGCCACGGCCAGGCGTCCTGCGTCCGCGCTTTGACTGGGAGATCGAGCAACAATGAATCCCAAGACCCTGCTCAAAGACCTCCTCGGCGTCCTGCCCCTCACCGCCGAACTCGACTGGGCCTTGCACCACCGCGACGGCCGTCTTGACAGCCGCTTTCGCCTGAAGGTGCTCGAAACCCACACTCCACGCCTTCTTGAAGAGATGAGGCCCTACGCCGACGCTCCCCGCAACGGCAAAAAAGTCTTGTTATTTGCCTCCTGGCACTACTGGATTGTTCACACCGCCTTGTGCGGCCTGGTACTGCGCGGCCTGGGCTACGACGTGACCCTCGGCTACCTGCCCTACAGCAACTACAACCGACCGCTAAAGCGCTTCGACCTGCGCCTGCAAAACCTCTACGCTCGCCACCTGCTCGAACAACTCCGCCCGCACCTGACCCCCGTCTCGTTCCTGAACCTGAAACCTGCTCCCGCTCTACCCCAGCCGCTGGCTGAGGCCATTCGGCGGATCACCGTCTTCGACACGCAATACACCCTCCAGCGCGAAGACGTGACCGGCGACGAACCGATTTACCACCTGCGCGCCGCCCGTAATCGCACCGCCGCCCGCCTGGCGTTGACCTGGTTCCAGAAAAACCGCCCGGACGTGGTCATCGTGCCAAATGGCATGATTCAAGAATACGCCGCCGTCTATGAAACCGCCCGCTTCCTCGGCATCCCGGCCGTGACCTACGAATTCGGCGAACACAACCGCCGCCTGTGGATTGGCCAGAACCGGCTCGTCATCCACCACATCACCGATGAACTCTGGCAAGCGCGCAAAGGCCGCATCCTGACCCCTGCTCAACGCAGCGAACTGGAAGAATTTCTCGCCGGGCGGCAGGGACTGACCCCAGGCGAGCAATTTGCCCACCTGTGGCAAAAAGCCTCCCGCGAGGGCGGGGAGAAAATCCGCGCTGCCCTCGGCCTGGACGCCCGGCCCATCCTTCTGCTCCCAACCAACGTCCTGGGCGATTCGGCGACCCTCGGCCTGGCGGTCTTCAGCGCCTCGATGAGCGAGTGGCTGCAACGCGTCCTGGTGTACCTGGCGAGCAGGCCCGAGGTCCAGGTAGTGGTGCGCATCCACCCCGCCGAGACGTGGACGGTCGGCCCGTCGGTGGCCGAACTCATCCGCCAGGTCCTGCCCGATCTGCCGCCGCACATCCACCTGATTGGGCCGAGAGAAAAAGTCAACACCTACGACCTGATGGACATCGCCGATCTGGCGCTGGTCTATACGACGACTGCCGGTCTCGAAATGGCGACGCGCGGCCTGCCGGTGCTGGTCAGCGGACGGGCGCATTACCGCGGCAAAGGCTTCACCCTGGAGGCCGATTCGTGGGAGGAGTACTTCGCCAAACTGGACATGGCCATCCAGAACATCCCGGCGCGGCTGACGCCGGAGCAGGTGGAACAGGCCTGGAACTACGCTTACGCCTTTTTCCGCGAGTACCCCCGGCCCTTTCCCTGGCATCTGGAAAAAATCGGCCCCGACCTGGAAAAATACCCGCTTGCCTATGTGCTCAGTCCGCAGGGCCGCGCCGAGTTCGAGCAAACCTTCCGGCAACTGGCCGGAGAACCGATACGGTGGTAAAACACATGGCTGCCATACGCTCTTTGCTCATTAAATTTATCCGCTGGCTGGTGCTGGGAGAACGCGGCGGCATTTGCCGCTCGGTGCGAGGAAAGGACAACGTCTTCCAGGCCCAAGGAGCCACGTTCAACAACGTGGAACTGGACATCATCGGCAACAAGAACACGATCGTCATCGGTCCTGGCAGCGTGTTCAACAACGTTCGCTTCCACGTGCGCGGCGACGGCCACCGCATCGAATTCGGGGCCCACTGCCGTATCTCGCGCGGCGGCGTGATCTGGTTCGAAGACCATGACTGCCAATTGCACGTTGGGCCAAACACGACCATGGTGGACGTCCAAATCGCCGTCACCGAGCCAGGGTCGCGGGTGGTCATCGGTGAAGACTGCATGTTCGCCAACGATATTGACATCCGCACCGGCGACAGCCATTCGGTGGTAGATGTCGTTACCGGCAAGCGGCTGAATCCCGCCGCTGACGTAGTCATCGAAGACCATGTGTGGATTGCGCCGCACGTTGTCATTCTCAAGGGCGTCCACATCGGGCGCGATTCAGTTGTGGCGACCGGGGCAGTTGTTACCAAATCGTTTGGCTCTGGCGTCATCATCGGCGGCAACCCCGCTGCTGTGCTCAAGAGCGGCATTTCCTGGAAGCGTGAAAGGCTTCTGTATTAGCCGTATAGCAGAATTCATCCTACACCTGCTGCGAGCCTCATTTCGCAGCCAATTCTAAAACAAACTACACAAGGAGTAAAAAAACATGTCACAAACCAAAGTTCTCGTTACCGGTGCTGGGGGCTTTATTGGCCATCATCTGGTCACTTTCCTGAAGAAAAAAGGTTACTGGGTGCGCGGCGTGGACATCAAGTACCCGGAATTCAGCGAAGTGGACGCTGACGAGTTCGAAATCCTCGACCTGCGCCGGTGGGACAACTGTCTGCAAGCCACGCGCGGCATTGACGAGGTCTACGGCCTGGCCGCCGACATGGGCGGAATGGGCTTCATCTCGTCGCATCACGCCGAAATCTTGCGCAACAACTCGCTCATCAACATTCACACCCTCGAGGCAGCGCGCATCAACGGCGTCAAGCGCTATTTCTACACCTCCTCGGCCTGCGTCTATCCGGAATACAAGCAAATGGACGCTAACGTCGTCCCCTTGAAAGAGGAAGACGCCTACCCCGCCCAGCCACAGGACGCCTACGGCTGGGAGAAACTCATCATGGAGCGCCTGTGCACCCATTACCGCGAGGATTACGGCCTCGAGACGCGCATCGTCCGCTTCCACAACATCTTCGGCCCCGAAGGCACCTGGGAAGGCGGCCGCGAAAAGGCCCCCGCTGCCCTGTGCCGCAAGATTGCCGTTGCCAAACTGACTGGCAACCACGAAATCGAAATGTGGGGCGACGGCGAGCAGACGCGCTCCTTCTGCTACATTGACGACACGCTGGAAGGCATCTATCGCCTCATGCGCTCCGACTACCGCTTCCCGCTCAACCTCGGCTCTGACCGCATGGTCACCATCAACGAACTGGCCTACATCATCGCCGACATTGCCGGCATCAAAATCACCATCAAGCACATCGAAGGTCCGATGGGCGTGCGCGGCCGCAACTCCGATAACACCCGCCTGCGCGAAGTTCTGGGCTGGGAGCCGCAAATCTCGCTCGAAGAAGGCCTCGCCCGCACTTACCCCTGGATCGAACAGCAAGTCGCCAAGAAACTTGGCATGACAAAATAATCGGATTAGCACGAAGTACTCGTAGGTCACGTTTATAGCGTGACTGTCACTGGAAGCATGACCTGCTGTCACGCTGCAAGCATGACCTGCTGTCACGCTGCAAGCGTGACCTACGTTTTCTTTCTTGCAAGGTACTCATGGCATTTCTGACAATTTTCACGGCCCCCAAGCCATTCACCAACCCGCACATCAACATCATCCAGCGCAACGCCCTCTCTGCCTGGACGCGCCTGCCGGACGTGGAAGTCATCGTCATCGGCGACGAACCCGGCATCCCCGAGGCCGCTGCCGAATTTGGCGTGAAGCACGTGGCCGAAGTGGCCCGCGATGCCAAGGGCATCCCCCTTGTCAGCGCAGTGATGGAGATCGGTCACCGCTACAGCGACAGCCCGATGCTGTGCTACGCCAACGGCGACATGATTTTAATGTCCGACGCTGTCCAGGCCGCCCGCAATGCCGCCGCTCAGGCAAAAGATTTTCTGCTGATCGGTCAGCGCTGGAACCTTGACTTGACCGAGCCGTTCGACTTCAGCGGCGACTGGGAAGCACGTCTGCGCCAGGAAGTGCGCCGACGCGGCCAGTTTTACACGCCGTGGGGCATTGACTACTTCATCTTCCCCCGTCACCTCTACACCGAAGTCCCCGATTTCACCATCGGCCGCCCCGCCTGGGACAACTGGATGGTGTATCACGCCGTCACCAAAATCGGCCTGGCCATCGACGCCTCGCCAGATGTGATCGCCGTGCACCAGAACCATGATTACAGCCATCTACCCGGCAACAAACCGCCCTATGGCTCGGAGGCCGCCAAAGCGAATCTTGCCAAGGCCGGCGGTCGGCGCTGTATCTACAACGTCCTCGATACAAACCGCGAACTGTGGGATGGCCGCATCCGCCGCCCGCAACTGAGACTGGTGCGCATCCTGCGCCGCCTGGAACGCCTCTTCGTCAACGACAAAGGTCACGGCTGGGCGTGGGAAATCTCCCTGCGCCTGCGCCGGCTCCAGGTCCCGCTCGAAAGCCGCCCGAGGAGATAACATGCCACGCGTCGGTCATAACCCTGCCCGTTTCGTCGAAAAAGTCGCCCAACCGGCCAGCATCACGGTTACGGTGGTCAACTGCATCCCCTTCCTGGCTGGCTACTACGAGCAAAGCCTGGACGTGCTCAAAGCCGTCATCGAAAGTTTGAACGCCACCCGCGAGCCGGAACATCCCTACGATGTGATGGTCTTCGACAATCACTCCTGCGCCGAGGTGCGCACCTACCTCAAACAGGCTGCCGACGAAGGCAAAATTCAGTATCTCGTCCTTTCAGATACCAACATCGGCAAGATCGGCGCCTGGAACTTCATGTTCGGCGCGGCCCAGGGTGAATACGTCGTCTTTGCCGATGGCGACGTTCTCTTCCGCCCCGGCTGGCTTTCGGCCTCCCTGGCGCTCTTCGAGGCCTTCCCCAACGTCGGCATGGTCACCGCGCGGCCCCTGCCTACCCCCATGGAGTATTCCAGCGCCACCCTCGCGTGGGCGCGGCAGGGCCAGA
>DAOTZT010000429.1:0-1922 GCA_034434255.1 Anaerolineales bacterium | reverse complement strand
AGTCCATGTACGATACCGCCAAAGTCCTCTCGCGCATGTGCGACGCCATCTTCTGCCGCGCCCTCAAGCACGAGACCGTGACCGAACTCGCCAAACACGCCGATGTGCCAGTCATCAACGGCCTGACCGATTACAACCATCCTACCCAGGTCGTTTGCGATGTGACTACCATGCTCGAACACATGCCTGCTGGCAAGCGCCTGGAAGACCTGCATGTGACCTTCATCGGCGACGCCACCAACGTCCTCTCTTCGCTGATGCTCATCTGCACCAAACTGGGCATGCACTTCACCCACGCCGCGCCGAAGAAATACCAGGCGCCCGCCGAGTGGATTGCCTGGGCGGAGGCCAATTGCCGGGAATCGGGCGGCACGATCACGGTCACAGAGGACCCGGTCGAGGCGGTCCGCGAGGCCGATTTCATTTACACCGACCTGTGGTGGTGGGTCGGCCAGGAAGACCAGATTCCCGAACGCCGCGCCGCTTTCATGCCCAAGTACCAGGTCAACCTCGACCTGTTCAACAAAGCCCCCTCGCACTGCAAGTTCATGCACTGCCTGCCCGCCTCGCGCGGCGTGGAAGCCACTGACGAGGTGATGGACCATCCCCGCTCGATCATCTTCGACCAATCGGAGAACCGCCTGCACACCGAAAAGGGTCTTTTGGTTTATTTCCTCTACCCGCGCCTGAAGCATCCCTCCGAAGAACTGAAAGCCTATCACAAAGGGCAAATCGAGGCGCTGCTCAATCGTCCCGGATTTGGCATCGGGTGAAAGCCTCCCACACGATTGTGGTTGGCATTGACTTTACAAGGAGAAAATGCTCTGTTGCGAGGATGTCATTGCAAGCCGCCGCGAGCGGCGACCGCGAAGCGTACCCGAAGGGTAAGCAATCCCCTTTCCGGCTGAGAGACTGCTTTTCCCATGCTACGCATTGGGACATGCGCTTCGCTCGCAGTGATGTACTTTGAGAGTGTTTGCCACATAGCAAGGAGAAAAAATATGAGTTCCCCATCTGACTCCAAAGGTTTCAAGAAAGTTTTGCGCGCTGTGGATATGACGCTCTTTTCCATCTGCGCGATTATCGTGCTGGATACGCTGGGCGCTTCGGCGTCCATTGGCGCATCCAGCGTGTCCTGGTATCTCATCACGCTGTTTCTGTTTTTCATCCCCTATGGGCTGATTACCGCCGAATTGGGCTCTACCTACCCGGAGCAGGGCGGCATTTATGCCTGGGTGCGGCGTGCCTTTGGCGAGAAGTGGGCCGCCCGCACGACCTGGTATTACTGGATAACGTCGCTTTGTGGATGCCCTCGGTCTATGTGCTGTTTGCAGGGGTTTTCTCGCAGTTGTTCTTCCCTGAGATGAGCCTGCCCTGGATTATCTTCATTGGCATCGTGATGACCTGGGTGACCGTGCTGGTTGGCGTCGTCACGCTGGAGGTAGGCAAATGGGTGCCGAATGTAGGCGCGATCGTCAAAGCGGTTATCATTCTTGTCCTGGGAGGCGGCGGGATTGTGTTTGCCCTGCGGAATGGCGTTGCCAATGACCTGTCGTTCCAGGCCATGCTGCCCACCTGGGATGCCGGGCTGGCCTTCCTGCCGGTCATTGTGTACAACTTCCTGGGCTTCGAACTGATGTCTGGCGCAGGCGACGAGATGAAAAACCCTGCTCGCGACATTCCTCAGGCAATTATCACCTCCGGCGCGCTGATTGCCTTCTTCTACCTGTTCGCTACGGTGGGGATGCTGTTGGCCTTGCCGCTTGAAGAGTTGGGCCTGGTCTCTGGCATTGTGGATACCCTCCAGGCGGTGTTGGGCGATTCGCCGGTTGGAAACGTTGCTGTGATTGTGTTGGGGATTGGCGCTTTGTACACCTTCTTTGCCAACATGGTCACCTGGACGATGGGCGCCAACCGCGCCG
>DAOTZT010000428.1:0-5029 GCA_034434255.1 Anaerolineales bacterium | reverse complement strand
TAAACTCTACGCATTTTGTCACTGCGAGCAAAGCGAAGCAGTCTCCTGGCTTGCAAGGAGATTGCTTCGTCGCAAAAAACGCTCCTCGCAATGACAACTATACGAAAAGATGACATTGTCAAAGTAATCACGTTTCAAACGTGACCTATTTGCGGTAGAGAGTAGGTCACGTTTTAAACGTGACCTACTTGTGGTAGAGTAATCACGTTTCAAACGTGACCTACTTGCGGTAGAATAGAAACGTTCCCCCACATTGCGTGTTATTCTTTGCGAGTTTCCATGGCAGCCATTTCTCCCCTTGTCGTCGAAAATCTCACCTTTCGCTACCGCGACCGCCAGGAACCGGCGATCCGGAATTTGTCCTTTGAGGCGCAGGCAGGCGAAATTCTGCTTATCGCCGGCGCGAGCGGCTGCGGCAAGACCACACTCATTCGCGCCATCAACGGCCTGATTCCCCGTTCCTACAAGGGCGAGGTGTCGGGCCGAATTCTTTTGTATGGGCAAGACCCTTCTGGCTGGCCGCTGTCGCGCATTTCCCAGATGGTCGGCACGGTTCTGCAGGACCCGGAGCGGCAAATCCTCGGCACGAAAGTCTTGCACGAGGTCGCCTTTGGCCTTGAAAACCTGGGCTTGCCGCGCGCTGAAATTCTGAGCCGGGTGGACGAGGCGCTCAGGTATCTCAACATTTCCTACCTGCGCGACCGCGAGACGTTCAACCTTTCGGGCGGGGAAAAACAAAAAGTGGCCCTGGCGGGTGTGCTGGCGATGCGTCCGTCCATCCTTCTGCTTGATGAACCGCTTGCCAGCCTGGACCCGGCCTCGGCCCTCGAAACCCTGGATATGGTGCGCCGCCTGGCCGATGAGGGAATGACCGTGCTGATGATCGAGCACCGCGTCGAGGACGTGCTGCGCATTCGTCCCGACCGGGTGATGTTCATGGCGGAGGGACAAATTCGCTACCTTGGGCCTGTGGAGGGCCTGGGAGAAGTGGTCAATTACCGCGAAGTGAAACTGCCAGCACCGGTCATCATGGCGCGCGCTGCCCAGGATCTGCCTCCGGCGGCGTTGAACATCCTTCCAACGGCGGCAGGCGTCGGGTCCGAGACCGAACCGCTTGTTCGCTTTGAAAATGTCGCCTTTGGTTACGACGAACGCGAAGTCTTGCACGAAATTAACCTGGACATCCGGCGCGGCGACGTGATCGCCGTCCTGGGGCCAAACGGGGCGGGCAAGACGACTTTCGTCAAGCATGCCATCGGCCTGCTCAAGCCCAAATCGGGGCGCGTCCTGGTGCAGGGGCGAGATACGAAGGAAGCCAGTGTGGCCCAGATTGCCAGCACCCTGGGCTACGTGTTCCAAAGCCCAAGCCACATGCTCTTCGCACCCACTGTGCACGAGGAATTGGCGTTTGGGCCAAAGAACCTGAAACATCCTCAAGACCAGATTGAAAAGGAGGTAAAGGAGGCGCTACAAATCGTCAATTTGTCGGAAAAAGAGCAAGATCCCCCACTTGCGCTGTCGTTTGGGCAGCAGAAACGTGTCAGCATTGCTGCTATTTTGGCGATGCGCTCTCGCATTCTGGTGATGGATGAGCCGACGGCTGGACAGGATTACTTCAACTACATGAACTTCATGGACGCCATCTTGCAATTGCCCGGTTTCGAAGCCATTTTATTTATCACGCACGATGTTGACCTGGCGGTGATTTATGCCAACCGGGTCTTATTGATGGCCGAAGGCCGGATTGTGGCTGATGGTGCTCCGGCAGAGGTGCTGGCTGATTTCAAACGCCTGGAGGCTTGCCGGGTTGTTCCCACCAGTTTGCTGGCCGAAAATCTCAAACTCTGGCCGCGTACACAACGTTTCTTGCGTGCCGAAGCGCTGGCGCACCTGTAATTTCTGATTTCTATCTTTTGCAAAAAGGAGAGTGCTCATGAACAAAAAACTTCTGAATGTGACCCTGGCCCTGGTGGTCGTTCTGGCCATTTTCCTGGTGCTGGTCTGGTTTGTAGGAAACGTCCTCGGTGTAGAGCGTTTCCAAACGGGTGATAATCCCGTTTTGCGCTTTGTGTTTGTCATTGTCGGCTTGCTGATTGCCCTGGCAGTCTATTTCTTCACCAAGGATAGCAGGGCCTGGGAAGTCGGCACCCGTGAAGTGTGAAGTGGTCTGGATGGCAATTGGGGCGGCGCTCTATGCGGTCTTCTCCTGGCTGTTCAATGGCACTGTGTTTGTTGTTCCCTCGGTCAGCCAGGTGGCCCTGCGCCCGGCCATTGCCATTCCGATGTTCTTTGGCTATGCCTTTGGTCCCATTGTGGGCTTCTTCAGCGGCGCGGTCGGCAACATGTTCGGCGATGCCCTGACCGGCTTCGGCCTCTATCCGCAATGGAGCATTGGCAACGGCCTGGTGGGTTTCATCGCCGGCCTGCCCATGCTTTTCTCGGACAAGAAAAAGAGCCTGGACAGCGTCCTCATTGCCGGCGGCGTGCTGACGGCGATTGCGACAATCCTGTATTTCCTGAATCGCGGTGAATTGAATCAGGTGGTCTATCCGTTTGACCAGCCAGTTTCTTTGCTGGCCGGTATTTCCGTTGTAGTCGGTTTTGTGCTCGTGGTTATCGTGCGCTTTGTATTTGGCAAGAATATCGACATCGCTGCTGCGGTGACCTGGGGCATGCTTGGCAACATCCTGGGCATTGGTTTCGCCGCTATCTCCGACATCTGGATCAACGGGTACTCCCCAGTCACGGCCATTGTCGGCGAGTTCCTTCCTGCGGCTGGCCCGAACCTGATCTTTGCCGCCATCCTCGTCCCCCTGCTGGTGGCTGCTTACGCCGCTGTCCAGAAGCAATCTGGGCGTTAGAAGATAGAGAGGAGAGAGAAGAGAGTAGAGAGAAGAGAGTAGAGAGCAGTCTTTTCTGGGCTCTCTACTCCTCCTCTCTTCTCGCCTTCCTTTTTCCTTCTCTCTTTTCTCTTTTCTCTGTTCTCTTTTCTCTGTTCTCTACTCTCTACCTTTTCCTGTTCTCTCTTCCCTACTCTCTGTTCTCTCTTCTCTACTCTCTATTCTCTCCTATCTTCCTATGCTAGTCACCTGGCGATACCGTCCCCGCAAGTCTCTTATCCAGTGGTTCAACCCGCGCGCCTGGATTATTTTCTACGCCTGTTTCCTGGTTTGTACGCTGTTCTTCTGGGATCTGCGTTTCCTGGCTTTTTTCTTTGTTACTTCCCTGTTTGTTCTTTTCACCTCCGGCGTGACCTGGAAGGAAATGCGGCGCGCCTTCGTTTTTATCATCGGTTTTGTTTTCTTCTACGCGTTTCTGACCTTCCTGACCGGCCGCGGCGGGATCGAAGCCTACCAGGAAGAGCACATCCTGCGCACCTTCCGCGCATCTTTTTCCATCTTTGGCTGGACGCCTACCCTCAACATCAGCGTTGAGCGCTCTTTCTTTGCCCTCAGTCAACTGGCGCGCGTCTTCAGTATTGCCATCATGACCATTCTCATCCCCTACACGCTCAATCCGGCGCTGTATGGGGTCACGTTCCGCGGGCTGGGCTTCCCCGACAAGATTGCCTATGCCATGGACCTGACGATGCGCTTCATCCCCACCTTCGGGCGCGACTTCCAGTTGACGATGGACGCCCAGCGCGCCCGCGGCTACGAACTGGAAAAGATTCGCGGCGGCCTCATCGAGCAGGTGCGCAAACTCGGTCCCATCTTCGTGCCAGTTACCATCCACGCTATCATTGGATCAGAAGACATCATTGACGCGATGGACTTGCGCGCCTTTGGCGTCGGCCCGCGGACATGGCTCGAGGTACTCCCGTATCGGACTCGCGATTGGGTCCTCATTGTCTTTGGCGTTTTGCTTCTTCTTGTCTCTCTCACCCTGCTTCTGCTGGGCTATGGCAGTTTCTGGGTGCCAGAGACGCTGATTCGACTGACAACCGGCTAAGGCATGATCACAGACAGCAAAAAAGAGACGCAGCACCTGCATCTCTTTTTTTGACTCTTTGCAAATTGCCAACAACAAGCAGGCTACTTTGCCACCACAAAAACCACTGCCAACGTTCCGGCGCCGGTGTGGACGGACAGGCCGGGGTTCATATCGGCGTGGAGAATTTCGTCGGGGCATGGCAGGGCAGCGCGTAATTGCTCTTCGAACTGGCGGGCGGCATCTTGAGAATTAACATTCAAAATGCACATCTTTTCGATGCCGCGCCCGCCAGCGGCTTCGACGCTCAATTCGATCGCCCGTGCCCAGGCCTTTCCCTGGGTGCGGATTTTTTCCAGCAAAGAGAGTTTGCCGTTCTGGAGCGACAGGATGGGTTTAATGTCCAGCAGACCAGCCATCCCCGCAGCAAGGTGGCTGACGCGGCCGCTCATGGCAATATATTTCAGCGTTGCCAAAGCGCCAAA
Source organism: Anaerolineales bacterium (assembly GCA_034434255.1). Classification (GTDB taxonomy): domain Bacteria; phylum Chloroflexota; class Anaerolineae; order Anaerolineales; family Villigracilaceae; genus UBA877. Next base: position 614 of record DAOTZT010000428.1, on the reverse strand, counting down.
AAGGTAGGTGCGTTGGCGAATATCTTCTGCAGCCGCGCGGGCTTCTTCCAGAGTTCCGCCCTGGGCCGTGACCTCCGCCGCCGCAATGGCCATATATCCCTGTCCGAGTGCCAGACTGCGGCTATCCATCACCTCGATCCGTTTACCGGGGAACATCTCAGCGGCCTGACGGGCGGAGGCATAGGTGGCGCTCATCTCACTGCTGATGTCCAGGCAGAGGATTTCCTCGGCGCCGGCAGCGAAAGCAGACTTGAACGCCTCGGCAAACTGACCCGGCGCGGGCGCCGCGGTCGTGGGCAGTTTTCCCTCCCGGTCAATGCGTGGAAAGAGCGTGTCATTGTGAATTTCATATACATCCTTGAATGATTCTTCGCCGAACTGAATGATGATGGGGACCTGAACGATGCCGTGTTTCTGCGCCAGGTCGAGTGGCAGGGAGGAATCGGTATCGGTGATAATGGCTAGGCGGGACATGGTGGCTCCTTTAGAATAGATTGTGTGAATCATAACACGCATTGGCCGTTCGAGATTCTTTCAAATTCCCTGTTTGAGCGGCCTTCAGAAAAGAGAATTGTTTCTCTCGGTTAATGACTGACGGCCACGCGGTTGCGGCC
>DAOTZT010000427.1:0-2987 GCA_034434255.1 Anaerolineales bacterium | reverse complement strand
ACAGGTCGAGGGTGGCATAGACGCTGGGGTCATCGAATCGCAGTCCGCCGGAGATGGCGGCGCGCAGGGCATTGGCGCGTCCGCGCGTGCTGAGTTGCTCGTCCCGCGTGGCTTTGTAGGTGGGACACATGCTGCCGGTCAGTTGACGGCAAAGTGCAGTACCGTTGCACATCTCGACGGCGCGGTCGTAGCCTTCCGCTCCGAAATCGAGCATGGGAGTTAGCGGGATAGCACGGTAGGAGGGGCCGTAACGCAGCGAGCCGGTCATGGCGGGCGCGTCCACAATGTCACCGGGATTGAAGATGTTTTGCGGATCGAAAATGCCCTTGACTTGCTTGAACAGGGCGTACATTTCCTCGCCAAAGAAATACGGGTTCAGCCAACTGCGCAGGCGTCCGTCGCCGTGTTCGCTGGAAAGGACGCCGCCGTATTGCTTGACCAGGTCGCCCACGTAGGACACAATTTTGGGGAATTTGGCAATATCGGCTTCGAGTTTGGCGTTCAGCAAGTTGTGGACGTGCAAACAACCGGCGCTGGCATGGGCAAAGTAGGCAATCTCGTGGTCGAGTTCCTGTTTGCAAAACGCTTCGAGTTGGGTGATGTAATCGGCCAGATGAGCGGGCGGCACGGCGGCGTCGTCCACAATCGCTAGCGGTTTGACATCGCCGCGCATGCCCATCAGAAAACCAAAACCGGCCGTGCGCACTTTCCAAACCGTTTCGATGGCGCTGGAGTCGGTCAGGTTGACGATGGCGGTCGAGCGGATACGACGTTTTTGCAGATGACGATGGAAATGGCGCAGTTTGGCTTCCAGTTCGGGTAGGCTGTGGCCGTAAAACTCGGTAATCAACACATTGTTGGGGCGGCCCTGAATGAAGAGGGACAGCAGGTTGGCATAAGCGGGCGCATTTTCTATCAGCGCCATCGTGTAGGAATCGAGCATTTCGATGGCACTGGGCTGGGTTTCGAGCATGGCCGGCACGGCGTCGAGCGCGGTCCGCAAGTCATCGAAGTGAACCACTGCCAGCGCAGACAGGGGGGGAATCTCGACCAAGTTCAGTTTGACTTCGGTGATAAAGCCCAGCGTGCCTTCGGAGCCGCAAATCAGTTTGGCAAGGTTGAAACGCGGGTCATACGGCCAGCGAAAAGAAAATCCCTCGCCGTCGGTGAGACGTTCCAGGTTATAGCCGCCACAGCGCCGCCAATGACGCGGCGTGCTTTTGCGGATGACTTCGAGATTTTGCGGATGGCGGGTCAGCGCCAGCATTTGGCGATAGATGTCCGCCTCGAACCCCGCCTGAGCCTGGATCTGTTCCAATTGGGCTTCGGTCTTGGCTGAAAACTCCACCAGCGAACCGTCTGCCAAAATCACTTCGACCGCCAGGAGGTGGTCGGCGGTCATGCCATATAAAATCGAATGCGAGCCAGAAGAATTGTTGCCCACGATTCCACCTAAAGAAGCGCGGGTTGCGCTGGCAGGATCGGGACCGTATTTCAGCCCATAAGGCTTGAGATGGGCATTCAATGCAGCAAGATAAACCCCCGCTTCAGCGCGCACCCATTTTTCCTCCGGATTGACCTCCAAGATACGGTTCAAATGAGGGGTAGTATCTATCACCAAAGCCTCATTGACGGTTTGGCCCGCCATGCTCGTCCCACCGCCGCGCGGCAGGATGGGGACGTGGTATTTGGCCGCCAGTTCGACCGCCGTCCGGATGTCTTCGACCGAGCGCGGAATCAGGACGCCATAAGGCTTGACCTGGTAAATGCTGGCATCAGCGCTGTACAGAATACGGCTGAGTTCATCGGTGCGAACTTCGCCGCTCACCGCTTGGCGAAGTTCTTGGAAAAAGGTGTTCAGAACAGAGGAGGTCATCGTTTTCCCATCAAGTTGTCGTAGCGCGGGATTTATCCCGCAACCCAATGCGGCATGAATGCCGTGCTACAAAATCCTTACGATTGTGATAGATTCTCAAGAGTAATACTATAACGTGGAATAGAACAAGTACGTCTAAACAGGATTGCTTTTAGAGCGTTCTGCCAGGATTTTTTCATATTGTTTGCGCGAGTCGTCAATGTGCTGCGTCATGTAGGCAGCGGCGGCTTCAGGGTCTCTTTCGGCGACGGCTTCGACAATTCGCCCATGCTGTTCGATGTAGTGGCTAAACAAAGCGTGTTCTTCTTCGGGGTTGCCCCAAGAGGAGCACACAACGTCGAAAATTTCCATATAGGCCGAAATCAAGACGCTCATCAACTCACCAAAAAAGGGATTTTTGGTGCTTTCGGCAATTCCAATGTGCAGACGCATATCGGCTTGATGCAGCGCTGGAGGGTTTTGCAAACTGTCCTTGATGAGATGATGCAATTCGCGCAGTTTGAGCACATCTGCCTGGTCGCGGCGAACGGCAGCCAAGCGGGCGGCCTGCACTTCGATCATGCGGCGCACCTCGTACAGGTGAGCGGCTTGATGACGGTTGCGGGCAATCATGCGGCTGAGCGAATCAATGGCCTGCTGCGAACTGACTTGGGACACGCGCGCTCCGCTGCGAGGGGTAATTTCTACCAGCCCCATCCCAGAAAGAATCGCCAGCGCCTTGCGCACCGACGTGCGGCTGATATTGAACTGCTCACACAGTTCCCGTTCAGAAAGGAGAGAATCGCCCGGTTTCAATTCACCTTGCTTGATCAAGGAAGTGACGTATTCCACGACGGCAGCATAAACCGGCGATGAGGGAGAGCGTTTGATCTTCATATTTGCATTATCCTGGAGTTACCAGTTTTTGTCAAGACGCGCTTAACAAGCCATTAACGCCCATTTCCTTGACAATTATGGCATTTGTGGTATTTCATTGGTAGTACCAAATTTGCCAACAAAGGCAAACCCAATCCATCTTCATTTCCCAAAGGAGGCTTGCGTATGTCCAAAAAGATTCTATTTCTGGTGGGCGATTTCGTAGAAGACTATGAAGTCATGGTCCCGTTTCAGG
>DAOTZT010000426.1:0-10195 GCA_034434255.1 Anaerolineales bacterium | reverse complement strand
AAACAGGGGTGTCACTGCGAACGAGCGCTTTTTGCGAGTGAAGCAGTCTCCCAAAGCATGGTTTTTCCTGTTCAACACGAGATTGCTTCGGGCAAAAAACGCCCTCGCAATGACAGCCTGAATAGTTACATGTATTTTATCATTGCCGGAAATCAAAGAGATAAGATTTTTCTTGGCGGTGTGTTAGCGTTGAATCAACACGCGCCCTGGCTGCTTTGGTTCAGGGCGCGTGCTGGTTGGTTTTGTTTGTGCTACAGGGTTTCTTTCTCTGCCAGCGCAATGGCTTCTTCGAAAATTTTCAAGCCTTCGTCAATTTCTGCTTTGGTGATACACAGTGGCGGAGCAATGCGGATGACTGACTTGCCGCAGGAAAGCAAAATCAGGCCGCGTTCAAAGGCCAGTTCTACCACGCGTTCGGTAAATTCGTGTGCAGGCACCTTGGAGGCGCGGTCTTTGACGAACTCTACGCCAATCATCAGGCCAATGCCGCGCACGTCACCGATCGAGACATGCCGGTTCATGATTTCGCGCAACGATTCCAGGGCATATTGCCCGACCGTAGCGGCATTTTGTAAGTATTCGTGTTCAATGAGGTCAATGGTGGCCAGGGCGGCGGCGCAGGCGAGGGGGTTGCCGCCGAATGTGTTGCCATGAGAGCCGCGTGGCCAGTCCATGACCGACTTGCGGGCAATGCACGCCCCAAGCGGCATGCCGGAGGCAATGCCTTTGGCCGTAGTCAGAATATCGGGTTCGACGCCGAAATGCTCGATGGCCCACCATTTGCCGGTGCGTCCCATCCCCGATTGGACTTCGTCTACAATCAATAAAATGCCATATTTATCACACAAGGCGCGCAAGGCGGGGAAGAATCCCGGTGGGGGAACAACGTATCCCCCTTCGCCTTGAATGGGTTCGACCAGAATACCGGCTACTTCGTCGGGGGGAAGAATGCGCCCCAGGATTTCCTCCTCGATGTATCGTACGACTGTCTCCCCGTAATCTTCACCGGGGCGACGTTCCAGAATGGGGCGATAGGGGTTGGGGTAAGGGGCGTGAACGACGCCGTTCATCAAGGGGTAAAAGCCACGGTGGTAAATTGGTTTGCTGGCGGTGAAGGTGACCGCTCCCATTGTTCGACCGTGAAAAGCGCCCGTGAAGCCGATGAAATTCATCCGCCGGGTGTGGTAGCGGGCGAGTTTGATGGCGGTTTCGATGGCTTCTGTACCAGAGTTGTTCATGAAGGAGACCGCATCTTCGCCGAAAGGTGCAATCTCATTAAGTTTTTCCCCCAGAGCAATCCATGGCTCATGATAAAAATCGGATGAAATGTGGATAAATTTCTCTGCTTGTTCTTGAATAGCCTTTACAACTTTGGGGTGGCTGTGACCGGTGGAGTTGACCGCAATGCCGGCTGCAAAGTCGAGAAAACGGTTACCGTCTACGTCCCAGATGTTGCACCCTTTGCCATGGTCAATGACGAGCGGGATGCTGCGCGGGTAGGATGGGGAAATGACTGCCCGATCGCGCTCAATGAGCGCTTTGGCCTTTGCCCCTGGTAACTTGAGTGTTTCCATATGGAATCTCCTTGAATGAAAATAATTCTTTTTTTTATGAGAAGATTGCTTTATGTTGGCCTGAGCAGGAACGTCGTCAGGCCAGACCAAGTTTCAGGCGCGCTTGAGCAAGAGTTCCCAGCAAACCGGCCTCATCGCCGAGTTGGGATTTAGTGATTGTCAAATTTTCCAGATACCCCCGGCTCATAATCAGTTCTTCCAATGTGTGTCTGATGGGTGCAAATAGTAAATCACCGCTTTGTGAGACCCCTCCCCCAAAGACCAGAATAGAAGGATTGAAGATGTGCAAGAGATCGGCTATACCTTGTCCCAGAGCATTCCCAGCGCGTTGAAACGCCTCCAGAGCCAGTTCATCGCCGTTGCGAGCGGCTGCAGCCACCGTTTTGGCCGTGATGTGCGATGCGTGGGAAAGGCTCGAACTCCGACCGGCGGCAATTTGTTCGCTCACATACCTGGCGATGGCTGTGCCGGAGGCAATGGCCTCCAGGTGACCACGTTTGCCGCAAGAGCAAAGCGGGCCATCGGGCAAAATGCTCAAGTGCCCAATCTCGGCTGCCAGCCCTCGCGCGCCTGTCAACAACTGATCGTTGATGATTACGCCTCCGCCGATGCCCGTGCTGATGGTCAGGTAAATGAGATGATGATGACCTCGACCGGCGCCGTAGTACCATTCTCCAACCGCAGCCAGATTGGCGTCATTTTCCAGGAAGATCGGCACGTGATATTTTTGGGACAGTCGCTCACTCAAAGGAAAATTGACCCAGCCGGGGATGTTCGGAGCGACCAGGAGGATGCCCCGTTCCGAATCGACCGGCCCCGGACAGGCGGCACAGATAGCGGCAACCGGCTCGTCTGGCCAAATCGAGTCGATTGTGGCCATCAGCCGCTCCAGCAGGTTCCTGTCTTTACTTCGTGTAGGGGTCTTAAGTACCTGAATCGGAGTGATGGAATCAGGCAAAAAGGCTGCCACTCGTAGTTGTGTTCCACCGAGATCAATGCCGATGATGACGCTCATAGTTCTGATTATATCACGCTCAAATTTATGTCAGTCACTCCTGGAAAGGATTGACGAGCATTTTTGTTCCACATGGCACAAATTTGGAGACAATCAGATTGAAAATTGTTGCGATTTTAGGTTCATTTGCATCCCACGCAGAGGGTTTGCTCTCCCTGGCTCGAAATCATAGCAGAGCGGCCAAGAAACATCGCAACCAATCATGAAAAAGCGGGTTTTAGACTGCAAAATGCTTTGATCTTTTCGATTTCCTTTCAGAAAGGAGAAATTTAACATGAAATTTCGTTTGATGATATTTCTGAGTGCTCTTGTTGGCGCTATTCTGCTTGGGGTATTGGGCTATTTCCTGGGGGCGTTAATTGGTTCTTTGATGGGTGGCATGTTTGACCTGGCTCTCGGCGTGGCTGGCATGATTGTGGGAACCATGCTGGGGAATGGCCTGGGCGCGGCCTGGATGGCAAAGCGCCAGGGCAGCCAGCGTAAATCCTGGCTCTTTTGGGCCATCAGTCTGGGAATGGTGATTGCCATTTTGCTGTTGGCGGAACCACTGAAACTGAATCAAAACACCCCCATTCTGCTGATTACACTGCTGGCCTTGCCACCGCTTGTGCAGGCATTGGTCGCGTGAATAGTGTCCCGATTTTACGGCCAAACGCATAGAGAAATCCCTGTGCGGTCTGTGGCTGCCAAACAGGGATTGTGAAGCGAAACCTAACGTCCTGAACTATCTCTCCCTGCCAGGGGGACAGGCCTGATTGGGGCAAAGGGCAGAACTTCGCCCCCTGTCCTCTCACCAGGAGCAGGAGCGGGATTTGACGATTCCTGTGAACACTGCTATTATCTCCCGCAATGTTCAGGAAGATCAAAAGACGTTTGGTGCATTGGAAAAATAGTCGCTTGTTGCGCTGGTTTGTCCCTGGTTTGGGGGTGAAGCGATGGTTTTTGGTTCTCCTGGTTGGGTTGACAGTAACCAGTGTGGGTATCACCATCTTTTTGCTGGATATTTATCGCGGTTTCCCTGCGTCTCCTCTGTTGCCGGTCATCAGTTTCCTTTCTTTGCGTTTCTTGCCGCGCCTGCTGCGGGTGTTGATTTTTGTCACGATTGGTCTGGGGACGATTTTGCTGGGCCTGTGGGGTATCAATCGCTCGTTGTTGATTCCTTTCCTCCAGCCGGGGAAACCTTTGGTGGACCAGGTAGCCGAGTTCCGGCGTCGTGAGCGGGGGCCGCGGGTGGTGGTCATTGGGGGGGGGCACGGCATAGCCACTGTGTTGCGGGGTCTGAAGGAATACACCAACAATCTCACCGCCGTGGTGTCGGTGGCTGATGACGGCGGTTCTTCTGGCGCGCTAAGGCGTGCACTTGGCATACCGGCCCCTGGTGACATCCGCAATTGTCTGGCGGCGCTCTCGGATGACGAAGCGCTCTTAACCCAGTTGTTTCAGTATCGCTTTGGCGAAGAGACCGGTTTGGGCGGGCATTCGTTTGGCAATTTGTTTATTCTGGCCCTGATGGACATTAGCGGCAGTTTTGAAAAAGCAATTGCTGAATCGGGACGGGCACTTTCCGTGCATGGACGCGTGCTTCCCTCGACTCTCCATAACGTCCGCTTGGTTGCTGATGTTCAGTTACCTCATCTCCAGGCCGGAGTGCGCGTTGAAGGTGAAAGCCAGATTCCGCGCCTTCCGGGAAAAATTCGCCGCGTCTGGCTTGAACCCAACGATGCCCCTGCTTATCCGCCAGTGATCCAGGCCATTCTTTCTGCCGATATGATCGTGGTTGGGCCTGGTAGTTTGTACACGAGTATTCTGCCTAATTTGCTTGTCCGCGATGTCCTGGAGGCAATTCGGGTCAGCAATGCCCTCAAAGTCTTTGTTGTCAATATCGCCACTCAACCAGGTGAGACCGAGTTCTTTTCTTGTAGCGACCACCTGCGTGCTCTCGAAGAAATCACGGGTCATGACATTTTTGATGTAATAGTTTGTAATTCGTGGTATGATTTATCCTTTGGTGGCTCAGAGCAGTGGGTTCGGATTGACCCCGCAATGGCTGCCGACCCCAGGCTCTATGCCGCTGATTTGGCAGATCGCAATACTGCTTATCGTCACGATGCTACTCGCCTTGCTCGGGCTTTAATGGCGCTTTACCTGGAGCGCACAGGTCCCCTCTCGTAGGGTCTACAAGGCTGTACATTGATCTCATTTCTTTCTTGTAAAGGAGAAAAACAAAATGACTACTCGTGTTGGTATCAATGGTTTTGGCCGCATTGGCCGACAGGTTCTCAAGGCGATTCGGGATTATTACCCCGATACGCTCGAAGTGGTGGCGTTCAACGACATCGGCGACCTGCCCACCATGGCGCACCTGCTCAAGTACGACTCAAACTACGGTCGCTTCAACGGCAAAGTGGAAGTCGTGGAAGATGGCTTGCTCATTGACGGTAAGAAAATCAAGGCTTTCAAAGAGACCGATCCGGCTGCCATCCCCTGGGGTGACCTGGGCGTGGACATCGTCATCGAAGGCACCGGCATCTTCACCGTCAAGAATGACGGCGTCAACAAAAAAGGCAAGACGGTCAAAGGCGCGGTCAATCACATTACCGCTGGCAAAGCCAAGAAAGTCATCATCACCGCTCCTGCCGAAGGCGAAGACCTGACCGTCGTCATGGGCGTCAACGAAGACAAGTACGATCCGGCCAATCATCACGTCGTCTCCAACGCCTCCTGCACGACCAACTGTCTGGCTCCAGCGGTCAAGGTGGTGCATGATAAGTTCAAGATCGTGCGCGGCTTCATGACCACCATCCACGCCTACACCAACGACCAGCGCATCCTCGACCTGCCGCACTCCGACCTGCGTCGGGCGCGCGCCGCGGCGATGAACATGATTCCCACCACCACCGGTGCAGCCAAGGCCCTCAAACTGGTCATCCCCGACCTGGCCGGTAAATTCGACGGCTACGCTATCCGCGTCCCCACCTCCACCGTCTCGGTCGTGGACTTCACTGCTGAAATCGAAACCCCCACCACCACCGAAGAACTGCGCCAGGCCTTCCGCGAAGCCGCCCAGACGCCGCGCCTGAAGGGCATCCTCCAGGCGGTGGACGAACCCCTGGTCAGCATTGACTACAAGGGCGACCCGCACTCCTCCTCGGTGGACCTGCCGTTCACGATGGTCCTCGGCAAGGAAGGCAGCACGTTTATCAAGGTCGTGGCCTGGTACGACAACGAATGGGGTTACTCCTGCCGCACCGCCGACCTGGCGGCCTTGATGGCTAAGAGCCTGTAAGCAGATCGCTGAACAGTCAAATCATCGGATAGTCTCATCTTTCAAGGGTGGGACTATCCGATAGTTATGGAGTGTCTATGAACAAGAAAACTGTGCGTGATATTGACTTGAAGGGCAAGCGCGTGTTGATGCGTGTGGATTTCAACGTGCCGATGCAAGACGGCAAAGTCACTGATGATAAGCGCATCAAGGCCTCGCTGCCTACTATTCAGTACGTTCTCGATCAGGGCGCCTCGGTGATTCTGATGAGCCACCTCGGTCGTCCGAAGGGTGGACCCGACCCGGAGTTCAGCCTCAAGGCGGCTGCCGAAGTGCTGGCTGGTCATCTCGGTCGTCCGGTCAAGATGGCGCCCGATTGCGTTGGGCCGGAAGTCGAAGCAATGGCCAAAGCCCTCCAGCCTGGCGAAGTGCTGATGCTGGAGAACACCCGCTTCCATGCTGGTGAAGAGAAGAATGACCTGGAACTGGCCAAACAATTGGCGGCCCTGGGTGATGTGTACGTCAACGATGCCTTTGGTTCGGCCCACCGGGCGCACGCCTCGACCGAGGGCGTGGCGCGCTTCCTCCCCGCGGTTTCTGGCTTCCTGATGGAACAGGAACTGGAGTACCTCGGCCGCGCTACCTCCAACCCGGAGCATCCCTACATCGCCATCCTGGGCGGCGCAAAGATCAGCGACAAAATCCTGGTCGTTGAAAACCTGCTGTCCAAATGCGACAAACTCATCATCGGCGGCGGCATGGCCAATACCTTCCTGGCAGCCAAAGGCTACAACATGCAGGATAGCCTGGTCGAAGCCGAGGCCATCGAGACCGCCAAAGGCATTCTGGCCAAATATGCCGATAAAATCATTCTGCCCGTGGACGCGGTCATCGCCGACAAGTTCGACGCCGAGGCCAACACCCAGGTCGTGGACGTGGACAAAATCCCGGCTGGCTGGCGGGTGATGGACGTCGGCCCCAAGACTCTGGCTGCCTACAAGGAAGCCTTGCAGGGCGCCCGGCTCATCGTCTGGAACGGGCCGGTGGGCGTTTTCGAGATGCCCAAGTTCGCCGAGGGGACGTTCACCCTGGCCAGGATGCTGGCCGAATCGGGCGCAACGACCGTCATCGGCGGTGGCGACAGCGCCAGCGCGGTCAAGAAGGCTGGTGTGGCCAAGCAGATGACGCACGTCTCCACCGGTGGCGGTGCTTCGCTCGAGTTCCTGGAAGGCAAGGAACTGCCCGGCGTGGCCGCCCTGATGGACAAGTAAGATACCTGTGGCAGTGAACGTCAAGGAACTGCCCATTGTGGCGATCCTGTGAACAATAAACACAAGGGCGGTCGTTGTGCCGCCCTTGTTTCTTAATTGAGGTGCCTATGAAACGAATTCCGCTTGTTGCTGGAAACTGGAAAATGAATAAAACCATTGCCGAAGCCCGTGAATTAACGGCGGCGCTGGTTCCTGCCATCCACAACATCTCTGGCGTGGAAAAAGTCCTGTGCCCGCCTTTTATGGCGCTCTTCCCGGTTGCTGCGCTCCTGGCTGGTACTGATATTGGCCTGGGCGCCCAGAACATGCACTGGGAAGCCAAAGGCGCGTTCACCGGCGAAGTTTCCCCCGGCATGGTGGCCGAGTTTTGCAAATACGTCATCCTGGGTCACTCGGAGCGCCGGACTTATTTTGGCGAAACTGATGAAACGGTCAACAAGAAATTACTGGCTGCCCAGGCGGTTGGACTGCTGCCGATTGTGTGCGTTGGCGAAACGTTGAGTGAGTACGAAGCAGGGCGCACAGCGGAGGTTGTCTCGCGGCAGATTCTCGAGGGGCTGAAGGGACTGCAGCCGGAGTTTGCCCGTCGTGTCATCATTGCCTACGAACCAGTCTGGGCAATTGGCACCGGGCGCGCCTCCAGCGGAGAAAATGCCAATGCGGTCGTGCGGGACGTCATCCGCCCGGCGCTGGAAAAACTCTACGGCGCAGAAACAGCCCAAACGGTCCGCGTGTTGTACGGGGGGTCGGTGACCGCTGCTAATGCCGCCGAATTCTTCAGCCAGCCAGAAATTGACGGGGCGCTGGTTGGGGGAGCCAGCCTCAAGGTGGAAGAGTTCCCGGCGATTGTCCGGGCGGCCGTCCGGTAACGTGGCGACGAACGCTCCTTGCTGTTTGTGACGCTGCCAGGCAGCCTTTTATGTTCTCACTTTCGTCCTTCGACGGTTTTTTCTGGTTCCTGGTAACGCTGGCCGCGCTGGTTTTTCTTCAGCGCGGCCTTCATCGCGAAATCCAGGCGGTCTTTCTCATCCTGACCCGTCACCCGACGGTCACACAAGCTATTTTTGCTTTAATTTTTCTCCCCGGCGTCTTTTTGCATGAATTGAGTCACTGGCTGGTGGCCCACTTGCTCGGCGTGCCGACGGGACGTTTTTCGATTATCCCGCATGCTCAGCCGGATGGACGCTTGCGCCTCGGATATGTTGAGACGGCGCAAGCGGGCTTGTTGCGTGATGCGTTGATCGGCGCTGCTCCGCTGGTGAGCGGGAGCCTGTTCGTGGCGCTGATGGGCATCGAGACCCTGGACCTGCTGCCGTTGTGGGAGGCAGCCTCTCAGGCAAACTGGCCGCAATTTTGGCAATTGCTGGGTGCCGTTCCGAAACAACCCGATTTCTGGCTATGGTTCTATTTGACCTTTACAGTGAGCAGCACCATGCTCCCCTCGGCTTCGGACCGGCGCGCCTGGTTGCCGCTGGGGCTGCTCATTGCAGCCCTGCTGGGACTGGCTGCTCTGGCCGGAGCCGGAACGTGGATGCTGACATACCTTGCCCCACCGCTCAATCAATTCTTGCGCTCGCTGGCGTTGGTCTTTGGATTAAGTGCTGTCTTGCACTTGTGCCTGATCTTTCCCTTCTTCGTCCTGCACCGCCTGGCAGCAAAATTAACCGGCGTGGATGTCGCCTAAGGGGCTGCTCGTTATTTTTGAGTGCCCAGAACTCTCTTGACACTTTGTACCTTTTCTCCCATGTGCTGAGAGCGGTCTGTGCGTGTGCCAATCTTGACGATGGTGAGATAGATAGAGGCTTCCTGGATATTCTCCGCTCAGATTGTTACGATTCAGAAAAGAGAATTGCAACGGTGAACCACCGAGCAGGAGGAACAATTCTTGGAGAGGCAAGATGGTGCAAGTGCCAGCGGCAAAAATGATCAGCGGCGGACTGCAACGGCCAAATTGGCGGTTCCATGCCTGTTAGTCTGCGCACAACGAGCACCTTAAGGGAGGGGGCAACCTTCAACTTGGCAATTTAGGCAACATTGTCGGCAACCAGGGTGAACGTCAGCAGGCGGTTGTGACCACGCTGTGGTGGAAGGTCCAGAGAACTTCTGTAAAATGCCAACCTTCTGAGTGCGCAAAAGCCGCTGTTTTCGATACCCCAGCGAGTGCGCCAGACGGTGTAAGCTTGCCAGGCCGTGTGGAAAGGTGCAGTGGAGACCAAGGATTACTCTTCTTTTTCAGCAGGTTTTTCCAACGGACAGGCCCGGATAGCATAGCCACTCAAGGTGGGGATTGCTATGCCTAGCGCGTGTGCGATTTCAACAAAGCGATTCCCATCGTTCAAGTCATCCATTTTTGTCTTTTGCATTTGCCTGACCTGCTTGTGACCAGATAGGTAACGAACTTCTTGGTGCGTTTGCCAGATTTCAGGACAAAAACGTGTTTGCCGCCCTACTCAAACTCATCGCTTCAACAAACGGCAACACATCACAACGTTTGTATATAGAAATTCATCTGGCATCCCTTCTTGTTCTCGCTCTGCCTCAATCAGCGTGACCGCTTCTAACGTTTCCCGCTCCCATGCCAGGTGTGCCACGCATCCAATGCTTCCTCACGTGAGGCAAGTATCGCCTCATAATTCGCCTTTTTGCGGCGCTTTTCAGGAATTTCTGTCGATTGTTTTCTTGCCATTCTGAAGCCATTTCTGCCTGCCGTGTTTGTCTCTTGGCCCAGGAGGCTATGGCTTTCTCAAAGTCGCTTGACAAGTCTTGGCTTTTGTGGCGCAACAGAGCGATTTTGGCAAAAAACGTAACTACCTACCCTGCGAGTAAGGAAACGGGCTGATGAGCAAACAAGGCGCGCAAGAAGGCATAGACATTTCTCTCTTGCTTACGGCAAGTTGAAATGACAGCCTGCAAGCGGGCATAGACTTTGGCTCCTTGTTGGGTGCGGAAGCAGCCACTCACTTTTTGCTTGACTTTGGCAGGACGCAAGTCGCGTTCTGCCTGATTATTGGTGAAAGGTACTCCTTCTACCCAAGCAAACGCCAACACTGCATCTTCATGTTCTTTCAGA
>DAOTZT010000425.1:0-2030 GCA_034434255.1 Anaerolineales bacterium | reverse complement strand
GTAATTATTGAAACGTTGAATCCACCGTATGTCTTGTGCGCTCATAATCCTTCTCCGTAGAATGACTTGTTCAGCGCCTTATCTTCTTCACTGACCTTGAACTGAGCGTCGTCTATCTCGGAAAGATTCACGTACAACTGATTCTTATCCAGCAGTTCCGCCAGCAGGTGTTTTTGCTTTTCAAGGCCGTTTTCTTCTCTGCCCAACGCCTCAAAATCCTTGACGGCGTCTTCGGGCATGGCGGGGTTAACATACCAGTTCAAGAACGAACCTTCTGCCATATCCTTCCAGATTTGCACCAGTTCCTCGCTGGACTGGGCGGCTTGAATGCGTTCCATGAAGGCTTCGTTGTATTTCATCAGTTCGCAGTAGATGAAATCGCCGCCGCCCTGCCAGTTGACTGCTTTAGAGATGCCGCCCTGCTCGCCAGCAATGACTTTCTTCAGCCGTTCAACAGGAATGGTCTCGATGTAATCCATTTGCTCGACGCCGATATACTGCCGGCCCATTTTGTGCGCGACGGCTGCGGTTGTGCCTGAGCCGAGATGAAAATCCAGAACGATGTCGCCTTCTACACTGCCGATGTGGATGATGCGTTGTAAAAGCCGTTCGGGCTTGGGTGTTCCAAAGAATTCATCGCCCAAAACCTCTTTTGCTTCTCTTTTGGATTCTTGGTTGTCACCAACTTCCCTCCTGAACCAGATTGTTTTACTGACAGTGCCATCCTGAACTTCTGACAAAAATCTTTTTATTGACGGTACATTGTTTCCATCTTCACCAAACCAAATCCTATTATCTTTTACCATCTCTTCAAATTTCTCCTTGGAGACGCGCCAGCAATAACCTTTTGGCGGGTGAACAATTCTTCCAGAAGGCGTTCTTATCGGATAGTCGTAAGCCGCAGAGTATGTTTTTACATCCAAGCCGCTGCTTTTCCACAAGCCTCTAGGGTCGTTGTCTGGATTTTTGTAGCGGCTGTTCATCTCTTCTGTTCTTGGAAGTAAATTAGGACGCCAAATTTCCTTGTTCTTGGCATAAATCAGAATATGGTCGTGGCTGTCCGAAAGCCATTTTGCGTCATTCTGTGGCGAATACTTTTTCTCCCAAATAACATTGGCCACAAAATTCTCGCGCCCGAACACATCATCACAAAGCACTTTTAAGTAATGTGATTCGTCATCGTCAATGTTTATCCAGATTGAGCCATCTTGACGAAGCAACTCTCTTGCCACTTCCACCCTATTCTTCATAAAGGTCAGCCATGTGGAATGGTTGAAATTATCGTTATAACCAAAAGAATCATTTCCCGTGTTATACGGCGGGTCAATGTAAATCAGTTTGACCTGTCCGCGAAACTGAGTTTTGAGCGTGTGCAGGGCGAGCAGGTTGTTACCCTTGATAATCAGGTTTTCGCGGATGACGCCGTTCTCATCGCGCTGAAATCCTGTTATCGGTTTAACGCCGTTGGCCGTATAACGTTTGAAATTCGTCAACACTTTCGGGTCGAGCAGACGATTGATTTCATCCTGCGCCAGCACTTCATTGAAGAAAATCTCCTTGCGCTTTTCTTCTTCCTTCGTCTGCCCGCCTTCCAGCACGCAGTCCTTGTAAGGCCAGACCAGCGCCACTTCGCCACGCTCCCGCAGATACTTGCCACCAATGGTTAATCCGATGCGATTGCGAAAGCGGGTGTAGGAGTTGTCCAGAAAATTCTTTTGCGAGATATAGTCAATGAAGGTATTGATGTTGAAAATCCAGTGTCCTTCAATTTCTTCAAAGAATTTCGCTTTGATTTCTTTGTCGGAAAGCAACAGTTTGACGAGGTCTCGGTCAATCTTCCAGGCACGGTCTTGCACGGCGGCAAGAACAAGTTCGCCTTCATTGTCCACAAAGCGCGAGTCGGTTTTGAGAAGATCAATCAGTTTCGTATTGAATGACATCTACTCTCCTTTGTTTTGTAACCCTTCATCGAGTTAAGCGGCATAACGATTGAGTTCAGCGGCGGCGATAGCCGTCCGCTGCAACGATTT
>DAOTZT010000424.1:0-4496 GCA_034434255.1 Anaerolineales bacterium | reverse complement strand
TTGACTCGATTTCTACTTTCCTAAAAGATGCAATACAAAAAAGCCGAAAACGCCGTCGTTTGATGCGTTATAAGTCACTGGCTTGGCTGGGTAGTCCTCCTGAACCTTATGAGTGGCCGCCCTTGCGGGCGACAGAACCTATCAGATACTCTGCTTTAAATCGTTGGTTCGCTTCTAAGCCAGTTATCAATGCAAATCCGTTTGAACCTTTTCCCAGAGCAGATGCTTGGTTGTTGCATTCTCGTCTTAAGATCAGTCATCGGCCAGAAGGATGGGAAATTCTGGCAAACAATCATTCAGGGGTATTTGCTTCATCCTGTTACGAGGATTTATTGTCGGCAGCGCTGCTTTTACAAGATTTTTTTCAAGACACTTTGTTTCAAAGCGTTTTCCCAATCCTGCTTGAGTATTCTGACGAGTGGCAAGAATCTGATTTGTTGGCTGTGCTTGCCCACAGGGCTGCCGAGACCTGGCTTGAGTTCCTGGCATACAGCCCGGATGCTTACCTGGACATGTATCCTGAAGAACGTCGCGCCCTGGCATCCTGGTTCTGCTGGCATTGTGGTTCTGTGAAAATCGCTGTAGAGAGGCTACGGCAACGGCTTTTCCACGTTTGGAGCGATGCTCATGAAGAGAAAAAGGTTACCGAAAAAAAGAAAGCCGGGGAATTGCTTCTGGATTTCTTAAAAGAAAGCGAATCTCCCTATTCTAAAGATTCTCCTCCCTCTGGTGGGCAATTCCTGGAATGGCTGAATATCCGGCCTTTTGGCATCGAGCAAACAGTAATTTTGTTGTTATCCGGGGAGCAACTTCCAGAAGCAATAACCCGCTCTATCGAAAATTATCAGGAGAGTTTTTCCCAGCGCCATATTGTTCTCAAACAATTTTCTCTGGAAAAAGATATTTCGTTAGAACGGGCCTTTCAAATAAAATGGTCAAAGGAACAACTTAAGCAAATTTTGGCTGTGCGCATAGACTTGGTCAGCGGCGGCAGGAAATGTTTTACAGAGCTGTTTGAGATTTCTCGTTTCGATGCAACTGATTATGATGAGCAGTTGGCTGAAAAAGCCAGAGGGTCTTTTCATCGAATGCTCGCCCTTGGCCTGAAGATTCTTTTTCATCATGCCCAACATTATCCTCATGAGCCTTTCCTTTTACCCGAGGATTTTTCGGCGATTGACAACTTATGACCACTCTCCCGATTTCCTCCCCCCTCGACCTTTTCGACACCCTGCGCGCCGAAGATGAGACTGCCTGGCTGCGACAGGTCTTCCTTCCGCCGCCGGGCTTCGAGACCATGCGCGGCATGCGCTCGGTGATCGTCTTCGGCGAGGAGGGCAGCGGCAAGACTGCCCTGCGCCTGCGGCTGGTCGAGGCGGCGCGGGAAACGCCTGGAGTGGCGGCCCCGCTGGTGGTCGAGTGGCAGGCCGGGGTCCAGGAAGAAACGGAGGGCGAGGCCTTTGTCAAGCGTTTTGTGGAAGAAATCCTGGATCTGACTGCCCAATCGCTTGCCGTCCACCTGGTCCGGCAGCCGGAGCGTTTTACCCAGGCTTCGCGCTTTGCTCAGGAAGGGATGGTCTGGCTGATCCACCATTGCCTGCGCACGGATAAAGAATTGCTGCTGATGCGCCTTGAAAACGAAGGAACAGCAGAAGGCGTGGCCTGTCTGAGCGAGATGTTGAGCCGCGTCCCCCGCACGTTAGTTCCCCAAAATGCTCCCTATCCGCGACAGATGACCGAAGTGGTGCGGACGCTGGAGACTGCCGGCTTTGGCGGCTTGTGGGTGATGATGGATGGCCTGGACGCCTGGTTGACGCTGGAAGCCGCGGCGCTGGGCAAGATGCTGACGGCGCTGTTCTCGTCGCTGGCGCTGTTTGACATCCCCGGTTTTGCTGTCAAGGTGATGGCGCCGCTGCGGATGAAGAATCTGGTTTCGACGGCTACCGGCCTGACCCGCCGCCGCTTTGAAATTTTCGAGTTGTCCTGGCCGTCCGAGACTCTGCGCGCTTTATGCGAACGGCGGCTGGCGCTGGGGCTTGGCATGGAATCGTTTCATATTTCTGACCTTTCGACAGACTCCGAATTACTCCCCTGGCTGGAAAAATACAGCGGCCACTCGCCGCGCGGCTGGCTGGAATTCCTGCGGCCCTTCCTGGACGCCTATCTGGCGCAGCCCCAGCCGTGTCCGCTCACCCCCGAGGCTACTGCCGAACTGCGGCGCCGCTTCCCGCCGCGTCTGCGCATGGACGCGGACTTGAAGAACGTTTTTCTGGGCCATTTTCTGGTTCAGGATTTGTCCGAGTCCTCGCTCAACATTATTCGCTATCTTTACACTCATCCGGAACGTACCTGTGGGAAAGAGGAACTGTATTACTGCGGTTTGCGCGGCAGGGAACGTCCGCCGCGCGTTCCATCTGACGCGGGATGGGAGGATTCAGAAACAATCGAGGGAGTCATAGATACCGCCCTCTGGCGCCTGCGCCAGGCCTTGGAGCCTGATCCCAAACAGCCAATTTACATTGTCTCACAAAGGGGCAAGGGGATTGTCCACCTGGAAAATGCCTGGTAGGGGAAATTGGTTAAAGCATAGAAGATGGTGCACATAAGGGAATTAGAAACAGAATTACATGGCGTGAGATTTTTGTGAGAATCCTGAGAAATAGGGGAGAGATTGCACAGGGTGAGGCGAATGATAATAAATCTAACCTCTTAGGAGATGGCTTTATGTAATGGCTGCAAACCAGGAAACCCAAACTGAGGGATTAACCGGGCTTTTAAGCCTCGGTTTTGCTTTTAACCCCTTTGAATGGTTGGAAGCATCCAACGATCCCTACATCGCGGACTGCCTGATTGGTCACGACATGTTTGCGGTCGCCTGGGAAACGGCCCCGGCGGCCATTTTTGCGCCTGCCGGCGGCGGCAAGACCGCCATGCGTATTTACACGCTGCGCGCTTGCTGGCTGAGCAACAGCAAACGGCGTAAATTCCCGATTTCGTATGACCTGCCCTTATTTGCCTCCCCGGGCGATTTGACCTGTCTCGAAGCCCATCAATTGGGACTGGCGGCAGCGGCGGCCACCGACCTTTTGCTGGCATGCGCTTCCCGCCCGTCCATTTATCTTGATCTTTCGATTCCCCGCCGCCTGCATCTTTTGTCGCTTCTCCAGGCGGCTTTGCCTGCTGATTTGGGATATGAACTCGACCTCCTGGCTGAGACGGCTGATCCCCGCGCTCTCTCTGAACGATTGGATCGCACCTATCTGCTGCCTGAACCGGCCTCCCCGTATGCGGTCAGGCAGTTTTGTTCAGCGGCGCAGCGGGACCTGAAGGATGCTTCTACCGGCCTGTGGGGGAATGCGGCCCTGTTTGATGCGCTGTTGGCCTTTATTTTCGAAGACCTTTCCTTTGAATCAGTTTTGATTCTTCTCGATGGGGTGGATGGCAGCGGTTTCCAGGCAGGCAATCTACAAGCGCAATTCGAACTCATTGCTCCCTTGCTGAATCAAGCCACTGCCTGGGAAGAACAACGGGTTTACCTGAAGGCTTTTCTTCCCCTTGAACTGGATACTTATCTGGCAGACCAGAGTCCAATATTCTATCGGCAATCTCTGCGGGCGGAGATTCGCTGGGATGTGCCCAAACTAGCCGAAATCTTGCGCCGCCGCGTCTATGTGGCCAGCCAGGGACGCTTTGGCAGCCTGGATGCTCTCAGCAGCCCGGCCCTGCGCGATGTCGAGACGATGATTGCCGCGCGGTGTCGTCCTTTGCCGGGCGAGGCAATTAAGTTTGCGAGGATGGTGTTCTTGAATTATCTGGAACGCGAAGAGGGCTATCTCGAACCCGAAGACATTTCGAAGGCTGAACAAGAATATTTTCAGCGAAGCATTTTTCCCGATTGACGGGAGGGCCTCATGATTAAACTTAAGCCATATTCTAAAGACGCTTTTATCCATCGTCCTGAAGTGGACTTGATTCAGGGAAAATTTAAGCAATTTGTGGAGTCGGGAGGTAGAGAAGCCCCACCCAAAGCCATCCTCTTTCGCGGCGAGCGCGGCTTTGGCAAAAGTTGGTTATGCTTTCATTTGCATCGAACGATATTGCCGCAATTTTCTAATTTAACGTCGCTTTACATAGCGCTTTTCCCTTTACCAAAAGAATACGATAAAAGAGAGCGCGAATGGGTCATTTCTTCAGAGTCTAAACCGGAAGATACTTGCAAGAAACTCATGGTTTGGATCTGCGATCAGTTGGCGATCCTCTACCCCAACGATCCGACCCTGCTCGAAGCGCGGCGGGCGCTGGTTGGTGGCGTGGAAGCCCAATTTACAGGAGGCAAGGTTTTGGTTTTGATCCTCGATTCGGTCTTCGAGGCAGATTGGGATTTGCTGGAGACAGTCGAGCAGAATATACTGGCGCCGTTGGCGGAACTGCCCAATGTCTTTTTCATCATGACTGGGCGCGGCCGCCCCTACCCCTGGATTTCGCCTGCCCTGCGG
>DAOTZT010000423.1:0-43117 GCA_034434255.1 Anaerolineales bacterium | reverse complement strand
CCCTGCCAGGATGAGAAAGCGCGGTTCATTCTGGAATTTTGCCAGTCCAAGATAGTAGAGGATTGTCACAAAAGAGGCGAGCGCGGCAATGCGCAACGTCGTGAACGCGGCGCGCGCGTACTTCTCTTGATTGTCGAAAGCAGGGACTTGATCGTTTCTCAGCATCACACTACACTCCACAAGGGGGGAGGCAGGCTTCCGAGACTTGCTGGAAATCGGAAGCCTGCATTTGATTTGTTTATGGGATGAAAGCCAGCACTGACACAGGGCTACCCGAACCATCTTTGAGCGGCAGAGTGCCGATGACCAGCGTGGCGCCGGTGGGCGGCAGTTGGTCCAGCCCGCCCAGGCATTCCAGGGCGATGCCGTTATGTTCGGCGATTTGCATGTTGGTTGCGAAGGTTTCGTCCTGGCCGGGATCTACGCCATGCGTGTCAATACCCATGCCGACCACGCCGCGCTCCTCGAACAGGAAGCGGGTGGTCTCGCCGTCGAAGCCGGGGAAGTGCAGCCCGCCCTCGGCATCTTCGTTGAAGAAGGCGACGGGGTCATTCCATTTATCCTGCCAGCCGGTGAAGAGGATGACCAGACTGCCAGCCGGGATTTTGCCGTACTGTTTTTCCCAGGCGAGCACATCGTCTTTGGTGAGGGCGTAATCGGGGTTGGCGGCGGCTTTGTCGCGGATGTCAATCACTACCGCCGGAAAGACCAGCGAATCGGGCGCATAGGCGTCTATGCCCTGACCGCCATTCTCGATGAAACTGTTGGATGCGTTCATGTGCGTGGCGCTGTGCTCGCCGATCGAGAATCGCCGCAGGTAGTACCCATATTCGGCGAAGGTGGCGACTACTTCTACCTCCACCGGCGGGTCGCCGGGCCAGAGCGGGATGCCCGGGTAAATGGGCTGGCTCAGGCTGACCACACGGGAATAGGTGATGGTCTTCTGTCCCGTGTTCTGGTTATTGCTCCCGCAACTGGAAAGCGCCAGGGCGGCGAGAAGCAGAAGTGTAAGCAGAAACGAACGTTTGGGCATGATGATGGTTCCTCCTTTTTGTAAAATTTGAGTGGGGCGAAATGAATTTCGCGTTACGGGGCGAAATGAATTTCGCCTTACGGGTTACGGCAAGAAAGACGGGTCGAGCATTTGATTGATGTCTGGAGCGTTGGTCAGGTTGCCGCTGCTGATGAGAAAGTCGGCATATAGTTGGGTGGTGAAGTAAATGGATGTGGTGTCTGTGCCGGGGTTTTGAGCGAAGGCGGCGCGGTTGTCTTCCAGGGAATAGAGTTTGACGCCTTCGAATGAAACTTCCTCAACGCTTAGACCAGTCTCTTCGGCGATGATTTGAGCCGCTTCTGCGGGGTTGGCAAGGATAAAATCGCGTGCTTCCAGCCAGGCGGTGAGAAAGGCACGCACGTCATCGGGACGCTCGCGCAGGATTTTGGTGCGAAAGACCAGCAGATCAGGTATCAGACCAGGAGTATCGGCGCTGGTGAAGATGATATGCTGCCCTTTGGCGAGCGCGCGGGAGGTGTGCGGCTCCCAGGTATGACCTGCATCAATTTGATCAGGAATGGCATCTGGCACGGACTCTGCCTCGATGTCTACGAGGGTTACGTCAGCTGGACTGATCTTCGCAGATTTGAGCATTTCCCAAACGAACAGTTCGCCGAACGTGCCGAGGGAGGCTCCTATGCGCTTGCCGCGCAGGTCGGCGAGCGAAGCGATGTCTGTCGAGGCGACGATTTGATCGGCGCCGTCCGAAACGTCGGTAATGAAGACGGCTCTCAGGTTGTCGTCTTTGACGATGGGAACCAGGTCGCCGGCGACAAAGAAACCTCCGTCAATTTTTTCTGCCGCCATGTCGGGCATTGCCTGGTCGAAGACCTCATAGTAGACTGGTTCTACCTGCACGCCATGTTTTTCGAAGAAGCCTTTACGGTGGGCGACAAGCAGAATCCAATCGCCCGGCCACTGGGTCCATTCGATGCGCAAGGGTGCTTTGGCGGGCGTTTGGGGAGCCGCGCAGCCTGCCAGAGAAACTATCAATGCGATGAGTACCAAACGGGACATTGTTGTTTGAAACACCCGAAGCCAGCAAGTTTGGAATGCTGATGCAGAGACCATCGTGGATACTGACATCATCTTTGCCTCTCTTTTTATCTGATTGGGGCCTCTATGATTTTGTCTGCCAGAAACGCTAGCAAATTGGGCTCGTAGTCTTCAAGGATTGGAAGGCCGTTCTTGGTGAAATTGTTGGAAGAATTTATGTCCATATTCCTGTGAGGAATGTGCGGAAAATAAAGAAGGTATTTTGACCTCAAGGCTTCTCTTCTTTTGATGAGGCAATCGTAGTGTCTTGAGAAACTGTTTCAATTCGGATTTCGGCTTCTTGCAAGTTGAGAGAACGGTGAATTTCCTGAATGGCTGTTTTCAGAATGGTGTCTATATCTAAACTCTCTCGTACGCGAGCCGAGATTTGTCTGAGCGTTTGCTCCCGTGCTGCTCGTTTTTGGCTGTCTTCTAGCAGGCGGGCGTTTTCAAGAGCCAGCGCGAGGCGATCAAGAATCCGTGTAAGCGTAGTAATCTCAGCTGGACTTAAGTTACGCTGTTGCGGCAGACGAATTTCGAGATTACCAATTGTTTGGCCGCGCAGAGTAATTGGTAAGGAGAGTGCGGATGTACGGGAGCCAGAAGCGTCAGAGGGCATCGAGGATGCTGCGGGAGAAGGAGATTTTTTGATGAGAATCGGTCCTGTCTGTGGTGTGTAGTGGACGCCTGAAATTGCTTTGCTTTCGAGGATCCTGGACCAACCTGTGAGCACAAGACGGCTATATAGTTGTTCGGTTTGCTGGATTGCCCGACGGTTTTCCTCCAGCAGGCGAGCGTTCTCGATTGCAATGGCGACCTGATTTGCCAAAGCATTGAAGATGGCAAAATCTTCTTCGTGAAAGGCATTGGTTTCACTGCTTTGAATGTCCAGAACGCCAATGACATGCCCCTGGATGACAAGCGGAAGAGCCATTTCAGAACGTGTGGCGGGCAAATCGGGGTTGTTGAAATATACGGCGTCAACACCTACGTCAAGGGCAATGCGCGGTTTGCCTCGGTCGGCAACGTACCCAACGATCCCTTCTTTGCCGATTCTGAGACGGTGGTGACGTGCTATCATGCGCGCGCCGCCCTCGCTATTGGATGCTTTAAGCACCATGTATTCGTTTTTTTTGTCTGCCAGAAAGACGCCAATATGATAAAAACCAAAGCGTTCGCTAATCAGGTTAGCGATCGAAGCCAGCAGCTGTTCGAGATCCTTGATTTGCAAAATGGAATAACCGATTTCTTCAATGGTTTGTAGTTGAATGATTCGGCGCTGGATCTGCTCGTTGGCGATGCGCAATTCGCGGGTCCGTTCTTCGACCTTTCCTTCCAGGCTGCGAATAAGATCTTGTAATTGCGAAGCCATGGCGTCGAAGGCGTGATAGAGAGTAAGCACTTCAGGCGCTCTCGTTGTGATGGGGATGCGGTAGGTCAATTCTCCTGCTCGAAAGCGATCTGCCATTTGTGTCAGCGCTTGAATCGGTCCAATCAGCACGTTACCGAGAATAATCCCCCCCGCAACAATGGCGGGAAGAATTAATAAATACAACATAATTGAGCTGAGCAATAATTTGCGTTCACTTGCTAGAATTTTTTCAGCGCGAATGTCTGCGCCAATAATACCCACTATTTCATTACTGGAGGAGCGAATGGGTGCATAGGCGGTGAGAAAGGTGCCGAATTCATCTGTATAAAATCCTTCCTCAACGATTGATTCTTGAAGGTTGCGGTAGTTTGCAGCGAGTGCCGGACCTGGTTCCTGATACCTCTCTCCATAATCTGCATGTCCTGGGTCATTGGGATCACCGGCATCGACCACAAAATAAATGCCTTGCTCGTCATATCGCATGGTGTAAAGGTAGGCTAAATCGGGTTCGGAGTTGAGAATGGCTGTGTTCTGGGTGTAAGACTCAATGAATTCAGGGTCGCTGGCAGATTGAATACGGGTAAATGCATCGCCGTCTTGCTGCATCGCTGCAAGCGTGGCGATATTGATCAGGCGTTGTTTAAGCGCATTGCGCAATTCTCGGCGCAAATTGAAGTATGAAATGCCAAAAGCAGCAGCCAGTGTAATGGTGCTGAGTATAACAAAACCAATTACAATGCGGGTTTTTAGAGTAAGCGTTCGGCGCAAGGGTTGGGCAGGTGAGTTCACGTCAGTTCTCCTCAGGAGAGGATTCGGACAAAGTTTCGGGCGCTTTTAATTGCAATAGAATTTCGGCATTTTCAAACAATAGACCAATTTCTTGGGCGGTTGTTTGTAAAATGGTCTCGATTTCAATAGACGATCCAATTTGGGAAGTGATTGTGGCAATGATGCTTTCACGCTGAGCCTGCTCGCGAATTTGTTTGTAGAGGCGAGCGCTCTCAAGAGCGGTACCCATTTGGGCGGCTATTGAGTTGATTGCATTAATGTCTTGATGTGTCCACATGGCACCCTTATTTTGTTTCAGTCGAAGGACGCCCACGGGGTATCCTAAAACGCGAATGGGGACGTAGAGCAGTTTTTTGTCTTCACTGAGCACAGGCTGCCCTGTTTTCATGGCTTGTTTGTGTTCTGCGGCGAGAGAGGCATCAGGGAGAGCAATCACCTCTCCACGAGAGTTGGCCAGATATCCTAGAGGGCGATTTGTTTGTGCATATAAGGCTTGCCAGGCCATGTGGCTGGTTTCGCCATAAGCGCGTTGAACGGCTTCGAGAGCGTGTTGAGTTTGTGTGAGCAGGCGGGCGTTTTCGAGTGCAATCGCAATCTGGTCCGCCAGAACCCGTAGAATTACGAGATCGGCTTCTTCGAAAGCATCTTCTTTGGTGCTTTGGACATCCAGAGCACCAATAACCTGACCGCTGGCAACCAAAGGGATAGTCGCTTCGGAACGTGTTTCAGGCAAGTCTGGGTTTTGGAAGTAGACTCTGTCTTCGCCAACGTTGAGGGTAATACGTGCTTCTCCCGTTGCGGTTACGTAACCCACGATCCCTTCTTGTCCAACACGTAATTTGTGTCCCCGAGCGAGCATCGCTTGCCCGCCGCGGCTATTCGATGCGCGCAGTACGGCGTATTCCTGGCGTTCATCCAGGAGAAAGATGCCTACGTGGTAAATGCCAAATCGCTGCGAAATGAGATGCGCAATGTGCGGCAACAGGATTTCAGGATCTCGCACTGATAGGGCTGCGCTTCCTACTTCGAGGGCCGCGCGCATTTTTTCACTGCGCTGTTCAAGAGCGCGGGTTCGTTCTGCAACGCGCTTTTCTAGATCGGTAATGATGTCACGCAATTGAGCAGTCATGGACTGGAAGGAGCGAGCAAGATCGCCAATTTCACCGCGTTCTCCAATATCGACATGCGCATTAAGGTTCCCTTGTTCGATTTCTTTGGCAACTTTGGTTAGCGCAAGGAGCGGTTTGGTCAGGCGATTGCTAATTTGCTGAGTTGCTAACAAGGTAAAGGCCAAAGCGCCAACCGCTACAAAAATCCCTGTAAGCCCTGCAGTACGGGTGTTGCGCTTAATTTCTTCGTTGGCGGTGATTGCATTGGCGAGCAATTCCTGCGCAGGAACGATGATGGCGAGGCTGTAATCTATTACTGTGACAGGTCTGTAGACGACAAAACGCTCGATGCCGTTGATGCTCACCAGCTGGAGGCCGCTTTTACCACTGGCCATGCTATTGACAACGTCCCAAAATTCATCTGAGATGTCGGCGTTTAGTTTTTGGGGCTCCAGGATTTCTCCCAAAGGCAGAGACGATCTGTCGGCACCCAGGTCTGAGTAAGCCGATTCGGACATAGCGATCAAATGCTTATGCTTGTCCAATAAAAACGCGTACCCCGTTTCCCCAATTTGTATTTGAGAGATGATAGTGGAAATTCGACTTAACTGAATATCTGCTGCGACTATACCGCGAAAAGTCCCTTGTTGGTCATAGATGGGAAGACTGGCTGTTACGACGAGACCGTTCAATGCGGCATCAAGATAGGGAGCCGACCAGACAACTTGCTTTTGCGGGTTTTGTGCAGGGATGGCTGCCATATACCAGGGTCTTTTTGTCACATCGAAATCGTTAGGGACAATGGCAGCTAGATCTATGTTAGGATAATAAATGGTTTCTCCTCGTGTCCCGCCAAAATAGAACGCTACAATGTCAGGATTGGTCTCCAGAAAAGATACAGCCAGGAAATCGAGTTTGCGGACTGCGTTAAGTTCGGTGACAAGATTGTTGGTCAATTCGATCTGAGCGGGAATGAAAATCGCTGCTGCTTCATCATTTGGGTTGTCCCAACTACCGGTCGAAAGGCGTTGCAGGCTGGCGGTAGCATTCCAGTATTGATCTTGTCCAAGTGAAGTTTCGTTAGAGAGGATGTTTTCGAGTGTTTTGCCAATTTGGGTGATGTTTTTTTCAATTTCAGCAAAGAAATTGTTAAGTTGAACCGTCTGGAGTTGGCTGGCAAATTCCAGGTTGTTTTTTGCCTGTTGAGAGACATTTTTATCAACTTCGTTGGCAAGGGACGTGCTATTTTTCTGGGAGTGATAAAGAACAACTCCCATGACGAAAAAAGAGATAAGGTTAATAAGCATATAACTTGCGATCAACCTTACTCGCAGACTAGTCCAATCAATATCTTTTTTGGCAGATCTTTGTTCTGTTTCCATAATCAATAGGCTCTTTCTTTGCAGTTCGTTTCAGTAAATTATTGTTCGCCGGGCAGCGGCTGTAGCCTGATTTCTGCTTCTTCCAAATTGTAAGACCTTTGAATTTCTGCAACTGCAGTTTGGATGATGGTTTCAAGATCAAGCGTTTCGCGAATTCTGGATGCGATTTTGCTGAGAGCTTGTTCTTGTTCAGCGCGCTGGCGCGCTTCTGCAACGAGACGGCTGTTTTCGAGCGCTAAACTTACGCGTCCGGCAATTGCTTGCAAGAGAGCTATTTCGCTCTCGTGCCAGGGATGATCGAGATTCTCGTCTTCATAGCCAAGTACACCAATAATGTTCTCGCGCAGGATGATCGGCGCGACTAGACGCGCTCGCGGACGAGGAGCGTCAATTTTGTAAGCGACACATTCTCCATTTTTGAGTGACTCATAGACATCCGCTGGGAAAGTTTCCTGGATGGGCATAACTTGCACTTGATTGTAGGCATACCCAAGACTTTTTTGCTTTTCCAAGGCTTGCCAGGCGCTGGTGGTGGTTTCCCCAACAAGTTGTCTCATTGCCTGAATCTGAGTTTGTAGCCGCTTAACTAGGCGGAGATTCTCTAGCGAAAGTGCAATTTGAGTTAAGATCACGCGAAAAGTATCTGAATCAATTGGCGGAGGTTCTGGCGATATGCTTTGCAGATTGAGTAAACCAATTAGTTGTGATGTGCTCTCTATGGGGTAAGAAATATTGAGGTTGACACTCTTCACGGGAAGGGGGACGGAAGTCATGTAGAATTGTTTCCCAATTTGCAAGACAATTTGTTCGCTATCGAATGTTACAAGCCCAAAAGTATTGGAGAAAATGGGAAGTTTATATCCTTGCTCTTTGAGAGCTTTTCCTTCTGGACTATTTGTTGCTACTAGGTGGAGATAACGGTTTGCTTCATCCGCAAGAAAAATGGCAGCATGGTCAATCTTGAGGCGGGTGCAAATGAGTTGAATTGCTTCGTTTAGAAGATCTTCCTGATCCTTGATTTGGGCAGAAAGTCGTGCTACTTCAGCGAAGAGTTGAAGTGAGATGTTTTGCCGCTCGAGCAAAGTGGTACGTGTTTGTAGTTCGGCGCTGTTTTTTTCGAGCATCTTAAGGGCTTCTTTTGTTTTTTTAGATTCTTGCTCGGCTTCTTGGATGGCTTGGTTGACATTTTGGATAGCAAGCATCAGTAGCAATCCTACTGCGATAAATAGCATGCTGTAGGTTGTTAAAACGGTGGTGTTAGGTTCCTCAGCATAGGGCGGTAAAAGGCCCCTGTTTTCGGCGATGACCAACAAGATTCCCCCAAGAACGCTCACAATCGCATAAAACAAACCGGCTCTGGCATTAATGGTTAAACTGGCCACGATAATAATAATAGCCACAATTGAGAAGCCGGAGTTTTTAACTCCGCCAAAGACGCCCATGGTGACCATCATCATTACCCATAAAGCCAGGGCGAGGAAATTGCTTACCAGTTTAACGTGCCCTCGTTGAAGTAGCGCGTACATGGCGGCCACGAGGCCGATGACGGTCAGTGCGACTGCAATTTGAATTCCTCCCTGGATAAAAATCGGATACCATGCCCACAGCAAGACCACTATTACCAGAGACTTCAAGATTGTGCTCAGGTTTTTTGCTT
Source organism: Anaerolineales bacterium (assembly GCA_034434255.1). Taxonomy (GTDB): domain Bacteria; phylum Chloroflexota; class Anaerolineae; order Anaerolineales; family Villigracilaceae; genus UBA877. The sequence goes on along the minus strand of DAOTZT010000423.1, from coordinate 34,719 downwards.
GCCGTGTTTTTTCCGGGTCGTCGTCAAATGTGGGCGGTTCTAAAAATTTTTTGAATCTGGAAAGCATATCACGCCTCATTCTGTTTTTTCTACTGTTTCGGAAGGCAATAGGCCCACCTGAATAAATGCTGTCGGTACACCCAGAGAGCGTCCGAGTTCTTGCACCGTTCTTTGCAGAATGATTTCCAGGTCGGTTGATTGTTGAATTTGCGAAGAAATGAGATTAATTTGCTGTTCTTGAGAGGCAACGCGTTGTGCTTCATGGAGCAGGCGACTGTTTTCCAGCGCCAGAGATAAGCGGTCGGCTGCATTTTCGAGAATACGTATCGTGTTTTGGGAAATGATATTGCTCTCAAAGCGCACGCGTAAGCCACCCAGCGTTTGTCCACGTAGGCGAATGGGAACCAAGACTATCCTCTCTCGTTTCTTTGTGGAATCGTTGAGAATAACCGGTTTTGTGCCGGTCATTTGTTTGAGCTCCTGGATTTGATCCTCCTCCAGAGGCTCAATTTGAGTGCCTTCATAGCGGTATCCGCGGGGCTTGTTGAGTTGTTCGAGATATGTTCGCCAAGCACGTGCGGTTTGTCCTCGTAAGGCTTGCTCCAGAGCCTGCGCATTTTCCTGAGACTCTTGGAGTAATCTGGTTCGTTCAACTGCAATTGCGATCTGATCGGTTAAGATTCCCATGGTAGTAATGTCATTTTGGTCGAAAGCGTTTGCTTTTTCACTTTGTACATCAAGCACACCCAAAATTTTTGTACCGATCTTAATGGGAAGAGCCATTTCAGAACGTGTATAAGGCAGGAGAGGATTCCGAAAATGGACAGCATCTTCCCCAACATCGAGTGCTATGCGCGCCTCGCCCCATTTGGCTACGTAGCCGACAATCCCGACTTCGCCAATTGGCATTTTGTATTTGTTGGCAAGCATTACTTTCCCGGCGTCTCCGGCTGCAGCGCGCAAAACGGCATATTCGTTATTGGAATCATTCAAAAATATGCCTACATGGTAGAAACCAAAACGTTCGCGTATTAATCGAACTGTTTTGTTCAACAGATCTTCCACATTGGAAGATAGCGAGATATCGCGAGCGATTTGTGCAACTGTTTGAAGTTCCAGGGTCCGTTGCTGGAGACTAATTGTGCGGTCATCTACCATGGCTTCCAGGTTGGCTACGAAGGATTCCAGTTTTTCGGTCATCTCATTAAATGCGTGGGCCAGAGCACCAATTTCATCGTTGCTTTCAATTTCAGCCCGAATGCTCAGATCACCTTTGATAATTTCCTGAGATGTTTGCAATAGTGTGTTAATTGGAGAGGTAATCGAACGCCCGATTGCCCAGGATGCAATGATAGCAAAGAGAAAAGCAGTCATTGCAATTGTGATGTTGGTACTAATAACGGCGGGAATTTTTGCAAAGACTTCTGCCGCATTCGCTTCAGCAATCAGGTTGATTTTGAACTCATTATTCAGCAGAGACGTGCCGATGACTGGTACGCCTTTTGCGTTCGTATAACTTCCTCCGCTAAAGGCCGTGTTGAGCATTTGAAGAGCACCAGCGGCGGTCAAAATCTCAGTCGGTTTACCCTGACTGGACTTTAATACAACCCTGTTAGGGTTGACCAGGTAGATTTGTGTGGAAGGATAAATATTATAAAAAGGCTCCTGGATAATGGCTAATATTGGGTCAATTGTGGTCCGTCCGCTTAAAACGCCAATAACTTGACCGGAATAGTCACGTATCGGATAAGAGAAAAAGACAGAAGTCTGATCTGCCTCAGAATAATATCTTGGAGGAAGTACCGTGTACTGTATCTTGGCTCTCCAGAAAAATTCCATGTAGCGGAAGTTTCTTCCCACTAAATCGGGACGTGTCCCAACTATCACATTGCCTTGCTTGTCCATAATCAGAATTTCTTGAAAATCGCTGTCAGCCAGGATTGAATTTAATTCCGTTGCAAGGGGATCGACGCGTTCCTGCGACAGCGGCAGTCCATTGTTACTGAGGAAGAGAACCTCTAAAATTTTGGAAAAAGTTTTGGCTTGTTGAAGGGGACGTTTTAGAATAACAGATTGATTAGTGCTCCAATTCTGGATTCTTTTATTCTTCTCACTGAGTATCTGGCTCAATAACTGGTTGGCAGACTGAGTATCGTTGATCAGAGAGTTGTAGTAAGAAATAATTGATAAGACAGCAATCGGAATAAAAACCAATATGACGAGCGTCCTGAGAATTCTTGCGAAAAGTTTTTGATTATGAGATATGCTCAGGGATACTTGCAATATAAATAACCCAAATACTGTTACATAGGTGGGAATAACAGCGCGCATGAAAGATAGATTATTGGATTGCAATTGGTAAGGAATAACTGCATGGTCGAGCCAAAAAATGATTACTGACATTACAACTGCTACTGCTGCTATGAGTAGACGATGAAATGCTGTGGGCATCCTTTGAATGATCAATAATGCTAAAGTCCATAGTACTAGCAGGATGCTGATTGTCACATTGTCCCAGATCGCTGCGTGAATCACAAAGTATATGCCCCAAATCCCCTCTGCCAGCACACCGGCTAGAAGTACGCGGTTGTGCAACACAAGTCGGCGTATTGCCCAAAATGCGATAGCGCAAAGGATGGAGCCAGCGGCTATCAGCAACAGGGGCGTTTTGCCGAAGGTCAAAAACAGGACGAGGTTAGCGATGGAAGTTAGTGCAGCAAAAATTGTCGCCGATGAGGTGATGGCGGTCAAAAAACGCTTCTGCTGTCTTTCTTGAACTGATGGAATTCCGATATTCATTTTATGCTTCTCCGGTATCGGACCTGGCGTTTTGGTTTTCAGCAGTCTGGGAGTCCGGGGATAGGTAGACTACCACTTCGTCTACGCTGGGGATTTCGTGCAATTGACGGGCTGCTGCTTGCAACAGGGCATCTGAGTCGGTATACCGGCTGAGTTGGGATGCCAGTTCACTCAGTAATTGTTCCTGGCGCGCACGTTGTTGTGTTTCGGCTAACAAGCGGGAGTTTTCAAGGGCAAGGCCGGCCTGTGTGGCGACTTGTTCAAGCAAGGCCCGCTCAGCCTCGCTCCAATTTGCTTCTGCCTTGCGGGTTAGGGTAATTCGTCCAATCACCTGGCCGCGCAGCAGGATAGGGATTTGCATCTTTTTACTGTCCAGGAAAGCAGTGGAAGGTGGTTGAAATGTATCGCTGAATAAAATTGGGGTTATGCCTGTAGAGGTATAGCGATAGCCTTTTTTCTTCAGGGAAATTTGCCTCATCCAAATTTGTCGGGTATTTTCCTTAAGCAATGCCTGGAGTTGGGAGAGAGCTGCTTGACTTTCTTCAATCAACTGCGCGTTGTTGATTGCCAAAGCGATCTGATCAGCCAGGGTTTGGAGCAATTCGATATCGTCTTGTGAAAATGCGGCCACTTCTGTAGATTGGATATCGAGAACGCCAATAACTTTGCCATGGGCGCTCAGGGGAATAGCGACTTCTGATTTGGTGAGGGGGAGATCAGGATTTTTAAAATAGACGCTATCTTGCCCGACGTCCGTGGCTACCCGAGGTCGGTTCTGGGACGCGGCCATTCCAACCAGGCCTTGTTCTCCGACTAGAAGCCGGTGACCACGCTCCAAAATACGCTGTCCGCCTTCTGAAGAAGCCGCTTGCAGAACAGCATACTCGCCTGCTGCATCAATTAGAAAGATTCCAGCGTGATAGTAACCAAGTTGTTCTGAGATGAGCCTGACTGTTCGATTGAGCAATGTTTTTATGTCGCGCTCTGCAGCCGCCTGTTTGGAAATTTGGGAGGCAGCTTGCAGGCGCATAGTTTTGATGTTTAGGTCTCGTGTGCGTTGCTCTACCTCAGTTTCCAGTGAAGTTTGGGAAACTTGTAGATATTCAAGCAATTGATTTAACTGAATAGCAAGTTGCTGAATTTCATCAGAGGTTGAGATTGGCACGCGCGAAGAGAGATCGCCTGTCTGGAACTTTTTTAATGCGAGAATAATTTCTTGATAGGGGGTTGTGATAGAACGTTCCAGGGAGTAAATTAAGTAAATTACCGAAAGCAAGAGAAGAGAGACCAAGAGATAAAAGTTTGTTTCCTTTTGCAGAAACTTTTCACTCCCTGCAAACGCCACACTCATCAGAATGAGAGAAATAAAAATGATTTGCAAGCGTGCTCGAAATCCGAATTTGTTTACGTTTGACGTTTGGGCAAATTTTTGATCAAAAAGGGCATTACGAACCGGCCACAGGGCCTGGTCAAGAAATAAGAAATTCTGTATGACGACAGCAGTCGCTGACACTACTCCCCCAATTGCAATATAGATAGCCTGGATGGTGCTGACTTCACCGATCCAGCGCATGAATAAAACGGCTGGCAACACAACAAGAAAATAAGCAGTGATGGCTTCTAGAAGCATGTACCGCGGAACAAAATTGTTGATTTCTTGCCAGGCTCGAAACTCTAGCTCCTCATGCAGAATATCCTGGGAAGAGGTTTTGCCTTTGAACAATTCATCCAGGCGTAGACGGGCGTGTCTGGTCGCCATTGCTGTGTAAACAGGGAAAAGAATGTTGGCGAGCGCAACAAAGGTTAAAACACTAGCAAATAACTCAATGATCTGAATGCGACTTAAGTTGGCCTGAGTCAGGATGTAATAGATTCCCAGCAATGCTGCAGCAAAGGAAATTAACTGAGTAATGGAGGCCATCCGAATGAGATAAGCGCCTCCCCAATGTTGCAGGAGTTTTTGGTAGATTGGTTGTAAAGGCAGTTTTCTATCCACGCTATCTCTCCGCTTTATTCGATCTCTAATTCGATTGTCGCCTCATCTGCACGCAATGCTCGGCCCACTTCTTTGATTGTCGTGTGCAGAATACTATCCATGTTAGGAGAGGCCCAAATTTTGCTGATAATTTCAGCGGCGAGACGTTCTTGTAGGGCTGCTTGTTGACTTTGTTCTAGCAAGCGGGCATTTTCTAGTGCCAGTGCAGCCTGTGTGGCGACGGCTTCGATCAGGGCTTTTTCGTCTGCGCCCCAGTTGGGATCACCTTCAATAGACAAAGTGCCAATTGGTTCATCGCGTAAAGTTAAGGGAATATCTAGTTTCTTCTCGGTCTTTTGCGACGAACTCTCAGCTGCTTCTCCGTATTCATATTCCAACGTCTCTTTACTTATCCTGGACCAGGCTTCTGCGATATACAATTTGTGCGCGGCGCGTAATTCTTCCAGGCTGTGTTGAATTTCTTGAAAGAGACGCGCATTTTCGAGCGCCACGGCCACCTGGTTGGCCATACCCTGTAATGTTTGAATATCGTCTTCGTCAAAGGCGGCTTCCTGCGTAGATTGTACATCCAGGGCGCCGAGGATACGGTCCCCCACCATCAAGGGAAGGGCAATTTCTGAGCGGGTTTGGGGGAGCAGGGGGTTCTCGAAGCGTACTGGCTCTGCTCCCATATCAAGCGCAATTTGGGCTTCTCGTTTTACAATTGCAGCGCTTACCATGCTTTTCCCGCCAATTTCCAAACGGTGACCTTTACTCTTAAGAATTTGACCGGCTGTGCCAGTGGCATCTTTGAGCTCAGCCCAACGACCAGTTGAGTCAATCAGAAAGATTGCTGCATAGTAATAACCAAATCTTTCTGTAATCAGATTGACCACTTTTGTAATCAACTCGTTTGGTTCAAGGATGCGGCTCGCGGCTTGACCTACCTCAATTGTTGAGCGCAATTGTTCTGTGCGTTCTTGGACGCGTTTTTCTAGTGCAGCCTGCAGTTCTGCCAATTGCCCAATCATCTGGTTGAAGTAGATGCCGAGTTTCCCCATTTCATCTGTGGCGGTGATGGCGATTCTCTGGCTTAAGTCTCCGTTTTGAATCTTATTAAACGCTTCGATCATCAGTCGTACAGGCTGTAAGATGAGTCTTGCGAGGAGGATTGCTAATCCCAGGCCAAACAGCAACACAAATCCTGTCACGACAATACTTTGAATTTGCAAATCGCTCAAAACTTGGAACGAACCGATTTCTTCGTAAAGGATGCGCGTGGCCTGGCGGTAACCAATCGGGGCAATCAGTAATGAACTAAGCAAAATGATGGAGAAAAGCACCACAATTAATTTCCATAACAGACCAACTCCAGCAAACGCGGTTAATTGTGTTTCAAATTGTTTTGGAACAAGAACTTTTTGCGCTGGAATCATCCAGGACTCGATCAGAAGAACTTCAAGAATGGCAAATCCCAGTCCACCAACAATCCCAGCAATCAAGGTGTAGATTTGCTGGTCGAAGTTTGCTCCCAGATGAACGCGGGTGTAATAGAGAGTCAAAGGCAGAATTACTGTTAGTAGTAGCCCAAAAGCAATCACGATATAACGCCATGCAAAATTAGTAACTTGATGCCAAGCCTTTCGTTCTTCTTCAGGGTCAGATTCGTAGTATTTACCCTTTTGGCTCCATTTCCTCAACTTGCTGATCATGGCGCGGTTCCCATAATAAAAACCGAGCAACAAGACAAGGTTGCGAGGCACAAAGATCATCATATCAAATGACCAAAGTCTTAATACTTCAGCAAGAGTGAATTCGGCGTTAAATAAAAGTATTAACCCGGCAAGAGCAAGTCCTAATGGTGTTACAACCACTTGGGCTAGGGCCAAAACGACAGTGGGGTAATATTCCTTTGTGTGCTGAAGAAGAGATTCAAAAAAAGAAATTCCACGCCGGTTGGTATTCATGACTCGTCCTTCTCTCTAGCGGTTTCTCGGTCAATATAGAGTGAGATTTTAGCCCAACGCGCTCCTAACGCTTTGCTTAACTCACTTGCTGTGGTTGCGAGAATCGTTTGCATATCGGTGGAGCGGCGAATTTTACTTGTGATCTCATACAGCAGACGTTCACGTTCTGCTTGACGACGAATCTGCTCAAGCAAACGGGCGTTGGCCATAATTGCTGCCAGACTGCCTCCCAGTGTTCCAAGCAATTCCTCATCATTTTCGCTGTATGCTCCAGGTTGGTCGCTTTCTGCGTTTAAGACACCCAGTAGTTCGCCTCGATAAGAAAGGGGAATAGCTATTTCTGAGCGGGTGTTAGAACTGACCTCTTTGTAACGGGGGTCTGCATGAACGTCATTGACGCGTAGGGGTTTCTGATGAATTGCGACCCAGCCGGTAATCCCTTCCCCAAATGGAATTTGCAATTTGCGCACTTCTTCTGAAAAACCTGCCACGGCTTCAACTTTCAGGACTTTTTTCTCTCGATCGGCAAGGAGGATGGCAACCCGGTCGCCACCTAAGGTCACCTGAAGACCTTGGACCGCACTGTTGAGAGCCTCTTCTAGCGTTGTGCCCGAGGCAGCAGCGGTCGTCACGTGATGCAATAACCGATGCTGAGATAAATGTTCTTGGGTTTCTGCAAACAGTTCTGAGTTAATGACTGCAATCGCAAGTTGATCGGCGAGAATGCGCAGCACGTTGACATCTTCTGTGCTAAATGCGTAGGTCTTATCGCTTTGTACATCTAAGGCGCCCAGAACGCGCGTGCCTACTTTGAGAGGAATAGCAACTTCCGACTTTGTTTCGGGTAATAAGGGGTTTGGATAGTAGGTCGCATCTCGACTCGTGTCATTGACGACAAGATGCTCACCGCTGCCGGTGACATATCCAACAATTGACGTAGATCCCACTTTGAGTTTATGCCCATTCCGTTTCATTTGCGCTCCGGCCTCGCCGGTCGCCTCGCGAATGACCGCATAGGTGCCTGAAGAATCAACCAGAAATACTGCCGCATGGTAGAAATTGAAGCGCTCGCGAATTAACATTACAGCGCGATTCAGGATCTCGCTGACGTTTAGGGAGCCGGAAATATCCCGTGCAATTTCGGCCGCGGTTTGCAGTTGGATGGCGCGCTTGCTTGTCTCTTCCAGCAAGCGAATGTTGTAAATGGCTCCTGCTACTTGGGCAGAAAGGGTGGTCAAGAAACGTAAATTACTCTCGTCAAACGCATTTTCCCGATCCAGGTCTTGCACAATCAGGGCGCCAATCACATCGTTTGAAACGATGAGGGGGGTGCCTAGCCATGATTTTGCTGGTTTACCGCTTATTTTTGCTCCCAAGGCCAGTGCTCTTCGCTCGGTGTCTTCTACCAGCATCAGTGGCTGTTTGGTCCGAATCAAAATTGAGGTCAACCCTTCCCCAAGAGGAAAAGTCTCAATGGTGGCCTTTTCACTTCCAGGTACATTTTCGTACAAATAGGGAATGTGAATCGAATTCGTGCTTGCATCATATAAAGCAACGATAAATGTGATATCCCCCATATTTTTTCTAATGTGTTCGTGCAGCACAGAAAAGAGCGTCTCCAGGTTGTTTGCCGACGCCAGCGCCTGACTTGTGACGGTGATTGCTTCCAGTTCATTGAGCCGGCTTTCCACTTTCAATTCAGTGCGAATTCGCTCCACGGATGAGACAACCAGTTCAGCCATGCTTGCATATGGCTGGATTGCAGTCGGCAAGATCGGCTGGTCGTTTTGTGAGCCCATGACCAAAAGTGCACGCAATCGTTCATTTCGTTTTACAGGCAAGAGAGCAACATTTTGTAATTTAGCCCTGGAAATAATGCTCAGCAGAGGCGTCGGTAGCGAAGAAATCTGTTGAATGTTGCCAATCATGCTACCTGTTGCGAAAAACTCTTCTAAAACAATGGGGTTAATGTCCATCCATTCAGGAAGGCTTTCTCCCACCGTGGTGACAACGTTTCGCAAACCAGTTTCTTCCACGATGAATAAGATGGCTCTGTACACCGACTCGGATAGTGCCTGCCGCGCTGCTTCAAAAATATCGAATTCACTATTTGCCTGTGCAATCATGTGACCATACCTGTACACATTGCTGATACTGGACAGGTCTATGCCGGTAGCATCTATAAGTTGCAGATTTTGGATTGTCGTTGCGGCCTGACTGGCTGCAATTTCCAGGGTGAGCAGACTAATTTCATCTACAGCATCAACTTTATCACTGTGAACGTCTAACACCCCCAAAAGTTGTTGTCGCGCCATAATGGGCACCACTGCCTCCACACGAGTGGCAGGAAACAAAGGGTGTGGCAAATAGGGAGTACCATCTTCCTCTTTGATAATTTTGGAAGCTCGATAGAGTGCAACCCAACCAACGGGATTATTCTCATTGATTGGCAAAGTTTGAGGAATTTGCGCAACTTCTTCGCTGGCTGTTGCGACCAGTTTTGCATTGTTACTCCCCCCTTCCAGACTATAAATTCCTACATGGTAATACCCAAATTGCTCTCGAATCAGTTTAGCCGTTTTGTTTAGAACTTCTGAAACAGTCATCGCAGTGGTGATTGTTTGGGATGTTTGGGCTGCTGCACGAATCTGACGTCTATTTTCTTCAATTTGCTGTTGCAGTGATTTTTGCAATGCCTGCAGGTGAGCATTTACCTCTCGTTGAGCACTCTCATTTTCCTCGGATCGATTGATCGAATTGCTGAGAAACGAGGCAATGATACTGGAAATAATACTGACAAAGAGCAGAACTCCACCACTCAGGTAGTTATAACTTTCTCCTGTGCCGGTAAGATAGAAAATATAACTGTATGATCCGATGGAAAGAAGCATCGCTGCTAACGATGCAAGGGGATGGAGGACAAACCCGGCCAGAACCACTGGAATAGCATAGGCAATGAAAAGCCGGTCAACTTCTTCTGGTATGAATGCTAGTGCTGGCAAGGCGATCAAAAAAATAATCAGCGCTGCTCCTGCCCAAATTTGCAAACCCTGTCGGTTAAGTAACCACAGCCCAATGATTGCAATGAGGCTAATCACGTCCCTTAAAAAAGAATATTCTCTTGCACTTGAATGGCCATCAGTGAGTATAGATCTCAAATCAATCAGCACAAATACCGTCATTAAGGCGGCGCTCAGCACCAAGATGCTCGCCAATAAACCTCCTCGCCATCTTTCTCTTTTTGAAGAAGATGGTTTTGTGAAAAGAAGCCATTCAATTGAGTTCTCTATCCAATTTCGCATTGACTACCTGCTCTTTTGTAGAAATCAATTCATTTCCCAGACTGATTCACCCGCCAGAATACGCCGGATTTGATCCGGAAATCGATCGGGGTCAAGAGGTTTCCCTAAAAATCCATCAAAGCCAGCTGCTCTTGCCTTGTTCATCTGCTCGACGCTGGCTTCTGCAGTGACTGCAATGATTGGAATGGATTTTAGCCGCTCTGACGCCCGAATTTTTTTCATGGCACCATAGCCATCCTCGTAAGGCAGACGGATATCCATTAATACCAGGTCAATGCGGGGCAATGTATCGGCAAACTCAACTACCTCGTATCCGGATGTCTTCCACTCACAGTGGATGCCAAGATAGCCTAACATCCGGGCAATCAGAACAAAGTTTGACACATTGTCTTCGACTACAAGGACGGTACAATCTTTGGGAATCGCACCCTTACGCGTGGCTTGTGTATCAGAAATGGAATTGCTTTCAGCGGGAGTAGAAGCAAATGGACTCATTTTTTCCTCAGGTAGCGAAGAATTTGATCGGGGAGCAAATCCACATCCACCGGCTTTTGGATGTACCCGTCGCAGCCAGCCTCGAGAGACCTTTCGCGGTCGCCGCGCATCACGTTGGCTGTCAAGGCGACGATGGGGATATTCTCAAACCCCCCGAGAGAGCGAATCTTGGCAGTTAACGTGTAGCCGTCTATGTCGGGCATGTTGATATCCATTAAAATCAAATCTGGCCGATTGCTCTTCAACCATTCCAGGGCCGTATTTGCACGTTCAGCCTCCACCACCTCATATCCCTCGGCGGCCAGAACGCGGCGCACCAGCAGCCGGTTATCGGAATTGTCTTCTATGTATAAAATTGTGGTCATTCCAAAAATTGCCTCCAAGCGTAATTATTTTAGCATTGGCAAAAAAAATCTCGCATAACAGCAACCTTGCAATCTCTCTGGTACAATTTGCTCACAGGAGATCAAAATGGCACCTACTGATTTCATCCAATCTGCTTCGATCAATACTTTGCGTTTTTTGTCGGCGGATATGGTCCAACAGGCCAATTCCGGGCACCCAGGTCTGCCGATGGGCTGCGCCGCCATTGCCTACACAATCTGGACCCGACACCTGCGCCACAACCCTCGCAATCCATCCTGGCCTGGGCGTGACCACTTTATTCTCTCCGGCGGCCATGGTTGTGCTTTATTGTACTCTCTTCTCCACCTCACTGGCTACGACCTTCCCCTCGACGAACTCAAACGATTTCGGCAATGGAACAGTCTAACGCCTGGCCACCCGGAGTATGGACATACTCCTGGCGTCGAAGTGACGACTGGCCCTTTGGGGCAGGGCTTTGCGAATGGCGTGGGCATGGCGATCGCTTTGGCCCACCTGGCCAGTGAATTCAATCGCCCAGATTTTCCTCTTTTTGATCATTACATCTACGCCATCGTCACTGATGGCGACCTGATGGAAGGCGTAACAGCCGAGGCCGCTTCGCTGGCCGGTCACTTGAAGTTGGGCCGCTTAATCTACCTTTATGACGACAACCGTATTTCCATTGATGGTTCTACTGACCTGGCGTTTACCGAAGATCGGGCTGCCCGCTTTGAAAGTTATGGCTGGCAAGTGTTGCATGTGGCAGATGGCAATGATGTAGAAGCGATTGACGCAGCCATTACCACCGCAAAGGCGGACCCGCGTCCGTCGCTGATTATCTGTCGCACAACAATTGGCTACGGTGCCCCCACCCGTCAGGGGACCAGCAAAGCGCACGGAGAGCCACTCGGTGATGAAGAACTTGCCGCAGCCAAGCGTGCCCTGGGCTGGCCAGTGGAGCCTCGCTTTTACATCCCCGACGATGTGCTGGCGCATTTTCGTCAGGCGCTTGCAAAAGGCCACGAACAGGAATCGGCGTGGAATGCCCGCCTCGAAGCCTACCGACAGGCCTATCCCGATCTGGCTGCCGAACTTGAGCGGCGTCTCTCGAAGCAACTTCCCAAAGACTGGCAATCTGCTTTGCCAGTTTTCCCGGCGGACGACAAGGGAATGGCAACGCGCGTCGCCTCGGGCAAAGTTCTCAATGCACTGGCGACCAAAATTCCTGAACTATTCGGTGGTTCTGCTGACCTTGCCCCCTCGACCAAGACCTGGCTGGATGGTTTCCCTGCTTTTCAGGCCAAGACGCCCCAGGGACGGAATTTCCACTTTGGCGTGCGCGAACACGCCATGGGGGCAATCGTCAATGGGATGGCGGTCTACGGCGGCGTAATTCCTTATGGCGCCACTTTTCTGACATTTGCGGATTACATGCGTGCTCCCATACGCCTTTCAGCGCTTTCGGGGTATCCCAGCATTTGGGTATTTACCCACGACAGCATTGGGGTAGGGGAGGATGGCCCCACGCATCAGCCGGTTGAGCATCTCGCCAGTCTGCGCGCCGTGCCGGGGCTGGTGGTCATCCGTCCGGCGGATGCCAACGAAACGGCCGCGGCCTGGAAAGTTGCCATCGAGCGGCGCTCCGGACCGACGGTCCTGATCCTGACCCGCCAGAATGTCCCCACCCTCGACCGGACTCTGTTCGCGCCTGCAGACGGGTTAGCCCGCGGCGCCTATGTTCTGGCCGATTTGGGAGAGGAAGATCCTGAGATCATTCTCATGGCTTCTGGTTCAGAGGTCAGTCTGGTTGTAGAGGCGGGAATGCGTCTGGCAGCAGAAGCGGTGAGGGTGCGCATGGTCTCGTTCCCTTCGTGGGAGTTGTTTGCTGCGCAGCCTCAGGAATATCGCGAATCGGTCTTGCCGTCGTTTATTCATCGACGCGTGGCAGTCGAGGCAGGCGTGACAATGGGGTGGGAACGTTGGGTGGGGGAAAGAGGTGTCGTGCTTGGGGTGGATCGCTTTGGGGCTTCGGCGCCTTATCAGACGATCTACCGCCATTTGGGTTTGACGGTGGAAAACGTCGTAAAGAGTTCGCTTGAATTATTGTCCAGGAGATAGCATTTGCTCCCTGGGATAAAACAAAACACAGCCGGTGAGGCTGTGTTTTGTTTTTTGGGGCTATTCTCCCAGGTAATCGCGCAGTTTGCGCCGGATGGAAGGATGGCGCAAGCGACTAAGCGCCTGGGCTTCAATTTGACGGACGCGCTCACGGGTGACGCCCATTTTTCGTCCAACTTCTTCGAGGGTGTAGGCCTGACCGTCGAGCAAGCCGTAGCGCAACTGCAGGATACGGACTTCGCGGGGCGGCAAACCATTCAGCACCTCGTTGAGGTGTTCTTTGAGCAGGTTATAGGTGGCTGTTTCATCGGGTGGGGCGGCTTCGTCGTCTTCAATAAAGTCTCCAAGCACCGAGTCTTCTTCGTCGTCTGTGGGCGTTTCGAGAGAGAGCGGGCGGCGTGCCACCTGAATCATGTTCTCGACTTTTTTGGGATGTACTTCCAGGGCGTCGGCCAGTTCTTCGACGGTTGGCTCACGGCCAAGGCGCTGGGTCAACTGGTGCTGGACGCGCAGGAGTTTGTTGATCTGGTCACCCATGTGGACCGGAACGCGGATTGTGCGTCCCTGGTCAGCGATGGCGCGGGTGACGGCTTGCCGAATCCACCAGGTGGCATAGGTGCTGAATTTGTGCCCGCGGCGATAGTCGAATTTTTTGGTGGCGCGAATGAGTCCAATGTTTCCCTCTTGAATCAGGTCAAGGAAGGGAACACCGCGCCCCATGTATTTTTTGGCAACGGAGATGACCAGGCGGGAGTTGGCGGTAATAAGGTGCTCGCGCGCGGCCCAGCCGTCTTCGATGAGTTTGCGCAATTCCATACGGCGACGAGGGCTGACGTTGCCGCGAGCGAGTTCTTCGCGAGCCATGCGACCCCGCTCAATCCGTTGGGCGAGTTCTACTTCTTCCTCTGCAGTCAAGAGCGGAACGCGACTGACTTCCTTGAGATAGAGACCGATGGTGTCATCCGTGTCAATGTTGGCCAGGTAGTCATCCAGGAAGACATTGGGTTCAATTTCTGTCTCTTTTTCTTCAACTGCCGCCAGTTCATCTTCTGGAGGTTCTGTAGTGGTGGTGTCTTCGATGAAGGCTACTCCAGCGCTTAAAAGGGCGGCAAACGCTTCTTCCAGTTGCTCGACGTCTTGTTCCGCTTCTGGGAAGAAGTGCAAAATGTCATCAATGGTGACATAAGATTTTTGCCGACCGAGTTCAATCAGGCGGGCAATGGCTGAGTATTCTTCTTCCTCTTCTTCAATCAGTAAGGGATTTTCCATAAATTACTTTCTGTTCCTTTTGATGGCTGATATAAATCAGGATACTCTTTTTTGTAGCGAAAATCAATAGTTTCAGGGAGTGGGCGTTACGTCCAGCGTTGGGGTAGGCGTTGGCAGATAAGGCGGATTGTTCACGAGTTCAAGCACTGCGTCCAGGCTATACTGGCTGACAACGTAAACATCGCCGTCATCCAGTTGAACGTAGTAACCAGAACTGGTTGGTGTCAGGTCGCCTACCTCGATTTTGTGCTGGGCGCCGCTGTAGTAAGAGAGTTTGATGGTGTAGGCGGGGGCATCCAGGCCAAAATCGCCGAAATTGGCAACCGTTCCGATTTGGGTGACAATGCCCAGGGCATTGACCTGGCTTTCTGCTGCTCCGGCCAGCGATTGGTCGGCTGCGGCGGCGTTTGGCAGGCTGACAGCCCAGGCACCGCTTTGGTCGCGAACCAGTTCGACAATGTGATAGTCGTGGTCGTAGATGCGGATGCTTTTCAAGACATCGCCATTGGTTTCAATCAGCAGATCTGAGGGTGCGACGGGTGTTTCCTCAACGGCGTTCTTTTCGGAACGCTCCTGAAGAAGGAAGTATACGCCGATTGTCAGTGCCAGCAAGATGAGCAGAATCCAGTTGGAACGCTTCATAGGCTTACCCTTTTGCGCGCCGGATGATCCAGGAGACAATTCCACCCGCGATGATCATGCCGGGAAGGATGAGAATGAATAGCAGGCCAAGCATCAGCCAGCCGAGGGTGGTAATCGGCATAAGGGTGCGCGCTGTTGGCGTTTTAGTTGTCAGGTTAATCAGTTCATCATTCCTGGCAGCCCAGTCAATGGCGTTGATGATGAGGTCAGTGTTGCCATATTGATCGATGTAAGTGTTGTTGGCAAAACTGGAATTGCCAAAGGCCACCAGGCGCGCTTGCGTCGCGGTATTTTCGAGGGCGGCAGCCAGGAGGATGGGACCGGGGGTGTCCTCCTCGGCCTGGTAGTCAAAGGTGTTATCTTCGAGCGATGCGAAGTTGGTTTCACCCCAGGCGCGATCGATCGTATAGACCAATCCACTGGACTGAATGTCAGTGCTGGGCGGGGTGACGGTGAGGCTGCGGGCGACCGGGAAGAACGTGATCATGCTTTGCAGAATCTGGCTTGTAATCGGATGGTCGCCGTAGGAGTAAGAAATGGCGAAGGTCAGTGGATTAGAAGACGGGTCAATGACGATGTCGTTGTTGAATGTGATGCCCCAGGTCGTTTGCAGATAGGTCTCGAACGAATCCGGCACATCACCTTTGGTGGTGAGGACGGTCGGGTCTTCGAGAATGACGACGGAACCGCCATTTTCAATGTAGGTTTGGATGAGGGCGGTTTCTTGTTCGCTGATGGGACCCTGCGGCCCGGCAATCACGAGGGCAACGGCGTCCTCGGGAATAGCGTTTTCGGCGCGCAGATTCAGGGAGTTGATGGTGTAGTTTTTGGCAGTTAACAGGTTTTTGACGCGCGTGTAGGAGTTTTCGGCAGGATTTTCAATGTCATTTTCGCCATGTCCGGTGATGAAGTAAATGACGCGGCTTTCCGGGTTGATCAGCCGTACCAGCGCATTGGTGATGTTTTGCTCAGAGGCGTAATTGATGGATTCTTGTCTCTCGCCCATGACGAGGACAATTGTGCCATCGCGTGTGACGTTGTATTTTTGGGCGAGGGATGGGTTCGTATCGGGGTTGACAATCCGGTAGTCGAATTTGCCGTTGCTGTTATTTTTGTAGTCGGTGAGCAATTCTTGAGCGTTATCACTTGGGTAGTTTGCGGTGAAGAAGCCGATGGCTTCGACAGGCTGAGGCAACTTTTCGATGGTGGCCAGGGTTTCGGGAGCAAGCGTGTGAGTCTTGTCTTCGGTCCAGTCCATCGGCTTGGGGTTTTGATAGGCGATCAGGTTGAGGACAAACAAGATGCCGGCAATGGCCAGGAGGGTGATTAAAGCATTGCTGCCATGTTTTGCCTGGCGCCCGGTGAGAAAGGTGCGGACGCGTTTTGGATCAAGCAAAGCAAAGAGTGCAAGCCCAGTGACAAACGCAGCGAGGGCGCCAATGCCAAAGCCGTTGACGATGTCTTTGGCTTGATCGGTTGGAGCATAAATGCCCATGAAGATGAGCAGTTTAATCGCCAGGACGACGATTCCGGTCAAAACGGCAAGGCCAGAAAGCCAGAGGCCGGCCGGAGCGTAACGCTGGGATTGTTTTTTGAAAGAGGTCTTCTTTGACATTATTGCCACCTTCTCATTTCAATTGCGGTTGTCCCAATGAAAATGTTGAGAATAATGAGGCTGATGTAATAGACAATGTCAGCAATATCTACCGAGCCAGTTGCAAAACCGTTGAAGTAGTGATCGCTAAGGCTGAGGTAGCGAAAGATTTCTCCCCCCCCTTGCATGACGTAAGCAGGCCAGCCGATCAGGTACCACATAAAGAAGAGGGCAACGAGAGTGGCGAAGAGGGCTGCAAATTGATTCTTGAAAATGGCCGAAATAGCGGTCCCGATCGACAGAAAGACGCCTGTTACCAGGATAATGCCGAGATAGTTCGAAAGCATCAATTGCTGGTCAATACCAGGGTCCACCAGCCAGAAGTGCAAAATGATGGGGAAAATGAGAGTGATAGCGATGATGGTCAGCATGAAGAGAAAGGCGCCAAGCCATTTGCCGATAATTAATTCCGCGTCGCGAATGGGTGCCGTGAGGAGCAGTTCGAGGGTGCCGGTGCGATGCTCATCGGCCAGCAGGCGCATGGTCAGCGCCGGAGCGGCGAAGAGCAACATGAACGGCATTAATCCGAGCAGGTCGCTCGTATCGGGCGGCGTTGCTCCACCGTAAAACGCCATGAGAGAACTTTGATAAAGAACAAGCAAGAAGTAAATGCCCATCACAAGCAGGATGAGCAGCGCCACGATATAAGCAATTGGGCTGATGAAGTAATGCCGGTATTCCCGGCGGGCAATGATCCAGATGTTACGCATGGCGTGTTCCTTTCTTGCCGGTTTCTTCGCGGGTGAGTTCCAGGAAAATTTCCTCCAGGCTCAGGTGAATAGGAGCCAGTTCGAGCAGGTCGTATCCGGCATTGACAGTTGCCCGGGCAACTTCTGAGCGAACGTCCAGGTCAGATGTGTATTGAAATTCAATTGCGCCATCGGGGCGAGATACTACCGCTTGAACGCCTTTGATTTGGGAGATGAGCGGTACAAGGCCATCGGAATCTCCTTTGACCCGCAAGAGTGACCGCTCGGCGCCCATCAGGCGAGCCTGCAGGTTTTCCGGGGTGTCTTCGGCGACGATACGTCCCTTATTGATAATCAGTACCCGATCGCAAAGTTGTTGGGCTTCACTCAAGATGTGTGTGGAGAGCAAAACGGTACGCTCTTTGCCTACCTCGCGGATGAGGTTGCGAACCTCAACGACTTGGGCGGGATCGAGACCGATTGTCGGTTCATCAAGGATAAGAACTTCTGGCTGATGCAGCAGGGCCTGGGCAAGCCCAACGCGTTGCCGCATGCCTTTGGAAAGGTTGCCAATGTATCCGTTGGCGCGATCGGTCAAGTGGACCATTTCAAGGGCGTCATCCACCATGTCTTCGGCGTTGGGCAAGTGACGCAGTTCCGCCATGAACATCAGGTAGTCGAAGACGGTCATATCCGTGTAGAGCGGCACGGTTTCGGGTAAATACCCTACACGGCGGCGCACTTCCAGGGATTCTTCCACCACGTCAAAACCGGCAATTTCAGCCGAACCATAGGTCGGCGGCATGTAACCGGTCAGAATGCGCATGGTGGTCGTCTTGCCGGCGCCGTTGGGGCCAAGGAAGCCCACGACTTCGCCTTGCCTGGCCTCGAAGGTGAGATTTTCAATGGCTCTTCGAGTGTTATAGTCTTTCGTCAAACCTTTTGCTCGAATCATGTGGTCTCCTTGAAAAGGGAATAGACGTACAAAACGGCACAGCTGCTCAAAAGCACCAGTGCCGGGACAAGAAATAGACCGTGAATACTATACAATAATTTCAAAGCCAAAGTCAATAGGTTTGTTTCTTTCTAATCAAACCCTAATTCGTGGCGGTCAGTGCGGAGGCTGCAAAGCGTCACCACGGGCGAAGCAATTGGTAAATTTGGGGTCACATCTTTTCGCAGATTTGACGCGTAGCATGTTATAATTTCACAAACTTTAAGTTTTCTGGAGGCGACATGGAAATTAAAATGCAGCGATATAAGCACTGTGACTTGCTTGCCATAAAAGGCAAGGTCGACAGTTATACAGCGACCGAACTGAGCGATGCCATCGAAAAGATCAATAACGACGGCCGCTTTAAGATTGTGATTGACATGGCCGAACTGGAGTATATGTCGAGTGCCGGGTTCCGCGCTTTACTTGTTGGGCAGCGGAATTGCAAACGCTACAATCGTGGTGAAATTGTCTTGGCTCGCGTTCCGAAGAAGATCATGGAAGCGCTGGAACTGACCGGCTTTACGCCGCTCTTTAAAATCTTTGATGATGTCACGGCTGCAGTCGGCTATTTTTAGCAGGTGGCCACCGTTTAGAGAAAGCGAACAGGGCCGTCTCTCTTGGGTGAGGCGGCCTTTGTATCCCTCTTATGCGAACCCTCATTATCCCTGCCCGCTTTGACCAACTGGATGCCATCCGTCGCTTTGCTGTTCAGGCTGCTGCCGATGCTGGCCTGGACGAAAAAGGCCTGTGCGCTGTGGAGATGGCTGTAGATGAAGCCTGCTCCAACATCATTGAGCATGCTTATCGCGGCATCAGCAATGGACAGATTGAATGTACGTGTGAGAGTGATGCGACTTCTTTTACGGTGATTTTGCGCGACCGCGGCCGGCCCTTCGACATTCTACAGGTTCCTGAACCGGATTTAAAGGCCAGCCTGAAAAAACGCAAAGTGGGCGGTTTGGGCATTTACTTGATGCGTCAGTTGATGGACGTGGTCCGGTATGAAAATCTGGGGGACATGGGGAATGTCCTTACTCTGATCAAATATTGAGTCTCCTGCAAAAAGGTGAAAATCGAACCACAAAGACACGGAGACACGAGTAAGTAAATGAAAGGAAACTTTGTGACTCCGTGTCTTCGTGGTGAAACTTCAGGGTTTTTGCAGTGGAGTCAAATATTTGAAATCAGCTGAGTGATGTCTGGCTTATCCTCGTTTTCGTCTGCCTGGTCACAAATCGCTGCATTGGGCGAAAAGTTGCTGGCTACCCCTCAATTGGACGGACAGCGCGATCTCATCGTGACGGCGGCTTCTTCCTTGTTGAATGCAGAAGCATCTCTCTGGTTGGATGAGCGTCTTTTTCGGTTGCCAGGTCTTAATCGGGTTCACCTTTTCCCGGATTGGCCAGATGATGTTTCGATGCAGCGAGTCCTTGAGAATCCTGAGAATTGTCCAGAATCTGAGAACGTACTTGTGCTTCCCCTTTCTTCTCAACAGACGCTTTTGGGCGTTTTGCTGGTCCGGCGGCCTGATGGCCCGCCTTTTACCTCCCCTGAATACGAATTATTCCAGGGGTTAGCCGCTCACACGGCGCTGGCTCTGATCTCCTCTCACCGTTTTGCGATAGAGAAGTGGCGCCTCGAGCAATTGACCCTTGTCCGCACGGTCAGCGCCCAACTGGCTAATGTCCTGGATTTATCTGTTTTGACGCAACGTGTCACTCGTCTCATCTGCGATACCTTCAAGTATTACTACGTCGCTATCTTTACCCTGGAAGAAAATAAGCCCTATTTGCAGTTTCAATCCAGTGCAGGGGGGCCTGGTCAGCCCAGATTGCGTTTGACGCGCATTAAACCTGGCCAGGGGTTGATCGGAGCGGTTGCCCAGACAGGCGAGGAAATCATAGCCAACAATGTCGCCGAAGAACCCCGTTACCGTTACCTTACCTCCTTGCCGGGCACTCGTTCTGAAGTCGTGCTCCCGCTGAAAATTGAGTCCCGTCTCTTGGGTGTGCTGGATATTCAAAGCGACCAGGAAGATGCTTTTCACCCAAATGATTTGCTGGTGTTGCGCTCATTGGCCGATGTGATTGCCACTGCGATTAACCGGACGCGTCTCTACAGTGATTTACAACGCCGCATCGAGCAGTTGGCCATGATTGCTACGGTCAGCGAGAGCATTGCCTCCGTCTTGGACCTGGACGAGTTGTTCAACAAAGTCGCTACCTTGATTCATGAGCGGCTTGGCTATCCTTATGTTTACTTGTTTACCGTTCACCCCAATCGTCGGCAGATCATTTATCAGGCAGGGAGCGGCGCTCGCACAGAATTTCTCAAAGGTTACACGATCAGCCTCGACAGCGTCGAGGGGATGATTCCGTGGGCCGCGCGCACTGGCGAAACGATTTTAGCCAATGATGTCCGCCTTGAACCGCGTTATCGACCCTCTCCCTTTCCTCCCGACGATACCCGTTCCGAATTGACAATTCCCCTGCTTTATGACAATAAACCGGTCGGCGTTCTGGACTTACAAAGCAACCGGCGGAATGCGTTCAGTGAAGAAGACCGCTTTGTGCTGGAGGCCCTGGCAGCGAATATCGCCGTTGCCATCCATAACGCTGACTTGTTCCGAACTGAACGCTGGCGCCGCCAGGTAGCAGACAGCCTGCGCGAGGTCGCGGGCCGGCTTTCGGCGCAGGTCAGCGTAGATGACGTCCTCGATAGCGTCCTGCGCGAACTGGAGCGTAACTTGCCTTGTGACGCATCCGGCGTATGGCTGATGGATGGCGATTCGCTCTACCCGGCCCATATTCACGGTGCCGATGTGATCGACGTTCAAGCGGCAATGTTGCGGTGGCCTGAGGTAGTTCAGACTCTGTTGGAAATCATGGATACGGACGAGCCAATTATCCGCAAGCCGACCGATCCTTTTGGCCCGTTAGGGTTAGCACTCGGCTTTTCGGCGGATTATTCTTCGATAGGCGTGGCATTGCGCGTTGCTGATCGCCCTCTGGGGGTGCTTGTGCTCTCTCACCACACGCCAGGACGGTATGGGCACGAAGCCCAGGCGATTACAGCAACCTTTGCCAGTTATGCCTCGGTTGCGATTGAAAATGCCCGTCTCTATGATTCTGCCCAGGAACAAGCCTATGCTTCGGCCGCGCTGTTACAGGTGGCTCAAGCCATCTCGCAGGCTGAGAACCTGAAACAAGCCGTTCAAGCGATTGTCCGCATCATGCCGATTTTGGTGGGGGTAAAGGCCTGTGCGGTTTATCTCTGGGAGAATGGCGCGTTTCGCCCGGCCGGAGACTATGGATTCTCGCAACCGGTGCGAGAATTATTGTGCAACAAAGATTTGGCTGCGCAGGAGCACCCTCTCCTTCAAGCCGTGTTGCAGACCAATCGCATGTCAGTCAGTGTGCTCCCACAGGATATGCCCCAAAATTGGCTCGACCCTGTCCTGGCCCGTAATGAACAGGAAGAATACTACCTGCTTCAAACCGCAGAGCATCTCTTGATAGGATTCCCGCTGCTCATCAAGAACGCTTTCTATGGCGTGATGCTGGTGGAGGAATCTGGTGATTCGCGACGCTTTCGCCAGAAGCGAATTGAAATTGCCAATAGCATTGCCCAACAGGTCGCTTTGAGTGTGCAAAACGAGCAACTGCAGCGTGAAATGGTGGCGCGCGAACGCCTGGAGCATGAAGTGCAACTGGCGCGGCAGATTCAACGCACCTTTTTGCCCCAAAGCCTGCCTCATTTTTCAGACTGGGAACTGGCAGCCGTATGGCGCACTGCCCGCCAGGTGGGGGGCGATTTCTACGATGTCTTCGAACTTCCCAACCGACGCCTGGGCTTGTTTATCGCCGATGTATCCGACAAAGGTATCCCGGCTGCTTTATTCATGGCCCTGACCCGCACCCTGGTTCGTTCAGCGGTGATAGATGATCCCTCTCCGGCGGCGGTAATGCGGCGTGTCAACGAATTAATCATTCCCGACAATCATCAAGGCATGTTCGTGACGGCAGTCTATGCTGTTTTATCCCTTGATACGGGAGCATTGACCTTTGTCAATGCGGGGCACAATCCTCCTATCTGGTTTTGCCCGGCGAGTGGCAAACTGGAACGTTTACATCGCACCGCTCCTGCTCTGGGCATTATCGAAAACCCTGAAATCCAGGAGCAAAGTATTCGCCTGGAAAATGGCGATCTGTTCCTGCTCTACACCGATGGTGTGACGGAGGCTTTTTCTCCTCAAGATGAACTCTTTGGCGATGAACGTCTGGAAGAAGTTGTTCGATCGGCGGCTGCAGTTGGGGTCAACGACTTGTTGCGCATTCTGCAAGAAAAAGTGGATGCGTTTATGGAGTCTTTGCCGCCTTCAGATGATTTGACTATTCTCGCCATTAAAAGAACACCATCAATCAGGTAAAATGCCTCATGGTATAATTATTTCCACCACACGCAAAGGAGCATTGCACTTTGGCTTTCAATCCTCTCAACTGGCTGTTGGGACTGTTTTCCCTTGATATTGGCATTGACTTGGGGACAGCGAACACCCTCGTTCATGTTCGTGGTAAGGGTATTGTCATCAACGAACCATCGTGGGTAGCCATTGATAAGCGTACCCGTCAACCGCTGGCGATTGGTTTGCGGGCGAAGGAAATGGTGGGACGGAGTTCGGCCAATATCAATGTGATTCGGCCCTTGCGTGATGGGGTCATTGCAGAATTTGACATTACCGAGGCGATGTTGGAATACTTTATCGGCAAGGTCCACGAACAAAGTGTGGTACCTTTACCTCGTCCGCGGGTGGTGATTGGTATTCCTTGTGGCGTAACCGAGGTGGAAAAACGCGCCGTCTATGATGCAGCCATTGCAGCAGGGGCGCGTGAAGCCTACTTGATTGAAGAGCCAACGGCGGCCGCCCTGGGCGCCGGTTTGCCACTGCACGAAGCGCGCGGCTCGATGATTGTGGATATTGGCGGTGGCACGACAGAGGTGGCGATCCTCTCGATGGGTGGGGTAGTGGTTTCTCGTTCTCTGCGCGTTGCGGGGGATGAGATGGATCAAGATATTGTGCAGTACGTGCGCAACAAGTACAATGTCCTCATCGGCGAACGGATTGCGGAACAGGTCAAGTGGCAAATCGGTTCGGCTTTTCCGCTGCCGGTGGAAAAAACGGCCGAAGTACGCGGTCGGAATCTCATTACCGGCTTGCCAGAGTCGATTGAAGTCTCTTCGGTGGAAATTCGTGAGGCGTTATCCTCCTCTGTTCAGGTCATCGTTGAAACAATCAAAGATGCCATTGACGAAGCCCCTCCGGAGATTATTGCCGACTTGATGGATGCCGGAATCTGTCTGGCGGGTGGCGGTGCGCTCTTGCAGGGGCTGCCTGAACGCCTCTCGGACGAACTCAACCTGCGTGTTTGGGCGGCTGAAGACCCGCTGACCTGTGTCTGCCGCGGAACAGGCATGGTCCTGGAAGACTTCTCTAATTTGAGCCGCTATCTGGTTGGCTTAGAGCGCGGTAGCACGCGTCATTCGTAATCGCGTGGCCGCGCCGTTAGCGCGGTAACTTATGAAAATTAATTCTCCCCGTTCCTTGCAACGCATTGTGATTAGCCTGGTAGTCATTGGCTTGATTGCCCTGGCTCTGGGTGGTTACTTTCAGCCTGTCAACACATTGTTTCAGCGCCTGACAGTAGATATTCAGACGTGGTTTTCCAACCGTTACCTGGCGCTGGTGGATTTTTTGACGGTGCCACGAGATGTAGTCTCGCTCAGGCAACGGAATGCTGAACTGGAGGCGGAAGTTGCTCAACTTCAGACAGAAGTGATTACGCTTCAGCAAAAAGTTGCTGATGTAGAAATCCTTTCGGCTTTGCTCGAATTCGCCCGGGCCAATCCCCAGTACTCTTATACCGGCGCAACGGTCATCGGTCGTGACCCGAGTCCGTTTTACCGCTACGTCATCGTGGATGTCGGCTCGAACAACGGCATTTTGCCGGGGATGCCAGTGGTCACCAATCGCGGCCTCGTCGGTCGGGTAGACGCGGTCATTGCAGAGGCTGCTCGTGTGCAACTGATCACCGATTCGGCCTCGGCGGTGAACGTACGCTTACAAGCCTCGAACACCGAAGCGATGCTCCTCGGTTCCGTGACCGGCGACCTGTCCCTGGACATGATTCCCCAGGATGCGACCGTCCAGCCGGGCGATATTATCCTGACCTCTGGCCTGGGGGGCGTTTACCCGCCCAATCTGCTGGTGGGACAGGTGGTCAGCGTGCGTAAGTTGGAATACGAGTTGTTCCAACAGGCCTCCGTTCAGCCCAATGTTGATTTTTCTCGCCTGCAGTTTGTGCTGATCATTACCGATTTCAAGCCGGTAGATATTACGCCTCTTATTCCCACGCCAGGTCCGTAAGATGCGCACATTTTTTACCCTGTTGATTCTTTTTGCTGCGGCGATTTCCCTGCAACTGTCGGTCATCAGCCGCATTCAATTGCTGAGCGGGAATGCGGACCTGGTGTTTGTCATCCTGGCGGCGGTCAGCCTCCAGGAACGCGCTCGCTCGATGCTGTGGTGGAGTATCGGCCTCGGCTGGTTGATGGGAAACATTTCGGCAACGCCCTGGTATATTTTTGTCGGCGCCTACCTTTTAGGAACGGCGATAGCCCGTCTGCTGGCGCGCCGGGTGTGGCAGGCGCCTCTCCTGGCGCTTCTCAGCGTCACCCTGGTCGGCGTTTTCCTGTTGCACGGCCTGACTTTTGTCTACCGTGTCTTGTTTGAGACCGCCCTTTCTTTTACAGAAGTCTTCTCGCAGGTCATTTTGCCCAGTTTGTTGCTCAATTTGTTGATTGCGATTGTGTTGTACCCCCTTCTGCGTGATCTGATCGAGAGACTGTATCCTTTAGAGGTATAAACATGGCTGTTACCACGCGTCCGGCTCAATTTACACAATGGCGTTTCTTCGTGGTCTATGCGGTCGTTCTGCTGGTGGGAGCGATCTTTGTCGCTCGCTTGTTCTCGCTCCAAATCATCCATGGCGCCGAGTATTTGGCGCAAACCGAAGAGAATCGCACCAAAATAATCAGCGATCCCCCTGCTCGTGGCTTAATTTATGACCGCCATGGCATTGTGCTGGCGCGCAATGTGCCCTCTTATACCATCACCATTACGCCAGCCGAATTGCCGGATGATGCAGGCAACGTGCAGCAAATTTACGCAGAACTGTCTAAATTAACCGGTGTTCCGGTTGGTGGTCCGGTGACTGAAGAAACGCTGAATGCTGCTAAATTTTTTGCGCCTTGTGTGCCTGGTCCGAGCATTTCTGACCTGGTAGCCCTGGGAGAATCCAATGCGCCTTACGAGCCGGTCAAAATCCAATGCAATGTGGATGAGAAAATTGCCCGCATTGTGGCTGAGCGCGCTACCGATTGGCCAGGGGTGGACGTTCTCGTGGAACCCTTGCGTGATTACCCCACTGGTTCTCTTACCGCCAACATCATCGGCTTTTTAGGCCCCATTCCTGCTGCCCTCGAACAGGAATATCGCGATCGGGGGTTCCTCGCCAATCGCGACAAGATCGGTTATGCTGGCATTGAACTCGCCCTGAATGATCTGCTGATTGGCACCCCGGGCCGACGCGTGGTGGAAGTGGACGTGGCCGGACAGGTGTTGCGCAACCTCGAACCGCCCGTAGCACCTGTGGCGGGGAGCAACGTTGTTTTGACAATTGATTTGCGCCTCCAGCAGGCTGCTGAGGCGGCTCTCACCACCACCATTGATTACTTCAACAACGTCTATTATGGCTACTACCGTATCTCCAGTGGGGTGGTCATTGCCATGAATCCCCAAACCGGTGAAATCCTGGCGATGGCCCAAACGCCGACCTACGAAAACAACCGCATGGCGCGTTTTATCCCCGCTTACTATTATCGCCAGTTAGAGCAAGACCCGGCCCATCCGCTGCTCAATTATGCCATCACTGCCGAGTTTCCTCCTGGCTCGACCTTTAAACTCACCACTGCGCTAGGGGCTCTCAACGAGGGTGTGGTCACACCTGATTCGGTGATTGATGCTCCCGCCATTATTCGCGTCTTGAACATTTATTCCCCGACTGAAGAAGGCCGCTATGAAGAGTATTATGACTGGACTTTCACCTTTTACGGCGAAACAAGCGGCCTGGGGAAATTGCCGTTTCTGAAATGCATTGCCCTGTCGAGTGACTCTTGTTTCTACAAAGTAGGGGGCGGCTATCTCCCTGAAATCCCGGGTGGAGGCTTAGGCATCTGGCGATTACAGGAATATGCCCGCGCCCTGGGCTATGACCAGCAAACGGGCATCGAGTTGCCGGCGGAATATACCGGCCTCATTCCTGATCCGACCTGGAAACGCATTTTCAAGGGCGAAAACTGGTCCACTGGCGACACCTATCTGGCCAGCGTTGGGCAGGGCTATGTGCTGGCAACGCCTTTGCAGGTGCTGGTCTCGGCGGCTATTCTGGCCAACGATGGCAAATTTATGCAGCCGACCATTATTCGTGAGATTCAGGATAACCTGGGCAATGTGATCCAACCGTTTGAACCCCGTTTGCGCTGGGATATTACCCGCGATCCGGTGATCCGCGACTACGCCTGTGATGAAAACGGCCGCTGCGAGTTTACCGGAAAGATGAAAACCGTTTCTCTCTCTGCTGTCCAGCAGGTGCAGACTGGCATGCTTCTGGCAACCACCGATCCCCGTGGTACGCTCAACCACGACTTCTCTTTTCGCAATTACCCGATTGCTGTGGCCGGTAAGACCGGCACAGCCGAATATTGCGACGACGTGGCCAACCGTAAGGGCCTTTGTAAACGGGGAGAGTGGCCTTCCCATGGTTGGACGGTGGCATACGCCCCCTTTGACAACCCGGAAATCGCTGTGGTCGTCTTTCTCTACAATGCGGGGGAAGGCGGACGTGTCGCTGCGCCCATTGTCCGGGATGTCATGGATGCTTATTTTGCTCTCAAAGCGATTGACACTGCCCAGCAGGTGAGTACAACCCCTTGATTGCTCGAAAGGCAGTATAATTTTGCCACCATGGAAGACTCGCCACTGGTTCAGATCAAAGGCATTCGTGACGGCTTGCTGGTAACGCTCGGGCAGGCCCCGTGGCCCGACCTGTTGACTGCTCTGCTGGCACGCATCGAGCGCCAACCGGACTTTTTTCGCGGAGCGCGCCTCGCTCTGGACGTAGGGAGTTGCGCGTTGCACGTCCAGGAACTTGCTGCTTTACGCGACCAACTCTCGGAGCGGGGCATTTCTCTGTGGGCAGTTCTCAGCGAATCGCCCCTGACCGAGACCACGGCCCAAAACCTCGGGCTGGCAACCCGCCTGTCGAAGCCGCGCCCTCCCCAGGTTCCGGAGACGAGCGAAAAAATCCCCGCCGAAGCAGCGAAGTGGGTGCGGGGGCCTCTCCGCTCCGGTACGAAAATCGTCCACGAGGGGCCGGTCGTTGTCTTCGGGGATGTTAACCCTGGCGCAGAAATTGTGGCGGGGGGGAGCATCATCATCTGGGGACGGTTACGCGGAGTTGTCCACGCTGGGGCGGGTGGTGACGAGTCGGCCATCGTCTGCGCACTGGAGTTATCGCCTACCCAGTTGCGCATTGCGGGTGAAATTGCAATCTCGCCGCGAAAACCGGCAAAAAATCAGCCAGAAGTGGCTCGGTTGGCCAATGGCCATCTGATTGCCGAACCCTGGCAAAAACAATAGGAAGGTGACATGGCTGCACAAGTGGTGACAATCAGTTCTGGCAAAGGTGGCGTGGGAAAGACCACGTCGGTAGCCAATATTGCGGTTGCTCTGGCCAGCCGTGGTCAGCGCGTGGCCTGCATTGACGGGGATATTGGCTTGCGCAACCTGGATGTGGTGATGGGGCTGGAAAACCGCATTGTTTATGACCTGGTGGACTATGTGGAGGGACGCTGCCGCTTGCGGCAGGTGATGATACGCGATAAGCGCCTTCCTGAACTCTATCTGATCCCCGCTGCCCAAACGCGCGATAAAACTGCCGTTTCACCGAGTGACATGGTGCGTTTGTGCGACGAACTGCGCTCAGAAGTAGATTGGATTCTCATTGACTCGCCCGCTGGCATTGAGCGTGGTTTCAAGAACGCTGTTGCTCCGGCTGACCGCGTATTGGTCGTGACCAACCCTGATGTTTCGGCGGTGCGCGATGCCGACCGTGTCATCGGCATTCTCGATGCCGAGGAAAAAGGACCAGCCTCGCTGGTCATCAATCGTGTGAATCCCAGCATGGTCAAACGCGGTGACATGCTCTCGGTAGATGACGTCCTCGATTTGCTGGCGATTGACCTGATTGGGATTGTGCCAGAAGATGAAAACGTCATCGTTGCATCCAATAAGGGGCAGCCACTGGCGTTGGATCCCAAAAGCAAGGCAGGACAGGCATTTCAGAATATCGCTCGCCGTTTGATGGGAGAAGACGTACCTTTCCTGGAACTGGAAACGCCTGGCTTATTCCAGCGTTTGTTGGGGAGGAAGCAACGATGAACTTTTTGCAACGTAAAAAGAGTGCCAATAGCGCTAAAGAGCGGTTGCAGTTGGTTCTGATCCATGATCGCACCGACCTCACGCCGGCTGAACTGGATGCCCTCAAGGATGATTTGATTCAAACGATTTCGCGCCACGTCGAAATTGACCCGCTTGGCGTGATGATTAACGTGGCCCAGGACGGGCGCGCCCAGCGGCTTGTGGCTGATATTCCGCTGCGCAGTGCGGCCCGTCGCCGGAAATAAGCCTCCTCGATTATTGGCCAGAGATATTAAGGAAAATTTATGTTTAGAGCCAGTTTCTGGCGTCATTTTGATTTCTGGTTGCTCGGCGCGGTTTTGATTGCCCTTGTTTTTGGGGTCACGATGATCCGTTCGGCCATTGCCGGGAATGAGACGCTGGCCGACGTCGTCAACCGCCAGATCATTTTTGGCGCGATTGGGTTGGCGATTATTTTTATTGTGTGCCTCATTGATTATCGCTTCTGGGCGGGGGCCATTGTGCCGATGTACACTGTCATTGTCATTGCCTTGGGGTTGTTGAGTGTCATCGGCGGCACTCGTTTTGGCGCGACACGCTGGCTTGAAACCGGTTTGATTTCCATTCAGCCGACCGAACTGGCAAAAATTGTGGTGATTTTATCGCTGGCAAACTATTTTGCAAAAACTTTTGATCAGCCACGCAATTGGATGTGGTTGTTCAAAAGTTTGCTGATTGCGCTCGGCATTGCCGGATTGATTTACATTCAACCCAACTTGAGCAATGTGATCGTGACAATGGTGCTGTGGGCTGCAATGGCCTGGCTGGCCGGGATGCAGATTCGACAAATTACTGTCATCGGCCTTGTGGTGATGATTTTGCCTGTGATTATTTTCCCGTTTCTTGAGATATATCAACAGCAACGCATTATCAACTTCTTTGCTCCTGACCCTGAGGCCAGTTATGGCGCGACCTACAATGTGTTGCAAGCCCTGGCTGCTTTAGGTTCGGGCGCTTTGCTCGGCAAGGGATATGGATTGGGAACACAGACCCGACTGCGCTTTATGAAAGTTCGTCACACCGACTTTATCTTTTCGGTAATTGGCGAAGAATTTGGCATGGTCGGGAATGTGTTTGTGCTTCTTTTGCTTGGCTTTATTATTTACCGCTGCCTGCGGGCAGCGCGACTGGCCCGTGATCCGTTTGGAATGATGATTGCTTATGGAGTGGCTATCCTGATTTTCTTCCAGGGAGCGGTCAATATCGCTGTTAACTTGAACCTCATTCCGGTCACAGGCGTGCCATTACCGTTTATCAGTTATGGCGGTAGCGGGCTGGTCTCGCTGATGCTGGGGGTGGGGTTGGTAGAATCGGTGGTCATGCGACACAAACCATTAGATTTCTAACGGAGGCTTTTTTTGAACAATTTGTCTAACCCGAAACCTGTTCGCACGCGTTTTGCTCCTTCGCCGACGGGGCGGATGCACCTCGGCTCAGCCCGTTCAGCGCTTTACCCCTTTCTCCTGGCGCGCAGCACGGGCGGCACGTTTATTCTTCGCATCGAAGATACCGACCGGAAGCGATTTGTCCCCGGCGCAGAAGAAGAACTGATTGCTGGCCTGCGCTGGTTGGGAATTGAGTACGATGAAGGCCCCGACATTGGCGGCCCCTGTGGCCCCTACCGCCAGAGCGAACGGCGCGAAATCTATCATGAATACGCCTGGAAACTGGTGGAGCAGGGACATGCTTATCCGTGCTTTTGTTCTCCTGACCGGTTGGAAAAAGTGCGGCAGCAGCAACTGGCTGCCAAGCAGAATCCCCGCTATGATGGCCTGTGTCGCGCCCTCGACCCTGATGAGGCTCGTCGTCGAGTAGCCGCTGGCGAAAAGTATGTCATTCGCTTCAAAATGCCCAAAGAGGGCAGGATCGAGACGACGGATTTGTTGCGCGGCACGATTGTGACCGAGAATAGTGCCCTGGATGATAGTGTTTTGCTCAAATCGGATGGCTTGCCAACCTATCACCTCGCCGCGATGTTGGATGACCATTTGATGGGCATCACGCATGTCATTCGCGGTTCCGAGTGGCTCCCTTCGCATCCTCTCCATGCCCATATTATTCGTGCTTTTGGTTGGGAAGAGCCGGTTTTTGTCCATCTTTCCGTGTTTCTCAAGCCTTCGGGTAAGGGGAAAATGTCCAAGCGGGAGGCGTCAGAGGCGTTGAAAGATGGACATTCCATTTACATCACCGATCTCAAAGAACTGGGGTACATTCCCGAAGGCGTATTAAACTGGATTGTGTTGATGGGGTGGGGCGTTTCTGATGACGACGTGATGACTTTAGATGAGATGATCGCTCGTTTTGACATCAATAAGTTGACGCCATCGCCGGCAGCCATCAATTTTGCCAAACTCGACCATTTCAACGGCGTCCATATCCGCATGTTGCCGATTGAGGAACTTGCGGCTCGGCTGAAGCCATATTTTGTCAAGGCAGGGTTGCAGGTCCAGGACTCGATGCTTTTGAAGGTGGTTCCCCTTATTCGGGAACGGCTGGTAACGCTTGATGATTGCTTGCCCTTTGGGGCCTGGTTTTTCCAGGAGAGGGTTGAGCCGAAACCGGAAGAACTGGTTGGCAAAAATCTCACGCCTGCGCAATCAGCAGAAGTGGCGCGCAAGGCTTTGGAAATTTTATCGTCCCTGCCTGAATTGACCCCTGCTCTGGCGGAGCCTCCGCTGCGTGCCTATGTGGAACAATCGGGCTTGAGCGCGGGTCAGGTATTTGGTATATTGCGCGTAGCGATAACAGGACAAACGGTCAGCCCGCCGCTCTTTGAAAGCATGGAAGTCGTCGGAAAAGAAAAAGTTCTGGAACGCATCCGCAGAGCGATTGATATTTTGGAACGAATGGGATGAACTCGACGGGGAGAGCCGTGAAGACGTAGCGTTTTTTGAAAAAGTCCAGGTTGGGGGCCTGGACTTTTTTGTGGAGGGTGTACGGAGTTTTTACTCCAGCGGTTGATCGAAACGCTGAATTTCCAGCAGGTAGCCGTTGGGATCTTTGAAGAAGCAATGATAGATGCGATACTGCGCATTGTGGGTTGGCGGCTTGATAAATTCCACGCCCAGCGAAATCAAGCGCTTGTACCAATCATCCACGTCATCGCTGACCAGGGTCAGGATGATGCCTGTCGGGCGCGGCGAGTCGAGGTGGGTGCAGAAGCCCAGGTAGGCTGACGGGGCCACGCGAAAGATGCGACAGGTGCCCTGATCGCGAACCAGCGGCAGGCCGAGGGTCCGGGCATAGAAACGGCTGGTTTGCTCCAGGTCAGGAGTGTAAAGAAATGGAATGAGTTGTTCGAAAGGCGAAGTCATAGCCCTCTATTGAGACGGGCGCACAGGCCTTTGGGGTGGGGCAAATAGATCGGCCAAAAAATGGGCTCCGTCCTCGTCCGTGATTGCCAGCACTTCGTCGCCTGGCTCAAAGGTGGTTGTGCCGCGAGGCAGAGTAACTTTGCCATTGCGAATAATTGCGGCGATGACGCATTGCTCGGGCAAGCCAATGTCTTTAATGGCCATGCCGGCGCCTTTTGCGCCGAAGGGGATTTTCTCCTCCACCAGCGAATAGCGCCCGCGGCGCAGTTTAAGGAGAGTCATCATATCGCCCAGGGACATTTCTTCCTGGATGAGATGCGCCAGGACGTCAGCCTGACTGAGGGCAACGTCCACATGGAAAGTGTCGTCAAAAAGCCAGGCGTTGCGTGGATTGTTGACGCGGGCGATGAGGCGCGGTACCCGAAACATCTCGCGGGCGAGGTAGCAAATGACTAGATTGTTGCTGTCGGAGTTCGTGGTTGCAGCGAGGACATTAGCCTGCCGAATGCCGGCGGCTTCGAGAGTAGAGGGCGCAAGTGGCTGACCTTCTACGATGCATTCTGTAGGCAGTTCTTTGTGAAGGTGAAGCAGCAGATCAGGGCGATTTTCGACCAACCGCACCTGATGGCCTTCTTTGATAAGCAGGGAGGCAAGTTGTGCACCGGTACGTCCGCCACCTGTAATGACAACAAACATTTCAGCCCTCCTTTTGAACGTCTAAAATACCGCGCAGGCACGCAATGCCTTCGGCAGTTGCGCTGATGTCTAGGATGTCCGCATTTTGCAGACGGGTATCGGGAGTGGGTAAAATAGCATGCCCGTTGCGAGTCAATGCGACGATCAGGCAATTTTTTGCCTCTTCTGTCAGGTCCTGGATAGTCTTGCCTTCCCAGATGGGGGGAACAAGCAGTTCGTAGATTTCGACCTCGCCATTGCCTGCAGAGAACACCGTCCGCACACGCGGGTTGTCCAGCAATTCTTCTATGCGTTGTGCACCCCACGAAGACGAACTGATGATCTGAAAGCCGAAGGTCTCCAGGACGGGGCGCAGGGCTGGATCGTAGTTCCGGACGACTACGTTGGGAACGTGGTATTTGACGCTGGCAATGCGGGCAATGACCGCATTGAGACTGTCGCTATCGCTGACTGCGGCCAGACCATCCGCATGAGCCAGATCGGCGCTTTCCAGCAGGTCACGCGATAGTAAATCGCCGGCGATTGTACGTCCCTTGAAGTCTGACGGCAGGCGATTGAATGATTCAGGGAGAATGTCCATGACAGTAACATGATGGCCGCGTTGGAACAAACGATAGGCGAGTTCAGAGCCTAATCGGCCACAACCTACTACAACCGTTTTCATACAGATTTTCCTTTCTCGGTTTCAATTTCTACCTGGTAAGGCACCTCGGTAATGACAATGCCGGGGTGACTCAGCA
Source organism: Anaerolineales bacterium (assembly GCA_034434255.1). Lineage (GTDB taxonomy): Bacteria > Chloroflexota > Anaerolineae > Anaerolineales > Villigracilaceae > UBA877. The sequence goes on along the minus strand of DAOTZT010000423.1, from coordinate 1,099 downwards.
GCCGTTCGCGCAGGGCATCGGCGGTGTTGGTGTGCAGGAGTTCATGCCATTTACGCGAGGGAATAAACTGCGGAACGACAATGGTTAATGTCTCGCCAGGTTGTTGCAGGGCGAGAATCTCTTTGACGTACTTGAGCAATGGTTCTATCAGGATGCGGTAAGGCGATTCGAGGATGACCAGTCGCACGCCCTCGCCCCAGATTTGCCACTTCTGGCGGACTTTTTCGGCTTCTTCTGGCTCGAGCGCCACATGAATCGCAGTAACGTCATCAGAGAGGCGTTGGGCATAGGCCAGTGCTTGCAGGGTACCGCGGTGGACGGTGCTGACCAGTAACAGGACACGGTGACGCCCATTGCGATGAGGCTCGCCAGGGAAATTTTCCAGGGAGAGATGGCGCGCCAGCGTTACGTAATGACGGTTGACGACGAGGAAGAAGGCAATTACTGTCGGGATGAGAATCAAAACGACCCAGGCGCCATGAACAAACTTGGTGACGGCAAAAATGATCATCACTACGAAGGTACAGGCAGCGCCAAAGCCATTGATGAGCATTTTGATTCTCCAGGCTTTATCGTAACGCAAGGTAGAGCCACGTTCTTTGAGCGTTTCACCGGCCTGCAAATGTCCAATCTTCCACCAGCGGCGCGCCATGCCAGCCTGCGAGAGGGTGAACGACATGAAGACGCCCACCGCATAGAGCGGGATGAGGCGGTTGACGCTGGCCTGGAAGACGATGATGAGCAGCGAGGCGACCAGCGCCAGCGTGACGATGCCATACGAGAACACCAGCCGGCCGCTGCGCAGGAACAACTGGCGCGGCAGGAAGCGGTCGCGGGCAACGATGGAACTTAGCCGTGGAAAGTCAGCGAAGGCGGTGTTGGCGGCCATGATGAGGATGACGGTGGTGGCGCTGATGGTGAGCAGGTACCAGACGCTCTCGCGGCTGAACACGGTGCGGCTCAACTGCGAGATGACCGTTTCGACCTCGGAGGGGGTGGCGCCAATTTTGCCTGCCAGGAAGGAGATGCCCAGGAAGAGCGTGCTCAAGATCGCCGCCATCCAGATGAGGGTGATGCCGGCGTTGCGGCTGCGCGGCTC
>DAOTZT010000422.1:0-3078 GCA_034434255.1 Anaerolineales bacterium | reverse complement strand
ACTGCGAGCAAAGCGAAGCAGTCTCCTGGTTTGCGAGGGGATTGCTTACCCTTCGGGTACGCTTCGCGGTCGTCGCAAAAAACGCTCCTCGCAATGACAACTATACGAAAAGATGACATTGTCAAAGTAGATACAACCGAAAAATTTTTATCATCAACTTAGGAGTAAATTATGTCTAAAACACTTGAACCTAAGACCACGACTGTTACCGAGACAGAAAATTATCTGATTTGGAAAGCCGAAGAGCCAGATGGTGAAACCACCTATCACCTGGAGTTGAATAATGTGACCCTGCATTTCTTCCAGGAAGAATGGGAGGAATTCCTTGAACTGGTGCGTTCTTTGAATGCAAAATAAAGGGATGCAGCGTTTTCAGGCTATCACGGATGTACCCGGCATTGAAGTCGGGCATGCCCAGGACCATGACGCCCTGACCGGGGTGACGGTGATTGTTTGCCGTAAAGGAGCGGTCGGCGGCGTGGATGTGCGCGGTTCTGCGCCGGGCACGCGCGAGACCGATTTGCTGGATCCGATCAACCTGGTGGAGAAAGTGCACGCTGTGGCACTGGCCGGCGGCTCGGCTTTTGGCTTGGACGCCGCTTCGGGCGTGGTACGCTGGCTGGAAGAGCAGGGGATCGGTTTTCAGACCGGGGTGGCGCGTGTTCCCATCGTTCCCGCTGCAATTCTCTATGACCTCGACCTGGGCCGGGCCGATGTCCGTCCCGATGCGGCGATGGGCTATGCCGCGGCTGCTTCTGCCGCGCGGGGGCCGGTGTCAGAGGGAAACGTCGGTGCCGGGACGGGGGCCTCGGTCGGCAAGATTTTCGGCACGGCGGGGGCCATGAAGGCCGGTTTGGGCACGGCCAGTATTGCCATCGGCGGCGGTGTGGTGGTTGGGGCGCTGGTAGCAGTCAATGCGTTTGGCGATGTGGTGGACCCGCAAACAGGCGCTATCCTGGCTGGAGCGCGCCCGGTGAAAATAGGCCCGCTGACCCTCGGCGGCCAGGGCCGCTTTGCCGATACGCTGAAAGTGATGTCCACCTTTGCTGGTCGGCAGATTTTACGACTTGCAACAGGTCGGAATACTGTGATCGGCGTTGTGGCGGCAAACGTGAAGTTCACCAAAGCCGAGGCGACCAAAATGGCGCAAATGGCGCAAGATGGCATTGCACGCACCATTCGGCCGGCGCACACTATGCTGGATGGCGATACGATCTTTGCCCTGGCTACGGGCGGCCGCAGAGCCGATGTCAGCACGGTGGGCGCCTATGCCGCCGAGGCGCTGGCGCAGGCGATCGTGCGGGCTGTGCAAACGGCCCGACCTGCGGGAGGCCTGCTGGCTATGTCCTCGGATTGACCGGCTGAAAGGTTGAAGAAGAGAATCAACAGGACGGCTTACTGAAATTGCAAGCCGTCCTGTGTTTTCTTTCTTCTCTTTTCACTTACTTTTTGCTTTTGCGGCCCTTGAGTTCATCGCGCAGGAAGTAACTCAACAAGACACTCACCAGGCTGGTGACCAGCGAACCAAGCAGGGCGCTCCAGAACCAGGGTTCGGCCAGCGTGAAGCCAACGCCGAATCGCAAGCCGATCCAACCGGTGAGGGCAAAAAGCAGGGCGTTGATGACCAGGGTGAACAGGCCGAGGGTCAAGAGGATGAGCAGACAGGAAAGCGCTTTGGCAGGTGGCCGTAAAATGGCGTTGACCAGTCCGAAGATGAGTGCCAGCCAGATGATGTTGACCCAACCGCCTTGCAGGTGGATGTAGTTTGGGAGTAAGTTGATGGTGACAAACAATGCTACTGCATTAATGGCCCAACGTAGAATCAGTTTCATATGCATAGTCTCCTTTTTAGGTTTACGGTGAAAATATACGAATTTTTCCTGCTTAAGTTTCATCCCAACGCATCCATATCAGGGTGCGGTGAGGGTAGAAACCGGCTGATTGAATGGCTTCCACGTATTGGCCGGCAGGCAAATCAAGCGAGAGACGGATCCGCTGATTGATCAGTTCGCGCCGGGCGTGGAGCAGCAGGGCTTGAAGCATGTCATCTGCTCCAGTGGGCGGGACGGCTGCCCACAGATTGTCCCGGCTGCCGTATGGTCTCCAGGTCAGGGCAGCCAGGTCGTCGCCCTGGCGAATCACCCAGTGGCGGACTTCCTCTTCCAGAAGGACGCGTTCGATGGCTGGGAGCAGGCCGGGGCGAAAGAAATGCAACGGCAAAGGTTGATACCAGTCGAGATGGGGCGGATAGAGACGGCGCAGATATTCTTTTTGCAGGGGCCAATCGCGCGAGTACCGACGCGATATGATTCTGTTTCCCTGGAGGGGGAGGGGGGCGTTCCGCTCGACCCGCCAGCAGGTCCGCCTCGCATGTTCGCGAAACCCCAGGCTGGTGTAAAGCGCAATGGCTCCAGGATTATCGGCGCGCACGTGGAGCCAGATTTCATCGGCGTTCTTGGCTTTGGCCTGCTGAATGGCAGCCAGTGTCAGAGCGCGGCCAATTCCCCGGCGGCGATGTTCGGGCCGAACGGCTACGTTGGCGATCAAAAAATATCTCTTGCGCTCATGCCGATAGGGGATAAGGCTGACGTTTCCGATGATTTCGCCATTTTCTTCCCATACAAAACCAGAAAGGGGAAGGGAGACGGTATCTGCCATCTTGTACGCCCAACGCAGGAAAGCGTTATCCTGACTGGATGTGCGCATTTGCTGCACCGAACGGCGGCCATCCTCATCGAGCGTGCTGGCAAAACAAGATTCGATAAGGTCGGCCACAGCAAACAGGTCACGCAGAATGTTGAGCGGACGCAGTTGGGGTGGCGGGTTATTGATCGAAATCGGGATAACAGCCATTGCCTGTATTATAGCGGCATTTTCTTTGCTGTTGGTAACTGCTTTCTCTGCCCTGGCTTTGGATGTGACCTGTGGGGTGCGTTTCAATGCACAATTGTAACTATTCAGGCTGTCATTGCGAGGGCGTTCTCTGCCCGAAGCAATCTCGTCTTGAACAGGAAAAACCATGCTTTGGGAGACTGCTTCACTCGCAAAAAGCGCTCGTTCGCAGTGACACCCCTGTTT
>DAOTZT010000421.1:0-2207 GCA_034434255.1 Anaerolineales bacterium | reverse complement strand
CTGGCGCGCGGCTATCACGAGCGCCGGGCGCCCAACGTCCTGTTCCTGCGCGCCGAGCGTCAGCCGGATGGCAGCCGCACCTACCGCGTCCGCCCCGGCGACCCGCTGCCGACCAGTCACGGCGAGGATGTTTATCGTAAGGTGTTTGGGAAAGAGTGAGAGGAAGGAGGTCAGTATCTTTCTTGTTACGCAGACTGCACCATTTTCGACATAAAGAGGCCATGATCAAATTTCTGCTTATTTCTCTGGGCGCTGTCCTGGGCGCGAATGCCCGTTACTGGTTGAGCGGCTGGCTGGCTGAGAAATTCGGCGCCGCCTTTCCCTATGGGACACTCCTGATCAACCTGAGTGGTAGTTTCCTTCTGGGCATCTTTCTTACCTTGATCGGTGAGCGGTTCATTGTTGACCCGGCCTGGCGTCTGCTGGTAGCCGTCGGCTTTTTGGGCTCCTATACCACCTTTTCGACGTATACTTACGAGAGCACGATTCTCCTGCTGAGCGGTCAGCACTGGCTGGGGCTACTGAACCTGCTTGGCAGTACGCTGCTCGGTACGCTGGCCACGATCGCCGGAATCTTGCTCGGACGCCTCTTATAAGCCAACAGGAGAGATGGTGATGACTCAGAAACTCCTTCAGGAAGCCCAATTACTTTCGATTTACATTGGAGAGAGCGACCGCTGGCGCGGCAAACCGCTTTATGCCGCTATTCTGGAAACCTTGAAACGCGAAGGCATCGCCGGGGCCACCGTGACGCGCGGCGTGGCTGGTTTTGGAGCGCATTCTCGCATCCATACAGCCGCCATCCTGCGCCTTTCGGAAGACTTACCGTTGGTGATTCAGATTGTCGATTCGCCAGAACATATCCGTCGCGCCGTGGAAGTCGTGGGGCCAATGGTGCGTGAGGGCCTCATGACTGTGCAAGATGTCCGCGTGATACGTTACACCCATCGTTACCTCAATCCACTTCCGGCAGACCGACTGGTAGCAGAAGTGATGACGCGCGAGGTGGAAACACTCTCTCCCGACATGCCGGTGGCAGAAGCCTGGCAAAAAATGCTCGATACGCTTCTCAAAGCCATGCCGGTGGTGACCCAAGATGGTCAGGTGGTAGGGATGTTGACCGACAAAGACCTGCTTGAGCGCGCTGGCCTCCAGCAACGTCTCTCGGTAGCCGAACGTCTGGACCGGTCCCTGCTGGAGGAAGAAATCAAACGCCTGCGTCAATCGCCGCTGACGGTCGCCGACGTGATGACTACGCCTGTCATCACCGCCCGCGTCGACGAACCTTTAGGGCCGGCAGTCGCACGCATGGCAAAAGAGGGCCTCAAACGCCTGCCGGTCCTCGACGCAAGCGGGCATCTGATTGGCATCCTTTCGCGGGTGGACATCTTACGGCTGCTGGCCGAAAAAGAAGCCAGACGCCCTCTTCCTCATCCAGGAGCAGCCAAAACGGTGCGTGACGTCATGACCCCTTCAATTCCCGCGGTTCAGGCGGAGGATGGGCTGGAGGAGATTGTCGAAACCCTGCTCGAAAACGGCACCCATCGCGTCATTGTTCTAGGAGAGGATGGCAAGGCGATTGGCCTGATTAGCGATTCAGACGTCGTCAGCCGCATCCGCCCTTCCGAACATCGCGGCGTCCTGCGCGCATTGTTTGGCCATGCTGCGCCCCCGGCTAGCGAGGTCACGGCTGCTGAGCTGATGTCACCCGGCGTGCTGACCGCTCCGGCCAACCTGCCTCTGCAAGAAGCCGTCCACTTAATGATGTCTTCGAAACGCAAGTGGCTGGTGGTCGTGGACGAAAACGAACATCCTCTTGGTCTGGTGGACCGTCAAATTTTGCTGCGCGCCTTGAGTGGAAGTTAAACAACACATCGCCAATGACGGGAAGAGTAGGTCACGTTTCAAACGTGCCCTACTACTGTGTGCTCTCTTTGCAACGACTTTTGCGTAGACACCTGGCAACCTTGCAAACAGCCTCTTGACACATCCCCGCCAGCGAGAGTATATTCGCCCCGTTCGTCATCATGGAATCACAAAACTCGATTGACCCTCTCAGTACCTTCCTACCCATCCCGGTTCGTAGCGCTCGGGCAGGAAGTTGACCCTGCCTGCCCTCTGGCTGTCTCCTGCCCCGCGCTCGAACCGGCGCGGGGCTTTGCGTGTGTAACGTAACGCAAAATTCATTTTGCGCAAACAAATCACTT
>DAOTZT010000420.1:0-3155 GCA_034434255.1 Anaerolineales bacterium | reverse complement strand
CGCGCGCCACTGCCTGGAGTGCCTCGAGCAGTTCCTGAGCGGTAGAAAAGCGCTCGTTGGGGTCTTTCGCAAGGGCTTTTTCAACAATTTTTTCAATTCCGGCGGGTAAATCTGGTTTTACATCGAGGATGTGTGGCACGGGGTCGGTGATGTGCTTGACGACCACACTCATGGGCGTGTCACCGACGAACGGCTGCTGACCTGTTAGCGCCTCAAAGAGAATGACCCCCAGCCCGTAAATGTCAGAGCGGCCATCAATCGGCTCTCCCTGAGCCTGTTCGGGCGACATGTAAGCGGGTGTACCGATGATGCCCGAACCGGTGACGCTGGCCTGCGATTCGGTGAGTTTGGCAATTCCGAAGTCAGAAATGTATGGTTCGTTGTACTGGTCAAAGAGGATGTTGGCAGGCTTGAGATCCCGGTGAATGATGCCTTTGGCGTGGGCGGTATCGAGGGCGGGCGCCAGGCGGGCAAAAATGCGTGTCACTTCCTGGATGGTCAGTGGTCCCTGTTTGAGACGGTCCGCTAACGATCCCCCGGGCATGAAGCGCATGACGAAGTAAGGTTGACCATCCTCTTCCCCGAAGTCATACACTGGCACGATGGCCGGGTGTTCGAGCATGGCGATTGTTTTGGCCTCGCGCTCAAAGCGGGTGCGGAACTGCGGATCGTGAAGCATCTCGCGAGGCAGTACCTTGATGGCGACTTCGCGCTCAAAGCGGGGGTCATAGGCGCGGTACACGGTGGCCATGCCACCGCGTCCCAGTTCAGCACGGATTTCGTAGCGACCGATTTTCTCAGGTTCCATGATGCTATTTTAGCCTTCTATGAAGGGGAATGCAAGAATTTGGTATAATTTTTCATTGCTTGCTCCGGTAGTTCAACGGACAGAACAGGGCACTCCTAAGGCTCTGATGTGGGTTCAATTCCCGCCCGGGGCGCACACGAAAAAACAGGCGGCAAAGGATGTGCCGCCTGTTTATTTTTTTTATGCCCGATGTTTTATATGCCGGCTGCTTTACGCAATTCTTCGGCTTTGTCGGTGCGTTCCCAGGGGAATTCGATGTCATCGCGTCCGAAGTGACCGTAGGCCGCCGTCTTACGGTAGATGGGGCGGCGCAGGTCGAGATCACGGATGATCGCACCCGGTCGCAGGTCAAAATGCTCAAGAATCAGTTTGGCGAGTTTCTCGTCAGCAATTTTGCCTGTGCCGAATGTCTCAACGTTGACCGAGAGCGGATGGGCCACGCCGATAGCGTAGGCGACCTGAATCTCGATTCGGTCGGCCAGGCCGGCCGCGACGACGTTTTTCGCGGCCCAGCGGGCTGCGTAGGCTGCCGAACGGTCTACCTTGGTGGGGTCTTTGCCCGAGAAGGCGCCGCCGCCATGGCGTCCCATGCCGCCGTACGTATCTACGATAATTTTGCGGCCAGTGACGCCGGCATCGCCCATGGGGCCACCGATGACAAAGCGCCCGGTTGGATTGACATAAATTTTAGGACCACCGTTCCACATTTCGGGAGGAATCACAGGGCGAATGACGTGCTCGATCACGCCGGCGCGAATTTCTTCCTGGGATACGTCGGGTGCATGTTGGGTGCTGACCAGGACGGTATCCACGCGCTTGGGCTTACCGAAGGCGTATTCCACGGTCACCTGGCTCTTGCCATCGGGGCGCAGCCAGGGCAGGATCCCGGCGCGGCGTACCTCGGCCAGGCGGCGGGTCAGTTTGTGGGCCAGGTAAATGGGCATGGGCATCAGTTGCGGTGTCTCGTTGCAGGCGTAACCAAACATCATGCCCTGGTCGCCCGCGCCAATTTTGTCCAGGTCTTCTTCGTCGCCGCTCTTGGCTTCCAGCGATTTGCTGACGCCCATGTCAATGTCGCTCGATTGCTTGGCGATGGCGACCAACACGCCGCAAGAGTTGCCATCAAAGCCTTTTTCACTTGAATCGTAGCCGATTTCTGTGATCACTTTGCGGGCCAATTCATCGAAATTGATATGGGCGTTGGTGGTAATTTCGCCCAGGAGCATCACGTAACCGGTCTTGGTGGCCGTTTCGCAGGCCACGCGACTCATCGGATCCTGCTCCAGGCAGGCGTCCAGGACAGCATCAGAGATCTGGTCGCAGATTTTGTCGGGGTGGCCTTCTGTCACTGATTCGGACGTGAACATCAGGCTGGGCGAAGTCATGAAGGTAGTACTCATAAGATTGTCACCTCTTTGAAAATGAAATTGCCCCTTCAGGCGAAAGGGCAATTGCGCAAGATGCACGGCTGCCCTCTCATCTTCCAGATATCGAACAACCTTGATGTTGTTCCTCTGCCGGAATTGGCACCTTCCACGCGCTCGTGGGGTTGCCGAGGCTTCATCGGGCCGGTCCCTCCGCCTCTCTGGATAAGAGTGCCGCTAGGGGCTATTGATTTGTGGCGGCATGATACCACAGGGGGAAAAATGCGTCAAATGCAGTGGGACGATAAGGCGTATGGCCTTCTCAAAGTCAAATCTTTCACCGCAGAGTCGCTGAGAACGCAGAGAAAATCACAAAAAATCTCTGCGAACTCTGCGTCTCAGCGGTCAAAATTCTCAATTGACGTGTTTAGGCCAGGTCCTTGTGGGCCTGGCCTTTCTACTTCTTGTTTTGGTTATGTCTTTCAGCGGCTGATGGAAGAAAACAGGCCGCAAAGCGTTTAGCGCCCGTGTTTGCCGTCTACTTTCAAGTCATACGTCCATTCGAGTTTTACAAACGGTGTTGTGGCTTGAAGCCTTTCTGCCAGGAGCGCCATTTCCTGTGACTGGAAATAATCGTCCGCGACAATGAGTTTTTCCAACTGGGGGAATTTCCCGGCGGCATCACAGAGACCGTCTATGCCCAGGAGACGCGCCAGATTCGCGGAGATCCGCACAGTGGTGACGCCGTCGTTATGGGCGAAAGCCCAGGACAGGTCAGAGTCAGTTTCCAGTTCGAGTTTCATGTTTGTATTTCAGGATAGCGTCATTCTTATCGCCTGATTCTCTTTCCGGTGATGAAATCAAGCAGTGAACTCATCAGTGAAAAATGGAAGCCAGGCGACCGCCTGGCTGTTGGCAAGATAATTAGACTATTCCTTCATCCTCACGTAGAACAGCGTACTTCCGTCAATTTCCTGCGTGCG
>DAOTZT010000419.1:0-4758 GCA_034434255.1 Anaerolineales bacterium | reverse complement strand
GTCTGACCGCCGCGGACGACCTCCACCCAGTGGGTGGGTATTCCGATGCTCGGGAAGCAGGGGTTGAAGCACCTCCCACAGTTCATCGGAAATGCGAAAACCGGTAGTGGTTTTGTTGTTGGGTGTTCTGGTCCGAGTCCGTTTTTCGCTCATCGGTTCACCTCCTGTGCCCAATTATACCCGTTTTTCGGATAGGCTCTAAGTGCGGGACCAAAGTAACTCGCTTCCTGGCGGCGCCGAAAAAGTAACTGTTCGTCTGGTTCGGGAATACAAAACAGAGGCGGATGGGCCGCCTCTGTTTTATTTCGGAAAGGCGCCTTGATGGTTTAGAGACCGCACTGTGAACAATGGCCGCCGTGACACGAACCGCAAGCGGACCGGCGCATACCCGAAACAGCCTGTCCGCCGCTCTCTGCAAAGAAGAGAGATAGTTTACGATACGTACGCGCACTCCCGCAAGCCGTACAAGGCGCGCTGGCATCTGCCTGCGATATGGGTCGAATCATCTCAAAGGCTGCTCCACAATCCTGACAGGCATATTCGTAAATGGGCATATACACCTCCTGCAATCAGTGATCGGCCAACGCAACGCCGCCTTCCTCCCACAAGTCGACGCGACTGTCTCTTGAAGGGGGAAGCACACATTCCATGCCCCTCGCGCGCAGAGAAGGTAAACCGACGAATATACCCCTTGCTACCCGCCCCACGCGGCAACCGGTTCGCCCGCTGGTATCAATCCAGAGAACGGATCAGTTTAAGAAGTTCCTCCCACTCCTCTGCAAAGAAATGGAGCGTAACGTTGTTCAGTTCCAGATGATAAGTGGCCTCGCCATCCGGTTCTTCGGCTTTCCAGGCCAGATAGTTTTCCGTCTCGGCCAGAGTGGTGGTCTTCGGCTCAAGCGCATCAACAGGCATGGCAACCTCCTTCATAACCAATTATACAGCGATTGTCCCTTCCACGGCATGGCATTCTGCTTGGTGATTGCCCACAAGTCTCAGAAGTGGCAGGGAGTCGAGCGTGTTGCTGGCTTGATCCTGTTTTTTGCCCAGTAAATATGTCGTTGTCAAGGATCTCCGTTGCCCCAATAGGGCTTATCAATTCTCCGACATTGTGGTAGAAATAGTGGCGTGTCAAGTTTGTATTTGTGGCGTAAGATTGCCAATATGATGAGCGCAGAGACTTACCAAAGAACGGTTGACAAACCAATGGGCCTGTCCTGATTGGGCATCTGTCATAGAATTGATAAGCCCTGCCTACCCACTATCCATCCTTGTCATTGCGAGCCGCCGTAGGCGGCGAGGCAATCCCCTTGCTTGCCGGGAGATTGCTCCGCTACGCTCGCAATGACAAGAGGCAGAGGGTTCTCCATTAGCCATGGCAGGTAGTTACGAATGATGCACTATTTGCGCATTCGTGAAACATGGGTGAATGCTTGCTCCGCCAAACAGGACCAGAGCAGGTATTTAAGACGGCTTTTCCGGGCTGTCGGGATGTGTGGACCCGCGCCCCTTTGTGCTTGCATCCTAATCAAAGCTGTGATACACTGTATATAAGATGATGCCGCTGCTGGTTGTGACTTCCGATACCGCTTTTGGCGAACTCATCCGTCAAAATCTGGAGGAAACGGGGCGGTTTAACGTCAGCGTGCGCGGCAGCAAGGTGGAGGCGGAAGCGTTTCTGCGCGCCTATGCCTGCCCTCTGGTGTTCCTTGATGCAGATTTTGAGGAATCGGCGGCACTGGCTGATTCTCTGGCGCGCATTCACCCTGCGGTCCGGCTCATTGTGGTCGGAGAGAATGCTCTCGTTGGCGCGACCAACGTGGCCGGGCATCTATCGAAACCCTTCTATCTGCCCGATTTGTTCGAAACGGTTAACGCGGCGTTATCGGACGTGGAAGACAATCAGACGCAGGCCGCGCCCCCAGTGCCGGCGAACATGCCCTGGCTGGCGGATGTCAATCGCGCCGCGCAACACCTGACCCGCCTGACCCTGGAATCTTCGGCTCAGGCGGCATTGATTACCCGTCAGGGGGAACTGTGGGCGTATGCCGGTCAATTGCCGCAGACGGCCGCACGCGAACTCTCCGCCGCTGTTTCCCGTTACTGGGATCGTCAGAGCGGCAGTGACCTGGTGCGCTTCATTCGTCTGGAGTCCACGCGCGCCGAGCACATGCTCTACGCCACCGACCTGGGGGCGGAGATGGTCCTGGCGTTGATTTTCGACGCGGAAACCTCGTTTACGACCATCCGTACCCAGGCCAACCGTCTGGTGCGCTCTCTTTCCTCCTCGCCGTCTGGCGAGGACGAGGAAGAGGGCCTGCCCCCCAATTTAACGCCAATCTCGGAGATCCTGGCCGATGTGCCGCCACCGAACCCGCCCCAGGAGATGGAGACAGAATTGCACACCGGCGGTCTGGAGTATGATCTCAGTCCTACCCGACCGGGTGCTTCTCCGCGCGCGCCGGCCTCTGTGGTCCCGCTGGCGGTAGATAGCGAGCCTCGGCCTGCGGCGGACGAATCTGCACTGGAAGAAACGGTAGCCGCGCCGGCCCAAAAACGCGGCGGCGAAAAACAGCAAATCGAGGATCTGGAAGCCACCTTGCCCAGCCCGACGACCGAACTGGCGCGCAAGATCGTCCTCGAACCGGTTTCTCCTTCCGCCTACAACCTGACTTACGCCTGCCTGCTCATCCCGCGCTTCGTACAGCACCATCTGACCGGCGATCTGGCCGAACGCCTGTCCACCTGGATGCCGCAACTCTGCGTGGCCTACGGCTGGCGACTGGAATATCTGGCGATACGGCCCGAGTATTTGCAGTGGATTGCCAACGTGCCCCCTCCTACCCCGCCCAGTTATGTGATGCGACTGGTGCGTCAGCAGACTTCGGCAAAAATCTTCGAAGAATTTCCGCGCTACAAAAAAGAAAACCCTTCCGGGGATTTCTGGGCACCGGGCTACCTGATCATGGGGGGAAATCAGCCGCATCCGGCCCAACTGGTCAAGGATTTCATTACCCAGATTCGTCAACGACAAGGTTTTACCAGGCGCCCGCGTTAACGCGCGGATGGGGTAGAATTAACGTACCATGCCTCTTACCTTGTACCTGATTGATGGCCATGCCCTGGCCTATCGGATGTATTTTGCCCTGACCGGTGGACGGTTAGGCGCGCGCTGGCAGACCGCGCGCGGCGAACCGACAGCGGGCGTTTATGGCTTCGCGCGCGAATTGCTTCGTATCTACGAACAGGAAAAACCCGATTATCTGGCCGTCGCCTTTGATACCGGGCGTACCTTCCGCTCCGATCTCTTCGATGGCTATAAAGCCACGCGTGCGAAAATGCCCGATGATCTGCGCCCGCAAATCGAGCGTATTCGCGAACTGGTGGATGCCTTCAATATCCCGCGTTTCGAAGTTGAAGGATATGAGGCCGATGATGTCCTGGGCTCGGTAGCGCACTGGGCCAACGAACAGGGCCTGGGCGTCAAAATCATCACCGGTGACCGCGATTTGCTGCAACTGGTGAATGAACGCACCGCCGTCTATGTAGCCGGTGATGATCGCACGTACCTGACAGCAGAGGACGTTGTCGCCCGCCTGGGCGTCCGACCCGAACAGGTGGTAGATTACAAAGCCCTGGCCGGCGATGCGTCCGATAACATTCCCGGCGTGCGCGGCATTGGCGAAAAAACAGCCATTGCCTTGCTGGAAAAATACGGCTCTCTGGACAACATCTATGCCCATCTGGATGAAATCGAACCTCACCGGCGTGCCAAACTGGAGGCCGGGCGAGACCTGGCCTACCTGAGCCGTTCCCTGGCCGCGATACGCACCGATCTGCCATTGCGCGTGGACCTGGAACAGGCGCGTCCCCAGGCCTTTGATCTGGAAAAGGTCGAAACCATTTTCCAACGCCTGGAATTCCGCTCGTTGATCGGAAAAGTCCGTCAGCTGGCCGGCGCCAGCCCCACAGCCCAACAGTTGAGCCTTTTCGAAGCGGCCTCTGGTGAAGCCAGAGTAACACCCATTGTCAGTGTGCTATCTCGGCCAGACGTTTCGGCCGTGGTGGTGGACACGCCAGAAAAACTATCGTCTCTGGTCGCGGCTCTGCAGCAGGCGCGGCGCATTGCTCTGGATACGGAAACTACTTCTACTGAACCGATGCTGGCGGAACTGGTCGGCCTGGCGCTGGCAGTGCGGGAGGGGGAGGGCTTCTATATTCCGCTTGGTCATCGCCAGGGACAACAACTGCCGCGTGCAATGGTGCTTGAGGCGCTGAACGGGCCTCTGACGGCGCAGAACATCCCCAAGGTTGGCCATCATCTCAAGTACGATTACATCGTCCTGGCACGCCAGGGGTTGCTCGTCCGTCCGCTGGCCTTCGATACCATGATTGCGGAATGGGTGCTGAACCCGGATTCGCACAACCTGGGCTTGAAGAATCTGGCGGCGGCGCGTCTGGGAGTGGAAATGACCCACATTCAGGATTTGATCGGCACGGGTCGCAATCAGCGTTCAATGGCCGAGGTCGCCATTGAGGAAGTTGCTCCCTATGCGGCGGCGGACGCCGCGATCACCTTGCGCCTGCAGCCGACGCTGGAGGGAGAACTGCAACGTTTCCCGAAACTGAGTACACTTTTGACCGAAATCGAAATGCCGCTGGTGGCTGTGCTGGCCGAGATGGAGATGGCCGGCGTCGCTCTTGACCGCGCGTTCTTCGCCTCGTTCTCGCGCGAACTGGCCGAGCGTATGAGCGCCA
>DAOTZT010000418.1:0-8225 GCA_034434255.1 Anaerolineales bacterium | reverse complement strand
CGTTGCCTACTGCTACCGCCGTACCAACAAGCACTGCCACGCCGACCAGCACGCCAACGGCAACACCTACCGCCACGCTGACGGCCACTTTTAGCCCTATCCGCTCGACCCCGATGACGATTATGATGCATCCATCAACCGATGCTTTCGATGCGGTAGGATTCCTAAGAGAATTTATCCTGATCCTGCAAGAGAATCACATCAGGGTAATCACTTACAGAAACATCCTGGAGGATCCCAATATCACTGTACGTGAAAAGGGCAAAATAGCCATTATTACTATTGATGATGTTTCCATAGGTAGTAGGAATGGTCTTAACCGCACTGTTCAAGAAATGATAGATCTGTTATGCGAGGCTAACTACCCAGCAGTTTTAGGGGTAGTGACCCAAGGTGAGCCCAATTCCACAAGCGTAGCGCTTCTCAGAGATTTGCTTGAGAAAGGATGGGAAATAGCTACCCATACAGATACACATCCTAATTTGGGCATGTTGTCTCCATTAGAGGTGTCTTTAGAGATTACGACTAGTCAAGATAAGATTGAGTACTTATTTGGCCATCGCCCAATTACGCTAATCCTCCCATATGGACAACGATTGAACAACACAACAGCAGTCAAGAATGCAGGAATTGTCTGGATGGTAGGCATTGGTGGTGGAGAAATGTATAATGTAAACGACGGTGTTTACTATGTGGGGAGACAGGGACCAGCAGGTACTCCGCTAAGAACCTTTGAAATCTTGATGAGAAGATTCAATCCATAGAGTGTATTAGTCATAAAGTAGCGGCTATAAAAAAATGGAAGACCTTGATAGGGTAGGAAGGATACGCAATCAGCGAATCTACGCCGAAGTCAGAAGAAACGACCAAGTAAAGGAGTATTCATGCCTGAAACCTATGATGTTCTTGTCATCGGCGCTGGGCCGGGCGGGTACGTGGCCGCCATCCGCGCCGCACAACTTGGACAAAAAACTGCCATTGTGGACAAACAATGGCTGGGTGGCGTCTGCCTGAACGTGGGCTGCATCCCGTCGAAGGCGCTGCTCAAGAACGCCGAAATCGCCCATACCCTGCGCGAACGCGGCAAGGAGTTTGGCTTTTCTTTCGAAAACTTGCAACTCGATTACGGCGCGGCGGTCAAACGCAGCCGCCAGGTCTCGGACCGGCTGGTCAAGGGCGTCGGCTTTTTGATGAAGAAAAACAAAATAGACGTCTACATGGGAACGGCGTATCTTCCCGCGCCCGGAACGGTTACCGTGACCGATGCCGCCGGCAACGCCCAGACGTTATCCGCCAAACACATCATCGTGGCCACTGGCGCTTCGGCAGCGGTCCCTTCTGCCTGGAAAGTGGACGGCAAGCGGGTCATCACCTACCACGAGGCCATTTTGCAGGAGACACTGCCTAAGAGCGTTGTCATCATTGGGGCCGGAGCGATTGGGATGGAATTTGCCACCATCTGGAACGCCTACGGGGTAGACGTGACCATCGTCGAGATGCTGCCCCATGTCCTGCCGCTGGAGGACGAGGAGGCCGCGGTGGAGGTCGCCAAAGCCTTCGCCAAGCGCGGTGTCAAGATTTTGGCCGGGCACAAGGTCGAAGCCGTCGAGGCGACCGGGGAGGGGGTCAAGGTGACGGTCTCGGCGGGGAGCGAGACGAAAGTCCTGGAGGCCGAGCAGGCGCTGGTTGCGATCGGTTTCCGTCCCAACAGCAAGGGTTTGGGCCTGGAGGAACTCGGCGTCAAAATCAACGAGCGCGGCTTTATCGAAATTGACGAGCGTATGGCGACCAATGTGCCGGGCATTTGGGCCATCGGCGACGTGACCGGCAAACTGATGCTGGCGCACGTTGGCTCGGCGATGGGCATCGTCTGTGCCGAAAACATTGCCGGCCACGAAACCGTCAAACTGGACTATGAGATGATGCCGCGGGCGACGTATTGCTCACCGCAGGTGGCCTCCTTTGGTCTGACCGAAGCGCAGGCCCGCGAACGCGGCTACCAGGTCAAGGTAGGGCGATTCCCCTTCCAGGCTAACGGCAAGGCGCTGGGATTGGGCGATTACGCCGGTTGGGTCAAACTGGTGGTGGACGAGAAATATGGCGAACTGCTGGGCGCCACGCTGGTCGGTCCCGAAGTGACCGAACTTCTGCCCGAACTGACCCTGGCGCGCATGATGGAACTCACCCCGGCGGAAATTGCCCGCAACGTTCACGCCCACCCGACGCTCAGCGAGGTGCTGATGGAAGCCGCACACGCCGCCGAAGGCAGCGCGATTCACATTTGATTTCCAGGCAGGTGAATCAATGTTCCCCGAACAAGAGATTCCTGTTACCCAAAATACCCAGGCGAGCCGCTTCGAAATCCAGGTGGAGGGCCATCTGGCGGTGCTGGAGTACCAAATGCAGGGCAATGTGATGGTCTGCACCCATACCGGGGTGCCCGAGGCGCTGGGCGGACGCGGTCTTGGCTCGAAACTGGCCCGCGCTGCGCTGGAGTATGCCCGGCAAAATGACCTGAAAGTCTGGCCGCTTTGCTCGTTCGTGGCCGGTTACATCCAAAAGCACCCCGAATACCAGCCGCTTGTGAAGTAGGCGAGTGCTTCCCTGAATGAAAAACGTCCCGCTGATTTCTGGCGGGACGTTTTTTTGTGTGAATTTCAAGCCGCAGCGGTTTGCCGGTAGCGTTTGAGCGCCTCCCAGCCGACCAGTTTCTTCTGCTCCTCGTCATAGAGCCGCAGGCGCAAACTCTTCAAACTGGAACGCAGCGTCAGCGTATGTGGGTTTTGCAGGATCGGGTTTTCGCGGAAGCAAGCCTCCAGTTTGTAATTGGGGATGCGGGCGCTCAAGTGGTGAATGTGATGAAAGCCGATGTTGCCGGTGAACCATTGCAAGATTTTGGGCAGTTTGAAGTAAGAACAGCCCTTCAGCCCGGCCTCGAAGAAGTCCCAGTTGTCATGCCGTTCCCAGTACACGTCCTCGAACTGATGCTGCATGTAGAACAGCCAGACGCCGGTCGCCGTTCCCAACCAGAAAACAGGGATTTGCACCATCAGGTAAGCCTTCCAACCCACCAGCCAGATGAGACCGCCGATGAGCACAACCAGCGCCAGATTCGTCCACCAGACGCTGGCTTTTTCGCGCTTGCCCGTCCCGCGCGCATAAAAGCGCTGGACGATGGCAAACACGATGGGCGCGCCGATGATGAACATATTGAACGGATGACGCATCAAGCGATACCCTAATTTTTTCTACCAGGGCGCTTGCAGGTATTCCTGGACGGTCATCGTGTACACATCGCCCACGCCGCGCCGGTCGAGGTCGCCGGCAGTGGCGTGATGGATGGCATGGTCTCGCCACCAGCGCGCCCACGGCGTGAAAGTCAGGATGCCGGTGATGATGCCGACGATGTCGTTGGCCTTCCGAGAGGGGAGAAACGACCCGTGTCCGCAGTCGTGGAAGATGATGAACGTCCGCACCATGAAACCGGCGGTCGGGATGGCGAGCAGGAGCGTCAGCCAGTATGAGACGTTCAAACTGAGGAACATCAACACCCAGAGGGCAAAATAGGGGACAAGCGTGTTGACCAGTTGCCATATGGCCTGGCGGGTATCAGCAGTTTGGTAGGGAAGCAGAAGTTTTCGCAGGACAGCCTTGGTATCTTCTTTCTCGACAGGAGTGGTCATACTACCTCCTTTTCAGGAAATATTTTACAACACTCCTTATTTTGCGAAAATTGTTCTATTTCATGAATACTGATTCAGGCTGATTGGATTATACCCGTGAGAACGAGCCTTCGATTCCGACGTAACGGTTACGTTATCCACCCGGAAAATTAGCCGCTGCGTTGCCAACCCGGAGCCTGGACGCGCAAACTCCCCGCGGAGTCTTGTCTCCGGGGGAGTTTGTGTTGGCGCGCCGTATTTGCCTGTCAGGCGCGAATCATTGTCAACAGCATCTTGAAGCGTTTGACTGCCCGTACGGCATGCGGCTCGTTGGCAGGCAGGATAATTGCCTCCCCGGCTTTGAGCAGGAATGGGTGACCGGAAATCCGCACCTCAGCCTCTCCATCCAGCACGTGGAGCAGGGCGTCGAAAGGGGCAGTGTGTTCGCTGAGTTCCTGACCCTCGTCAAAGGTAAAGAAGGTGACGTTTCCTGCCTCTGCCTTCATCACCTGGAGGGACACAATGGCCCCGTTTTGATAGTCGGCAAGGTTTTGGGCTGAAAATGGTTCTGCTTTTTTTAGAGCGCTCATCAGTGTTATTCCAATTTACTTGATTTCGAATTGGTAAGTGGCTGGCTCATGAGTAAAGCGGGCTGTAGCAGTGACTACCAGCACGACCTCTTCGCCGTTTTCGTTCTTGATGTTGATGTCAAAACTTTGGTCAGGATCAGGAGGTAAGATTTCCACGTCCATCTGATTGCCGCTACGATGAATGAGCGCAAGCCGGAAACTCTGCGGCAAGGTATTGCGGACCCGGACAAAGCCTGCTGCTTCCCAGCCTCCGTCGCCGTTTTCAAAATCTTCGAAGTAGTTAATGGCCGGGATAGAGATGTCATCCAGCATCAAACCCTGTTCCACAACGGCAGCGTCGGTGACATAGTCGAAGCGCAACCAGACTGTCTGACCGGCGTAAGGGGAGAGATCGACGGTTTCCTGAACCCAGCCGTCAGATTTGCCTGTATATCCCCAGCCGTAGGAGTCTTTACTTGGATCGTGGGGAACACCGGATGGGGTAACCAGAATGTCCCAGTGAATTTGATCTGTCGAGGCTGAGACGTAAGCATAATCATAGTCGGATTCCAGATCGAACCAGGTCCAGTATTCGAGGGTGACCGGGCCAGAGACGTTACTCAAGTCGAATGATCTCATCAGGCTGGTGTTTGATTCGTTTGCCTTATTCGACCAGAAAGCGTAGTTGCCGCTATGCGGATTTTCGGAGAGGAGCCGGGTCACGGTCGAGCCGCGAAAACTGACCGTAAACTCGCCAGTGCAGGTGATGCGAATGTAGTCCACGCCATATTGATTTACAGTACGCGTGTTCCCTGTTTGAGGGCAGGAGGTTACCCATTCGGTATCGCTGGCTTGGGGAGCAGAGGGGTAAATGTGATAGGTGTATCGGCCATCAGCAACGCGTTCGTCCTGGATATAGTTTGTCAGCACCCAATCCAAGAAGAAATCATCTGCGGTGATCGGTTGACCGGTCAGTGGATCGGTGATGCCGAGTTGTTGGAGGGTGCTGTCTACGCTGTCCAGTTCATTTTGGGGATTATGGATCAGCGCTTGCGTTGCTTCCTCCCCAAAACGATCCAGGAAATATGTAACAAACAGGAAATTAGCGCCATAGTGAGCGCTGTTTTCATCGGTGTCGTTCCAGTCGGTTAGAGGAATGTCAGGATCGTTTGTATAGGTCCAGTCAAAACCGCCTGTATCATAGCCATTGAGAAAACTGGCCAGTTCTGAGAATCCTTCGTCCAGGAACGAACTTTCATTCATATCCTGGTACCAGTGAATCATGTGTTGAAATTCGTGGGCGAGCGTGCTGTAGGTATATTCATCGCCCAGGTCTTGAGCAGAGTCGATATAAAATGCCTCGATGCCGTTGGAATGTTCGACAATCAGCGGATTGTACTCATCCACGCTGACATAAAAACCTGCCACCCACATTCCCAAATTTTGGGCGTAAATGATGTAAAGATGGGGATCGTTGTCCACCCCTGGCGTCCACTCCGAGCCAAAGAAAGCGCGATCTGTGGGGTAAATTTTTTCCTCGAACGTGTCAATCAGTTTCCTTGCTTCTTCCATGTCGAAGTCCACGCCGTCTTCTACCCAGAAATAAGCATGCGGGGTCATGTAGTGCAAAGTTGCTGTGATGCGAGAATAGGTCCCATCATCACTGTTCGCCAGCCAAAATTGTCTCTGCGCGCCGATTGTGTAGGGAACAGCAGGAGGTTCGAGGGTTTCTGGTGCATTACAAATTCCCTTGAAACGGCAAGCCAGGTCGGCCAGGTCACGGACTGGGATCACGGTATTTTGGAGAGTCTGCAGCATCTCGATTTCTGCATTGCTTACAGGCTGTCGGGTGATTTGGAAGGGCGTCGGCGTGGATGTAGAAAATTCAATGGTAGGGAGCAGAGGTTCAGCCTGTTGCCATAAGTACAACACTCCTGACAGGACGATAATCAGGCAACAACATAGCACTACGATAACGGCAATAAGAAGAGCGAGACAAGAAGGTTTCTTTTCCATGGTTTCTCCTGAACAGTATGCTAGGGAAATCAGTTCAACGGCGTGTTTAAGCAGCCATCACTTATTTCTAACTGTTTCTTCATTTTACTATGATTGTTTGATTTTTTTAGTTTTCAGAAGATCTCAACTGGACTGATGGATAGGCTGTGCCAGCGACCAGATGATGTCAAACCAGGGGATAGTCAGGTTGTGAATTGGATGTATTTGGCAGTTTCGCTGCTTTGCGGCAGAGATAGGCACGCTTGGTGATAGCGCAAGTTTTTTTCTGTAAAAGTGGTCTGGCTTTCTTTGGAAGCAGAGAGTGACTCTGAAAAGACAAAGTTCGATTACATGATTCTACCCCCCCACGAAACGGGAACAGCGCTTTCCGGTGGCTGTTCTCGTTTTCATTGGGAAAGGCACTTTGACTATTCGTTCTCGATAGCAAGATAGACTCGTCCAGTTTGCCAGGCTTCATCCTGCTCCATCAAGATTGCGCTGATCAGGCGCAAGCAAGCAGCATCATTGGGAAAGATCCCTACAACTTTGCTGCAGCGGCCAATTTTGCGGTTCAACCGTTCCAGGCTGTTGTTGGTACGCAGTTTTCGGCGTTGCACTTCCGGAAATGCAAAGACCGTCATGCGAATCATCTCCGGCAGGTAATCCAAGCCTTGCTCCGCAATCTGTTCCAGAATTTCTTTTGGTAAGGTACAATTGTCCTGGTAGGTCATGGTGTTTCTCCTTTCTGAGGTTTGCGCTTCCAGAAAGATACACCAGACCTACCTTTTCTTGCAAATAATTTTACAGAAACAAGTTTACACTACTAGTGCACGAGCGGTGGGTGCGCCAATATGGCGAACGGACAGCGGAAATCCATCAGGAGCGCCAGCTTCGGGTGAGGGTGCAACGAGATCCGCTGGCCATTGAGCGAGCCCTTCGTTTGCCGGGATGGCGCGTGTACGTCATCAATGCTTGGCAGGAAAGGCTGTCGCTGGAACAGGCCGTGCTGGCGTATCGGGAAGAATACCTGGTCGAACCCAATTTTGGACGCTTGAAAGGGAAACCGCTTTCGCTGACACCGATGTATCTGCAAAACGACCAGCATGCAACGGGGCTGACGCGTCTGCTTTCGCTTGGGTCGCGCGTTTTGGCACTGATGGAGCATGGGACACGCCGTCAATAGGTGAAAGCGGGAGAAAAACTGACTGGGCTGTATGCGGGCAATCCCAAGCGGGCGACTGAGCGTCCGACGATGGGAATGTTGCTCTGCGCCTTCAAGGATATTTTTCTGAGCTCTGTGCAAGTGGATGGGCATTCGTATGCCATCTCACACCGCTTTCTGAACTCTAGCGCAAAATTTTGGGGCTTCTCGATATTTCAGTGAGCATATATTCTGTGCTGGAGCACAATTTTTCAAATTCGCCATACAACTGAGCGAACAGGAGTTAAAATCTTTCTTGTGAAAACTTCTGACTTCAACTACGACCTTCCTCCCGAATATATCGCCCAGACTCCCATCGAGCCGCGCGATGCCTCCCGTCTCCTTGTCCTGCACCGCGACACGGGCGCGCTGGAACATCGCATCTTCCGCGAGATCGGCGAGTACCTGCGCCCGCATGACCTGCTCATCCTCAACCAGACGCGCGTCATCCCGGCGCGGATTTACGCCCGCAAGAAAACCGGCGGCCGCGTCGAACTCCTGCTGCTGCGCCGCCACGATGAACGGACCTGGGAGGCCCTGGTCGGCGGGAAAGGCCTGCGGATCGGCAGCCAGGTACAGGTCGAGGAGGGACCCGCTGCTGAAATCATCGCCCTGTTGAACGGCGCCGGGCGGCTGGTGCGTTTCAGCGAACCAATCGAGCCGTACTTCCCCAAAGTTGGCCATGTGCCGCTGCCGCCCTACATCCACGCCGAACTACGTGACCCCGAACGCTACCAGACCGTCTATGCCCGCCAACCCGGCTCCGCCGCCGCACCGACCGCCGGCCTGCACTTCACG
>DAOTZT010000417.1:0-9780 GCA_034434255.1 Anaerolineales bacterium | reverse complement strand
GCCGACGGGCTGAAAGCCCGTCCTACGGCCTGACCATGACCAAAAAGGCTTTTCGCCCGATACTCTCCGGCTCAAATCTGTCCACGAAGACTGAGCATGAATGCCCGTGCGCCCGCCTCGTATTCGTTCTCCATTCGTGGACGGTTTGCTCGTGACGGGCGGAAAGTCCCTTCGGGATGATGGGCTGAAAGCCCGTCCTACGCGGTCTGCCGTCCTCTGGTTATAGCCTTCTCAAAGTCAAATCTTTCACCGCAGAGCCGCTGAGAACGCAGAGAAAACCACAGAAAATCTCTGCGAACTCTGCGTCTCAGCGGTCAAAGTTCTCAATTGCCGTGTTTCGCACAGGGCATCAAGGGACTTTGAGAAAACCATATCTTTCTGGCCTTCTGTCGCTGAGGAAAGCAGGGAAGTCAGATATAATCAATCTCGAAAGCGAAACAGACTATGGAAAAATTTCTCGGTTATCGTTGCTCGTTGTGCCATGCAGAATACCTCCCCGGCCAGGTGACCTACACCTGCCCCAAGGATGGCGGCAACCTGGATGTCGTCCTGGATTACGACGCCATCCGCCAGAAATTTCAGCCCGAAGACCTGACCTGCCGCGCCGAAGCCTCGCTCTGGCGTTACCTGCCGCTCCTGCCCGTCCCCGACCCCGGCGGCGAGGGGAGCATGTTGCGGCTGGCGGGAGGCACTCCCGTCCTTTCGCTGGAGCGCCTCACCCGGCCTCTCGGCCTGGAACGGGTCTGGTTGAAGAATGAAGCCACCAACCCGACCGCTTCGTTCAAGGACCGCGCCAGCGCGGTGGTGGTGGCCCGCGCCCGCGCCATCGGCGCCGAAGTGGTCGTCACCGCCTCCACCGGCAACGCCGGGGCGGCCCTGGCGGGCATGTCTGCCGCGGTGGGGCAGAAATCGGTCATCTTTGCGCCTCGCACCGCTCCCCCGGCAAAAATCGCCCAGTTGCTGATTTACGGCGCCCGGGTGATTCTGGTAGACGGCACCTACGACGACGCCTTCGACCTGACCGTGCAGGCCGCCGCAGAGTTCGGCTGGTATTGCCGCAACACCGGCTACAATCCATTCACCGCGGAAGGGAAGAAGACGGCGGCCTACGAAATCTGGGAATGGAGCCTTGCCCACGAGGAAATTGCCCAGCCTGCCTCGCTGACGATTTTTGTTTCGGTGGGCGATGGCAACATCATTTCCGGCCTTCACAAGGGCTTCAAAGACCTGCTCGCCCTCGGCTGGGTGGACAACATGCCACGCATCATCGGCGTCCAGGCCGAGGGGTCGGCGGCGATTGCCAATGCCTTCCATGCCGGCGGGGAAACGATTATTCCGGTGGAAGCCAACACCCTGGCCGACAGCATCTCGGTCAACCTGCCCCGCGACGGGGTCCGCGCCGTGCGCGCTGCCCGCGAAACGGGCGGGACGTATGTCCGGGTCTCGGATCAGGACATCCTGGGCGCCATTGCTGACCTGGGCAAACTCGGCATCTTTGCCGAGCCTGCCGGTGCGACAGCCTACGCTGGCCTGGTCAAAGCAGCGCGCGAAGGTATCGTCCGCCCTGAGGAGTTGATTCTGGTTCTCAACACTGGCTCTGGGCTGAAAGACATTCGCGCCGCGATGCAGGCGGTCGGCGAGGCGCCGGTCATCGAACCGAGCCTCGAAGCGCTGAAGAAATTGCTATGAAAGAGAAGCAGTGGAGTTTGCCCCTTCGTTACACGGTTTTTGTCCTTCTTGTCATCTTCCTGGCGGTCGGGTTGTGGTACATTCGTTCGGTGCTGCAGCCGCTGATCGTTGCCGCGTTTATTGCTTATCTCATCAGTCCGGCGGTCAACCTGCTGACAAGGCACACCCGACTCTCGCGGCGGGCGGCGGTCAATCTCATTTTTGCCCTTACCGTGCTCCTGCTCGTCAGCGCTCCGGCCAGCATGGCCCTCTTCCTGGATGAATTACAGCAGATTATTCGCGACATTGGCTCTTTGCTCAACCAGGTGACGACCTGGATGGCCGTACCGCGCTTTGTGGGCGGTTACCTGCTCGATTTAACGAACCTGGCTGTGCGCCTGGAGCAATTCCGCCTGACGTTTCTCTCCTCTCTGGCTGAAAATGCTCTCCAGTTAATCGAGCAGACCTCGATGGGGGCGCTGTGGGTCCTGGTGACCGTGGTCGCTGTGTACTATTTTCTTTCTGAATGGCCCGATTTGCGCCGGCGCTTTATCCAATCCTTCCCGCCTGCATTTCAACCCGAAATGGAAGAACTCTACCGGCGGGTGCGGGCGGTATGGATGGCCTATCTGCGCGGCCAGTTGTTGCTCATGCTCATCGTGGGTGTGATTTTTACAGTGGCGTGGGCGCTCATCGGCATTCCGGGGGCGCTGGTCCTGGGCATCCTGGCTGGTTTTTTGACACTCATCCCCGACGTGGGGCCTTTCCTGGCGGCGCTCCTGGCGGCCTCGGTGGCTTTGCTCGAAGGCTCAAGTTGGATGGCCCTGCCCAATGTGGGAGTGGCGTTGATTGTTGTGGCCGTGTATCTGGTTCTAATTTCGGTTAAGAACTTCTGGCTGCGACCGCTCATCATGGGCCGTGCTGTCCACATGCCGGAATCGCTCGTTTTTATTTTCATCATCCTGGCGACCGTCTTGTGGGGGATTTTGGGGGCGTTGCTGGTCATCCCGGCGAGTGCTTCGCTGGCCATTGTGTTCGATTACCTCCGCCGTCGGGTGCTGGGAATGACGCCGTTTGTTGACGTGGTGGAAGAGACTCCACTGCCAAAAATTCCTCCTGCTTCGAAACCTTCACGTAAGCGAGAAAGAGAAAAGAATGATGAAAGTTGACTATTCGATTGTGGCTCCAATTTATAACGAGATCGAAAATATCCCCGAATTGTATCGGCGAGTGAAAGAAGTCATGTCGGCCACGGGCGGCACGTGGGAACTGCTTCTCGTGGACGATGGCTCCACCGATGGCTCCACCGAGGCGATTCGTGCCCTGGCCATGCAGGATGAACATGTGCGTCCCATCATCTTCGCCCGCAACTTCGGTCACCAGATTGCCATCACAGCTGGCTGGGACTACGCCCGCGGCGATGCGGTCATCATCATTGACGCTGACTTGCAGGACCCGCCTGAAGTCATCCCGGAGTTGATTGCGAAGTGGAAAGAAGGCTATCAAGTCGTCTATGCCGTGCGCACCGAGCGTGAGGGGGAGACCTGGTTCAAAAAGGTGACCGCGGCCGCCTTTTATCGCCTCATCTACCGTATCACCGATGTCAAAATCCCGGTGGACAGCGGCGATTTTCGCCTCATGGATCGGCGGGTGGTCAACGTCCTGAAAACCATGCGGGAGCGTCACCGCTTCCCGCGCGGTATGTCGGCCTGGGTCGGCTTCAAGCAAATCGGCGTGCCGTATAAACGCGCTGCCCGCTTCGCCGGTGTGACCAAATACCCCTTCAAGAAGATGCTCAAACTGGCGCTGAATGCCATTACCGGATTTTCCTATTTTCCCCTCCAACTGGCGACGTACTTTGGCTTTATTTCAGCCGGCATCGCGGCGTTGGCCATCCCGCTGGTCATTATCATGCGCCTGATGGGGTCGCATTTCTTCGAAGGGCAGGCCACCACCCTTATCGCCGTCTTGTTCCTGGGGGGAGTACAATTGATTTCGTTGGGCGTCCTCGGCGAGTACGTGGGGCGGATTTACGATGAAGCCAAAGGTCGCCCGCTGTACGTCCTCAGCGAGGAGCCGGAAGAATAGTTCAGAAGGGCGGAGGACTCCGCTCTTCTGTTTAGGAGACACCATGACTTACGATTTTGACCGTCTCATTGATCGCCGCGCTAGCAACAGCCTGAAGTGGAAACTCTACGGGGACGATGTCCTCCCGCTGTGGGTGGCCGACATGGACTTCCTGACGCCCGAACCTGTATTAGCCGCCCTGCGGCGGGCTGTGGAGCATGGCGTCTTTGGCTATGATCTTCCCTCGCCCGCGTTGCGCGAGGCTGTGCTGGCGCGCATGGAACGTTTGTATGGCTGGAAAATTCCGCCCGAAGCGATTGTCGTGACGCCGGGCATCGTTGCGGGCTTCACGGCAGCGGCACATGCGCTCTGTCAGCCAGGCGAGGCGATTCTCATTCAACCGCCGGTGTATCCGCCTTTTCTGAAAGTGGCCGAGTATGCCGGTTTTTCCTCGCAGATGGCCGGGTTGCGCTGTGTGGTGCAGGGCAAGCGTCTGCAATATGAGATAGATTGGGACGTGTTCGAGGCGGCTTTTGACTCAGGCGGAGCGCATACCGGCATGTTCCTGCTGTGCAATCCGCATAACCCCTGCGGGAACACCTTTGGCCGCGAAGATTTACAGCGTATCGCGGAGATATGCACCCGCCATCAGACTTTCCTTTGCTCGGATGAAATCCACTCCGAACTCTTGCTGGGGGGCGCCACCCACGTACCGGTGGCGTCGCTCGACCCCGAACTGGCTCGCCGTACAATCACCCTCATTGCCCCCAGCAAGACGTTCAACGTCCCCGGCTTGTTCTGTGGCTTTGCCATCATCCCCGATGAGACGATTCGCCGCCGCTATCGCCTGGCGATGGAGCGCCTGGCGATGCACGTCAACGGTTTGGGGATGGTCGCCGCCCTGGCGGCGTTCTCCGGGCAGTGTGACGACTGGTTGACTGAACTGCGCGCCTATCTCACCGCCAATCGCGACTTCCTCGTCAGCGTGGTCGAGAGCGAATTTGACGGAATCCGGCTCACGGTCCCCGACGCGACCTACCTGGCCTGGCTGGATTGCCGCGACCTGATTCAGGCTGGCAAAATCGAAGGGTCGCCGCACCGCTTCTTCCTCGAAAAAGCGAAGGTAGCCCTCAACGATGGCGCCGACTTCGGCCCCGGCGGAGAGGGGTTCGTACGACTGAATTTTGGCTGTCCGCGCCGCACCCTGGAAGAAGCCCTGACCCGGATGAAAGCGGCGCTCGCCTGAAGGCACGATGCGACGACTGACGCTTGTTCTGCTCCTGCTGCTGACGGCGGCGTGCTCGGCGTTTGCTCCTGAGCGCGACTATCGCGTGGTCACCCACCCCGATGGCCCCCTCTACGTGGGGGATGTGGTCAGTTTCGAGGTCATTGCGCCGCCCGACGCCCCAGCCGGGGAGACGGTTACCGTGCGTTACGGCGACCAAACCCTCGGCTCAGCCTCGTTTGCCCCGTTTGGCATTGGCCAGCGTAACCAGGCCACGTTCTGGTGGGTGTGGGATACGGAGGGGCTGGAGCCAGGGCGCCACCGCTTGCAATTTTCCCTGGGGAGCGGCTTTTCGTGGGAGGAGACCGTTCGGCTGCGACCGGCCGACCAGGTCCCGCCGCCCGAGCCGGAAGCCCATTGGGAGATGATGACCACGGAATGCTGCCATCTCTACTACATCACCGGTACCGATGCCGCCCGCGATATTGCGTGGCTGGCTCAAACCGCGGATGCACAGTCGGCATCGGTGGCAGCGCAGATGGGCGGTTCGCTTCACGATCGGATTGACGTCACCTTCATGCCGCGGGTGCTCGGTCACGGCGGTTTTGCCTGGGATGGGCTGTACATCTCTTACTTCGATGAAAATTATGTTGGTAATACCGTCGAGATTGTCCTCCACCACGAGTTTGTTCACTACTACGATGGCTGGATAGGGGGCGAGTGCCGCCCTTCGATGTTCCAGGAAGGTCTGGCGACGTACCTGAGCGGCGGCCACTTTAAGCCGGAGCCGATCGGCCCCCGCGCCGCGGCTCTGCTCGATTTGGGCTGGTACATTCCGCTGGAACTTCTCGCCAACGATTTTTATAACCAACAGCATGAGACGGGTTACCTGGAGGCGGCTGCTCTGGTGCAGTATTTTTACGAGACCTATGGCCCCGGCGCGTTCAATGAGTTTTATCGGACGATGGATTGTTCCGCCGGTGCGACCCCGGCGCAGGTGATTGATGCTGCGCTGCAGGAGGATTTCCACCTTTCTCTTGCAGACCTGGAGACGGCTTTCCGCGCCTACCTTTCCGCCCAGCCTGTCACCGACGACATCCGCACCGACCTGGAATTGACCGTGACCTTCTTCGATACGTTACGCCGTTACCAGGCAGCGTTCGATCCCTCGGCCTATTTCCTGACAGCCTGGTTGCCGTATGGGCAGGAGATGCGCTCCCGCGGCATCGTCGCCGACCTGACGCGACGCCCGCAGGCCTGGCCGAATCGTCTCATTGAGCCGCAACTGCGGCGTGCCCAGGCGGCGCTCTTTGCAGGGGATTATGACTCGGCCCGGCGGATTCTCACCTGGATCAATTTCCTGCTCGATTGGGCAAACATGGGGGAGGATTAAACGAAGTTTGCGGAGAAAGCGAGAGAGAAAAACAAGAGATGGCTGGCCCGAGGCAGCCATCTCTTGTCCTCTGATGGGTAAGTGGCTTTTATGGAGGAACTTTTGTTGCCTGAATTGTTTGACAGTTCACTACCGTGGAAAGTCTGTTTTCTCGTGGGTGTTGTTGCGATGCTCCACCAGGGGAGGCTACGGACAAACGCCGCCAAACATGCGAGCGATGAATGGCAGGTACTGGCACCAGCGAGCACCGGTCGCATCTGCATCTACCCACAAGAGGAAGGCGAGACAGCCGAAAATGATACACAGCACCACTACGGCTACGATGATGAGAATGATTTTTGTGTTCGATTTCTTGGTAACAGCAGCGGGGGGGCTGGCGGGCACTTGACCCACATAGGCGGGGGCTGCCGGTTTGGGCTGAGGCGGGGGAGGTGCAGCCGGCGAGACGACCGGTCGTTGTGGCTGGACGGCGGTCTTCGGCGCTTTGGCCGAAGAAATCATCGTCGCGTTGGGGTCCACCACGGCTTCGTACATCATGACGATATTTTCGCCAAAGGAAACTTCATCCCCAGCATTGAGAACCTGCAGACCCGAAATGCGAACGCCGTTGACAAATGTCCCGTTCGTGGAGCCGAGGTCCTGAATCATGTAGGTCGTGCCGCGCTTCTCCATCCGGGCATGTCTGCGCGAAACTTCTGCATCGTTGATGACAATCGTGTTTGTGTTTTCGCGCCCGATGGTAATTTCATTCCCCTCCAGAGGAAATACCTTGCCGGGGGTAGGCCCGGAGCGCATGATAAACTGAAATTCAGCCATAGTTCCTCCTGTCTATCGTTTTTGTTAGTTTAATGAGGTTGCAACCAAAAGTCAACTCGCCCAATTTACCTAACGGCTCTCTCGAAGTCAATTTTTCCAATTGGAGAGATTGTCAAGGTACTCAGCAGTGGGAAATATTCTGTATCGGTGCGGGGGAACTGGAGAAGCCCAATGGCCTACTGCTGCTCCCCAAAAATTCTTCGGTAGAGGTCTGACTCGAGCACGAAATGGGGGTCACAGCGTTTTTTCAAGGCCCGGAATCGATTCAGGGTCTCTTCGCCGAGAAAACGGCGGGCAGTTTCGGCGCTGGTTTCGCTGTTTTTGGCAAAGTAAAAACGTCCACCGGCTTGCAAGACGATTTCATCGAACTCGCTCAGCATCCTGGCCAGACGGGTGCGATTCGAGTCTGTGACCTTGAAATCGAGCGCCAGCGAAAAGCCATCTACCGCATGGGAGAGCAAGAAGTTGTCGGGCCGGTGACGCTTGGTGACGCCAAGATAGGAAGGGATGCCACGCTTCTGCGAGAGGGTGAGCATCTCGGTCCAGGCTTCGAGGGCGGTTTCTTTGGGCAGGAAGGATTGGTATTGAATCAGTCCGCCGCGCCCGTAGGCAATTTCCCAGTGGGGAATGTAGTCCAGGAGGAAGTGAAAGGCGGCATGGGACTGGCGGTAAGTCTTCTGGCGAGCGCCCAGGAGGTACTTGGCCGTGTTCACTCCCCATACCCCCAGATTGTTCATAAAGGGTTTCATCAGCAGGGGTAAAAGCGACTTGGGGACGACGCCAAAGAACTTATCGGGCAGGGTCTGGTATTCGACGCGCAGCGTTTGGGCCGCGGCGGGGTCTTCTCCTTCGGCGAGATAATCGGCGGTGTGTAACTGGCCGCGGCCGAGAGAACGCCCGCTGGCGGTTGCGTCGAGCCAGCCGACGGTGTAATTGTGCTCCGGCGCGGCTGCCTCAATTTCGGCCAGGTGCGTTTTCAGGTCTGGCACGCCCCAGGCGCGGACGTTCAACAGCCCCGAATAGACCCGCTTCATCTGCAGCGTGATGGAAGTGAAAATCCCCAACATGCCAAATCCGCCAATCATGGCGCGGAACAGATCGCCGTTTTTCTTGGGAGAGCAGGTCACTTCGGCGCCGCTGGGGAGCAGGGCGGTGAACTCGGTCACGTGTTCGCCAATTGTCCCCATGCGGAAGTTGTTTTTGCCATGAATGTTGGCGCCCAGACAACCGCCCAGGGTGGTGGTCATGGTGCCGGAAACGACTGGCGGCCACCAGCCATCGGGGAGGGTGGTTTGCCAGAGTTGACAGATGGTGACCCCCGGCTCGACGGTGATCAGGCCGCAGGTGGGGTCCCAGGCCAGAATGCGATTCATCTGTTGCAGGTCCAGGACGATTCCTCCCCCGTTGATGGCCGCGTCGTTGTAACTGCGACCCGCCCCGCGGGCCGTGACGGTTAGCCCGTTTTCGCGGGCCAGTTTGAACGCCGTCAGAATATCTTCTGCATCCCGTGGGCGAAAGAGGTAGGCCGGAGTGCGCAGGGAATGACCGAAGTTCTCCAGCGGAAGGAATTTTTCGTAAGTCAATTTGCTATTCATATCAAAAGTTCAGCCGACGGAAGATAAAGGACGGGATGTGCCGTACAATGAGCATGATCCATTCCCAAAACCAGGGGGTATAGAGGGTCTGTTTACGGCGGCGAATGGCACGGCAGATGTCGGCGGCCACTTTTTCGGGGCTGGCGACCAGGAACAGCCCTTTTTGCTTTTGGGTCATCTCGGTAGCAACGTAGCCGGGTTTGACGGTCAGAACATGCACCCCGCGGCGGGTGAGACGGTTGCGCAGGGCTTCGAGGTAACAGGTCAGGGCTGCTTTCGAAGCATTATAGGCGGGGTTTTTGACTCGTCCCCGGTCTCCGGCGACGGAGGAGATGCCCACAATATGCCCGCTGCCGAGGCTCTGGAAGAGAGAAGCGACCGGGTCGAGCCATGCCAGCGCGCCGATGTAGTTGACTTTGGTCATCTCGAGGTCTTTTTCAAAATCGTAATGGCGGAAGCCGGTTGGCAGGGCAATCCCCGAATTGTAGATGAACAGGTCAAGACCGCCCAAGTCAGCCAGAATCTGTTTCAAGAGGTCCGGCACAGCCGCGGTATCGGTTACATCGTGCATGTAAGGCACAGCGCGTATTTCGCCCGCAGCGGTGTTGATTTCTTCAGCAAGGGCGGTCAATCGGTCGAAGCGTCGGGCAAGCAAGGCCAGGGTCCAGCCTTCGGCGGCGAGGCGTCTGGCCAGGGCAGCGCCGATTCCGCTCGACGCGCCGACAATGATGGCACGCTTGCGAGGGTGGAGCGGGGTAGCAGGGAGAGGAAGAGCCGGTTGTTCGGTGCGCATGAGGGACTCCTTTTGAGGCTATTATACAGCCTTTGCTTTTGGAATCATGCTTGCCTTGTGCTAAAATGATTCAGGAAAAATTGAGAAAATCTTTCTCTACCGTACAAACCCAAAACCCGAACGCGGATGACGCGGATTTGGCGGATTTGTTTACAAAAAACATCGGCGTCATCCGCACCATCAGCGAAATCCGCGATAAAAAAGAGAGTTCAAGGCAATCTGT
>DAOTZT010000416.1:0-7084 GCA_034434255.1 Anaerolineales bacterium | reverse complement strand
TATCATTCCACTGATGATTTCGGCGCTCAACCCATTCCAGCCCATTTCCATTTCTTCCTTGTTCATCTAGCCTCCTTCCTTTTCTCTAACACAATCTTACCTCTCTTTCCCCGAAAATTTGTGTCACACCCTCATTGCGAGGAGCGTAGCGACGCAGCAATCCCCGCTCCGGGGAGGATCTTGCTTGCCCTACAGGCACGCTTCGCAGTCGCTACGCTCGCAATAACAGAACCAACAATTAAACACATTACCAGATTATTTTGTTAAACTCCATTCTGCTGCTCAAAGCAATCTTTGAATGGTCCAGTTAACCAATTTTGCTTTGCTCCGCAATGACATTGCAGAAAGAAATGCGATACTTAATCTGTAACTAACAATTCTGATAACTGAAGTATGTTGAGATTTGTCTGATTTCGTGTAGAATATTAATAAATTCGCATCGAGCAAGCAAGGACGTATATGCCTGATTCAGAGTACAGATATGATGTTTTTATCTCGTATAGCCACAAAGACGGGGATTGGGTTCTAAATACACTCGTTCCTCGCCTCGAACAAGGGGGACTAAAGGTCTGTATTGACCACCGTGATTTTGTTCCCGGAAAAGCCGTTTTGCTGAATGTTCAAGATGGTATTCGTCAGAGTCGACACATTTTGTTGATCCTTTCTCCGAATTGGGTCGAAAGCCAATGGGCGCAGTTTGAAGCCGAAATGGCGCGTAGCAGCGACCCTGAGGGGATCAAGTTACGCACCATTCCCCTTCTCTGGAAGCGCTGTACAATCCCCGAGCATATCGCCACGCTCACTTATGTGGACTTTACCCAAAAGCAGAACCTTGATACGGCCTGGTGGCAGTTGCTCTCTGCATTAGGGGTCCCTTCAGACAAGATTCGCACTCCCAAAAAGGTACATCCTGCCCGACATGCGCGCAGGCCGCGTCCCAAATTGCGTCGCTTGACCAAGAAAGAAAATAGTTTACTCTTGTTTTCGTTGATTGTATTCTTGGTTATGATTGTAAGTGAGTTGGTGACGATTTGGGTTATCAAAGCAAGTGAACGCGACTTTGATCGCTTGCCGACAGAAACAAGTCCGATTGTTGTGCTTACGTCGCCTGTCCCCTCGCTTCTTCCCACTTTGACGGCTACATCCGCCACACCGACTTCGACCTATACACCGACCGAGACCGCGACCATCGCGCCAACTGCAACCATGACCCCAACGAATTTCCCGGGGTGTATTGATACGAACATGTGGAAGGCCTTTACGACAGAATCGGGTTTTTCGCCCCAAATGCAAAATGGGTGCTGGCTGTTGAGTGATTGGGGGATTTCCTTCTATAACGGGGATTTCTCTTTTCTGGATGGCGCTTTCACACGAGTTGAAAAATACGGCCTGTTTCGTCCTGTTCCATGGATTTCTACGATTGAATTTACTTTCCACCCATCTTACTTACGCAATACTGAAATCTGGATGGGAATCACTCGCTCTTCCGATACCATCAACGACGGCGTGTTTTTCGTCTATCAGGCAAGTGGCTCGTTCGATGTTCGCTATACGGATACCAGCGGTCGGGTGTCTCTCTACTCGAATGACATCAAAATACAGCCTCTCAAGGGTCAATATCTCATCAAAATGACTCTGGCTGGCGAGCGACTTTCCATTTCTGTCAATGATGCGTTTTGGCGTTTATCTGATCTCTCTGTACCCTATCTCTTCCCTAATTTCTTTGTAGGGTACCAGAGCTTCCCCAATGGCTCGGTGAATGTGCACATCACTGCCCCTGTCGTGACAGAAAAATAAAAAAACAGGGCTGTCAACAAATGGCAGCCCTCGTTTTTTGCTTCTTTTTCCTTGGGGGAATGGTTCGAATTATGCTTTGGTAATGACCACGAATACCATCGGCCTTCGGCGTGTCTCGTTATAGAGCAGGCTGCGGACAGCATCGCTGATCAGTTTCTCGTTATCCAGCCCACCGCCGTTAACCAGCTCTGAGACCTTTTTCTGCACGGCCGGGATCAGACCATCGGGATCTTCGGGCGAAATAAAACCACGTGTCAACACTTCTGGCTCTTGGAGCAGGCGACCCGAGTATTTGTCCAGGGTGACCGTAATCAGCACGATTCCTGAACGGGCT
Source organism: Anaerolineales bacterium (assembly GCA_034434255.1). GTDB lineage: Bacteria > Chloroflexota > Anaerolineae > Anaerolineales > Villigracilaceae > UBA877. Next base: position 4,953 of record DAOTZT010000416.1, on the reverse strand, counting down.
AACTGCTCCCGCTCCCGCATTACATCCAGGTCTATCTCGCCAACCGATTCCCCTTCTACAAAAATATAGCCACCGGGCAGCCGTTCAGCCAGTCGAACTTGACCGTTGGTCAGTTCAATGACCTGACCGTTTTCGACCACAAAAATATTCTCATCGGGAATTCCTACCTGCCTTGCCAGCACAGCGTGACGTTTCAACTGATGGAGTTCACCGTGAATGGGCACAAAATGGCGTGGTCGCACCAGGTTGAGCAAAAGTTTCTGCTCTTCGGAACTGGCGTGACCCGAGACGTGTACCGGCAAAATAGCCTCGTACAATACCTCTGCCCCACGTCGGATCAGCCGGTTGATGGTCTTGTTAATCGCTTCTTCGTTGCCAGGAATCGGATGGGAAGAAAGAACAATCGTATCGCCTGGTTCCACGTCAAAGAAACGGTTGGTACCTGTAGAAAGTCGCCCAATGATCGAAGATGGTTCGCCTTGCGAGCCGGTGCACATCAGCACCACTTTCTGAGGCGGTAAATGCAGCGCCTCCTCCAGGCTGACCAGTGTGGTATCGGGCACTTCCAGATAACCTAACTGACGCGCCATTTTGGCGTTATCTACCATGCTGGTTCCCACAAAGGCCATCTTCCGACCGTGTCTCACGGCGGCATCGGCTACCTGTTGCATGCGCGAGATCAGCGAAGCAAAAGTAGCGATGATAATCCTCCCCGGCGCTGTACGGAAAACTTCGTCAAACGCCGGTCCAATGACTCGCTCGGATTGTGTCCAGCCGGGGCGCTCGGAGTTCGTTGAATCGGCCAGCAAAATATCCACCCCCCGTGCTGAGAATTCAGCCAGTTTGGCAAAATCGGTTGGCCAGTTATCCACGGGAGTCTGATCAAACTTGTAATCCCCCGTATGAACAACCAGCCCGGCTCGCGTGGTGATTCCCAGCCCAATCGCGTCTGGCACAGAATGGCAGACGTGGAATGTTTCAACTTTGAAGGGCCCGATCTGGACTGTTTCACCCGCCTGGATTTGGATCAATTGCGCGCGGTTGGCCATGCCGTGGCGCGCCAGTTTGACCTCAATCAGGCCCCGCGTCAGACGCGTCGCATATACCGGAGCGGGGACATCCGCCAGCAAGTGATGAATAGCGCCGATATGATCTTCGTGGCCGTGGGTGATGATGATGCCGTCCACGCGATTGGCGTTATCACGCAGGTATTGAAAATCGGGAATGATGTAGTCCACGCCGAGCATATCGTTATCCGGGAACATCAGCCCGGCGTCTACTACCAGGATATGGCCGTCAAACTCGTAGGCCATCATATTCTTGCCCACCTCGCCAAGACCGCCGAGGGGTAGAATCCGTAAAGTCTCTTCTTTGTTTTTACTTATGTTTTTCATTATATTTTTGCTCCCCACTTTGGCAACACAAAACGCCCCAGAAAGGGGTGGGGAGAACTTCCTGTTTGAGAATTGCTAAACTGCCACAGGCAGTGAAAGTCAAATTAACCAAACACTGTCAGTATAGCAGGGGAGCAGAGGATTGTCAAATTCCCAAACTCAAGAAGATTCCTGGCTAACGTGTTTGCGAAAGGTGAAAAAACTTCCTCGAACCCTTCGTGACCTTCGTGTTGGACGAGTTAGGGAGACCAGCCAATCTCAGCCCAGGAGACCGCCGAACTGGCGGCAATGTTCTCTGAGCAGGCTGGCTTCCTGCTCCACAAGAATCTTGCGTGGCGAGTCTCCCAGTTCGAGGGCGGAGAGGGCGGGCGCAAAACTCAGCCGGGGGGAAACGTACAGGCTGCCTGGGCGGAACAACTGCTCGAGCACCTGACCGAATTCCGCCAAAAGACGCTTCTGCAGGCTGCCGCGCCGTAGCCATGTAAGGGGATGGCGCGTCCATTTTGGGGAGAGAATATGACTGACCGCAGTCAGCAGGACGCGAGCGTGGGGAACGAAGCGCAGGAACAGGCTGGAGGCTTCTGTCCAGCGCTGTAAGTTTTCGAGCGCCCCGGAATAGACCGCCGGGTCGGGGTCAATTGTGCCGGAGCCCATCAACAGCACCGCGCCGCCGTCCTTCAGATAGCGCAGTGCCGAGAGCATTCCTGCCATGCGCCCAGCGGCGTTGTCGGTGTTGCTTGGGATGAAAAAAACGCGCTGGCTGAAATTGTGCAGGCTGTGGAAGAAAGGCAGGTCGGAGGCAATGATGCGCAGGTCAGGGCGTGGCAGGCGAGAGGCGATGATCAGGGCATCGTACGCGCCGGGATGGTTGGAGATGACCAGCAGCGGCCCATCTGCAGGGACGTTTTCCTGCCCGCTGGCGAGAATGTCACGGCACCAATGGGCCAGCGCCCAGTCGGCGGCTTTGTCCAGCCCGTGTTCGGCAATCATGCAGTCAAAGGTCAGGCTGATCTCTGCAAGTCGGCGGATGGCTTTGCCGAACAGGATGGTGCAAAGGCTGCGCCAGTTTTCCGTTGGCGGCAGACCGAGGATTTTCAGGATTTCTACCAGGATAGCGTCGCTTACCTGTTGGATTTCTTGGCCGAATTTCATAAGGCAGGGTCACCTCCTAGTATTTCACTAGTAGGGTTTTCTGGGGCAAGATGACAGCCAGGATCAGGCTCTTGGCGTCAGCATCGTCGCATAGGTCGGCTTTGCTGAAGGCGTTTACTTTAGAAACTTTAACACTTTTATTTTAAGGTTTCCAAGCGGTGTTACAATATTCTTACAGGAGTAAATTATGGACAAGAAAAAAACAAATTTTTCTCTTGGGGAAGACTGGTTGGCAGTAATTGTTGCTTTCCTGATCATTCTGCTCGCCACCGTCGGGTGGTTAGGCGAAAAGGGACTCTTTATCCCCTTTTAGGTAAATAGCCTATGAATACGAAAAATTCTTGCTCTATTCTACCCATCCTGCGAGTCATCAGTGGCCTGGTTCTAACTCTTGCTCTTGGTATTCTGGCCTGGTGGCTCTCTAAAAAGGTTTATGCCCTCGAATTGCCGCTCAACATTCCTGGCAAGGTGCTTGAATATCCCATCTGGGCTGTCCTTTTGGGAATCGGTGCCAATCTTCTCCTACGCTTGTTTGGGGGGCGCGAGTTCATCCGCCCTGGTGTGCGCACCGAATTTTTCCTGAAAATCGGCCTGGTGTTGATGGGAGCGGGCATCAATCTGCAATTGTTGGTCACAACGGCAGGCGGGGCCATTTTGCAGGCCCTCATCATGATTACCAGCGTGTTTTTCTTCACTTTCTGGCTGGCTACTCGCCTTGGATTGGATGAAAAACTCCGTGCTGTTATGTCCACAGCACTGGCGGTGTGTGGAGTCTCGGCGGCAATTGCTGCAGCCGGGTCGGTGCAGGCCAAGAAAGAGCAGGTCACCTATGTGGTGACGCTGGTCATCCTGGTTGCTATGCCTATGATGGTCATTGCCCCTCTGATTGGTGAGTCGCTCCATCTGCCGGATGCTGTGGCGGGCGCCTGGTTTGGCGGCAACATAGACACTACAGCGGCAGTCATCGGCGCGGGCACCATTTACAGCGAAGGCGCGCAGAAGGTTGCGACCATTGTCAAATCTACCCAGAACGCGCTTATCGGTGTGATCGCTTTTCTGCTAGCACTCTATTTCGCTAGCCGCGCTGAAAGCGGTAAACGTCCCAGCCTGCGCATCATCTGGGAGCGTTTTCCAAAATTTGTGCTTGGCTTTGTCCTGGCCTCTATCCTTTACAGTGTGGGCTGGATAGACGGCGGCAAAGGCACAGCCATTGAGGCGCTCAAGAACTGGGCTTTCACCCTGGCCTTCGTTTCGATGGGCCTGGAATTCGCCTTTGGCGAACTCAAATCCATGGGCTGGAAGCCGGTTGCCGTTTTCCTGATAGCCACCCTCTTCAACACCCTGCTGGCGCTGGGCGTGGCCTGGGCGATTTTTGGATATCTCCTGCCGATCGCTCCCTAGTGGATTTTTGTGACCGCTCTTCTAACCCTTGACCTGGTCCGCCTCGGGGCGCACCGGGCGCGGACCTTTTGCCTGCCACCCGCCAAACCGGTCTCTTCCCTCCCTGAGGCGCTGGACTTCGTCAACGCGCGCGGCTTCGTCTATTTCTGGCCCATCTCGGGCGTGGACCTGCCCTCGCTGTGGACGGCGGTCGCGGGCGATCGCCCCGTCGCAAGCGCTCATGATGACCCTGGCCATATCACCTGGCGCTGGAAAGACGACTCACTGGGGCAGAAAGTGTGGTACTACGCCAAAATCCTGCGCCGCAAGGCCACCTTTCTCTCGCTGGAAATTGCGCCCTGTTTCTATGCCTTGTCTGAGAACTACGGCGCGCCCGAAGAAGACCATATCATTGCCTACGAGGAGGGACGTTTGACGCTGGCGGCCAGGCAAGTGTATGACGCTTTGCTCGAAAAAGGCGCCCTGGACACCATTTCCCTGCGCAAGGAAGCCCGCCTTCTCAATGCCACCGAATCGGTTTTTAATCGCGCCCTGGAAGACTTGCAGCAAGATTTCAAAATTTTACCGGTAGGGGTGGCCGAGGCGGGGGCCTGGCGCTACTCCTACCGCTACGACCTCACCAGCCGTCACTTCCCCGAGTTGGTCGAGCAGGCGCGTTCCATCGGGGAGGCCGCGGCACGACAAAAACTTGTCCGTTTGTATCTGGCTTCGGTCGGTGCGGCCCAAATGAAAGATATCACCAAATTGTTTGGCTGGTCTCCCGAACTTGTCACTCGAACTGTGAAACGACTGCTCGACGGCGGCGCCATCGTCGAGGCCAGCCACCCGCAAAAAGCGGGCCTCTGGTTCACCTTGCCGGAGTTGGCCTCTTGATTTTTTAACCTAACTTTTGTGCAACTGGCGAGCGAATCGTGAAAAACGGCCTCAGATTGCAAGATTTTGCACCTTACCAACCGAAGCCAGAAACGGCTATGCTTATTGCCACTCCAATTGAGGATGGTGGCAA
>DAOTZT010000415.1:0-6183 GCA_034434255.1 Anaerolineales bacterium | reverse complement strand
ACCAGGCAATGGTTGCAATTCCTGCCTTTTGCTTGACATCCTCCCTTACCTCGCTATAATAAAACATAACACGGAGTTAGCCGTCATCCGTCTCATCCCCATTATTCCCTAAGGAGGAAGAAATGAAACGTTCGCTCTGGTTGGTTTTGACTGCTCTGATTCTTGCAAGCCTGTTGTTGCCCGCCTGTGGTCCGGCTCCAAAGACCAAGATCACAGTGGCAATGGACGCAACCTGGCCGCCTTTTGAATACGTGGATGAAACCACGCAGGAGATTGTCGGTTTTGACGTGGACCTCATCAAGGCCATCGCCGAGGACCAGGGACTGGAAATCGAAATTGTGAACGTCCCGTGGGATTCGCTCCTGGCCGGTATGGCGCAATGCCAGTATGATATTTCCATCTCGGCCATGACCATCACCGAAGAACGCAAGCAGTCGTTCAACTTCTCGGATCCTTACTTCGCTGCTGGTCAGGTTGTGACGGTTCAAATGTCCAACACTGACATCAACGGCAAGGATGACCTGGTTGGGAAGACGGTTGGCGTTCAACTCGGCACGACTGGTGACATTGAGGCCCAAAAGATTGAGGGCGCGACTGTCAAGAACTACGATGACATCGGCCTGGCCTTCCAGGACCTGATTAACGGTCAGATTGACGCCGTGATTGCCGATAACCCGCTGGCGCTTGGCTATGTTGGGCGGAATCCGGATAAATTGAAGACCGTCGGCGAGGTCTTTACTGACGAGTATTACGGTATCGCGGTCTGCAAGACCAATACCGAACTCCTCGAGAAAATCAATGCCGGTCTGGCGGCCGTCAAAGCCAAGGGGCTGATTGAAGAACTGACAGCCAAATGGATCGTGGGCGGTCAATAGTGCTTTTCTAGGGGTATCGCGAGGCGCCTGAAGCAGGCGCCTCGTCTTCTTTCGTGGAGGTGTCTGTGGCCGAACAAAAAGAAGCGTTTCTGGTGGCTCACGCGCGCAACGAGCGCCGCGCGGAAATTCGCTGGCGAATATCGTTCTGGCTGGCCTCAGTTTTTGCGTTATTCTTGTTCGTTTTCTCTTTTTATCCCTCTGAAGAAAACATCCTCAGTTTGGGAGAACGCTTGTCTCTCAAATCGCCAGAGGAATTTGAAGCGTGGGCAATTAAGACCTTTCCTTCTGAGATGACTCCTGATCCCCGCTGTGCCAATGACCCAACCGTCACGCGCTGCGGGGCCGAGATGGAACGTGTACTGGCTTTCCTGCCTGACCCGTTTCCGACCATGCTGGTCTTCATGCGGGGCGGCATTCGCGTGACCATTCTGGTCACCATTGCAGCATATTTGCTGACCCTGATTGTGGGGCTTTTTGGCGGGTTAGGACGCCTGGCGAAGTCAAAGGTTATCTCTGGCATCAGTACGTTGTATGTCGAAATCGTGCGTGGCATTCCCCTGCTGGTGCAGTTGCTCTGGTGGTACTTTGCTTTCCCCACCATTTTGCAAAGAACCATCTGGCCCACCTACCAGGCTGACCCGATTGCGATGTCCATTCTTGGCCTGGTATTTTGCTACGGGGCTTACATGAGCGAAATCTACCGCGCCGGCATTCAGAGCATTCCCAAAGGACAAATGGAAGCGGCTCTGAGTTTGGGCATGTCGCGCACGCAAGCGCTTCGCTTTGTGATTATCCCTCAGGCGATTCGCATCATTCTCCCGCCCATGGGAAATGAGTTTATCGCTCTCTTGAAGGATTCCTCGCTGGTCAGTGCGGTTGCGGTGGTGGACTTGACCCGCCGCGGCCGCGAATTCATGGCCGCCCACTTCAACCCGATTGAGGTCTGGCTCCTGGTGGGAGCGCTCTATCTGGTGATGACCATTTTCTCGGCGCGGGTTCTGGCGCTCATTGAGCGCAAAATGAAAACTGGCTGACCAGAACAGTGTTGCAAAAAATAGCGGCTCAGGCCGCTATTTTTTGTGTAAGCCCTTTGGCCTCTCCTCTGGTCATGTTGAGCGATGGTTTTGTTATAATTTTCGACAATCTTCGCACGTTTTCTCTGCGAAGAATCATCCCCTCCATGGAGAAGAATATGCCTGCAAAATTCCCTTCTGCTGAGTGGCTCCAGGGCCTGGTTGAAAAACTGAATAGCGATGCTCGCTATGCTCAGGTTGCCAAAAATTGGGAAGGCGATATGATTATCGTCATCCAGCCTGCCGGGTCTCTTACCCAAACACTCTATTTTTATCTCGATCTCTGGCATGGTACCTGTCGAAAGGCAGAAATGCTCCCTGCTCTCGATGGCGTGAAGGCCGCCTTTGTGCTGACGGCTACCTATGACAACATCACCAGAATTTTGCTGGGCCAACTTGACCCGATGCAGGCCATGATGACCCGCCGCTTGAATGTGCAGGGAAATATGGCGTACATGATGCGCAACATCCCTGTTGCCCTCGATTTTATTCGTTGTGCGCGTGAAGTCACGACGGAAATTTTGTGAATCCCTATGCAGCCGATTTTACAAATCAATCTGACTACTGGTGAAACCAGCGAATTGGTGATTCCACCGGCCTGGGGACGTGCCTTCCTTGGCGGTGCCTCGCTGGCGGCGCGTTTGCTCTATTCCTCCCTCACTGCTGACCTGGATCCACTTTCGCCAGAAGCGCCGCTTCTCTTCTTGAACGGCCCGCTTTCTGGCACGGCCGGGCCAGCGGTTGGGCGTTTCGTCGTCTGTGGCAAGTCACCCGCCACCGGGCTGTGGGCAGAATCCAACTGCGGCGGCTTTTGGGGACCGGAACTGCGTTTCTGCGGCTACGATGGTCTCTGGATTACCGGAAAAGCCCCTCGACCGGTCTATCTCTGGCTCGACGATGGCAGGCTGGAGGTCCGCGACGCTGCCTCGGTCTGGGGACGGGATACTTACGAAGCGCAGGAATTGATCAAGGCCGAAATCGGGGCGCCCAACGCGCATGTCCTGACCATTGGGCCGGCTGGCGAGAACGGCGTTTTGTTTGCCGGTCTCTTCTGTGACCATGGCCGTACGGCCGGGCGCACCGGGCTTGGAGCAGTGGCCGGTGCCAAAAACCTGAAGGCGATTGCCGTGCGAGGGTCGAAGAAAATTCTCCTGGCTCATCCTGACCTGTTTGCCCCTCGCCGCAGCGAAGCCAATAAGTTGCTCAAAGCCGATAACATCGCCCGCGTGACCCACGAACTGGGAACGGCTGGCGTGGCCAACTACGCCGACTATCTTGGCACCATGCCCAAGAAGTATTATCACCAGGGCACTTTTGACAATGTGGACAAGATTTCCGGCGCAACCATGACCGAGACGATCCTGGCTGGATTCAGCGCTTGCCATGCCTGCGTCATCGCCTGCGGGCGCGTGGTGCGCCTCGCTGATGGAGAAAAACACAAAGGGCCAGAGTATGAGACAGTGGTCGGCTTTGGCCCGAACCTGCTCAATGACAATCTCGAGGAAATTGTGCGTCTGAACGAACTCTGCGACCGTCTCGGCATGGACACTATCAGCGCCTCGAACACGATCGGTCTGGCATACCATCTCTTCGAGCGCGGCGTCATTGGCGAGGACGAGGTCGGTTTTCCCCTGCGCTGGGGCGATACGATCGCAGCCGGGCGTCTGCTGGAAATGATGGCCCGCCGGGAAGGCATCGGCGCATGGCTGGCGCAGGGGTCGCGGCGCTTTGCTGCTCACTTCGGCGCAGAAGAAGAAGCGGTGCAGGTCAACGGCCTGGAGGTCGCCTATCACGACCCGCGCGGCGCGTCGGGAATGGCGTTGGTGTATGCCACCAGTCCGCGCGGTGCCTGTCACAACAAATCCGATTACTTCTTTGTAGATTGGGGACAGTCCGAAGCCAGTTTGGGCCTGGAATTTTTCGACAAGAACGGCGGCGCAGAAAAGGCGGCCAATGTGGCCCGTCATCAGAACTGGCGCTCGGTTTGCGATTCGCTGGTCATGTGTCTCTTCGCGAATATCCCAGCAGAAATGGTTATAGGCCTGGTGAATGCTGCCTGCGGCTACGATCTGGATGTGGAAGAACTCCTTCGCTGCGGGGAACGCGGCTGGACGCTCAAACGCGCCATCAACAACCGCCTTGGACTCACGCGCGCAAATGACAAACTCCCCCGAGCGCTCATGGAACCCTATCCGGATGGCCCTGTGGCGGGATATGTCATCCCGTTGGACGAGATGCTTGCCGCGTATTATTCCGCCCGCGGCTGGGACCCGCAGACGGGCCGCCCGACAAGGGAAAAACTTCTCGACCTCGGCCTCGAGGACGTGGCTGCCGATTTGTGGCCAGCCTCGAACGTGTAGACAGGAGGTGCACAATGAAACTCGTCTCTGTTTCCGAAATGCGTGCTATTGAGCAGGAAGCCAATGCCAGCGGCCTGACTTATGAGACAATGATGGAAAATGCCGGTCGGAACCTGGCGCAAAAAGTGATGGAACTATCCTTCTTCCTCCAGGAAGAGGCAAACCCTCAGGTGGTGGGATTGGTCGGCCCGGGCAATAACGGCGGCGATACCCTTGTGGCGCTGTCACACCTGGCAGAACACGGCTGGACGGCGCAGGCCTACCTTGTCAAACGCACACCGGACGACGCGCTTGTGGCGCGGCTGGCTGCTGCGGGCGGCGAGGTGTTTGCCAGCGAACAGGACAAAGATTTCCAGCAATTGCGAACTCTGATCGAAGAAGCGGATGTGCTTCTTGATGGCGTGCTTGGCACCGGCGTCCAACTGCCCATCAAGGCAGAGACAGCCAGCGTGCTGAAAGCCGCCAGCGAGATTGTCAAGGACCTTGCGTGGACGCCTTTTGTGGTCGCAGTGGATTGTCCCTCTGGAGTGGATTGTGACACTGGCGCAGCGGCTCCCGAAACGATTCCGGCCAACGCCACCGTCACCATGGCTGCTGTCAAGCGGGGGCTGCTGTCTCTTCCGGCTTACGAACGGATCGGTGAACTGCACGTTGTGGAAATTGGTGATTTGAGCGGCTTGCCCACCTGGCAGTCACTCCAGAATGAGGTCGCCGACGCCAGGGAGATCGCTTCCCTGCTGCCGAAGCGTAAACTCGATGCGCATAAAGGCACCTTTGGGACGGCTCTGATCGTTGCCGGTTCCATGAACTACACCGGTGCGGCGCTTCTGGCTGGCAAGGCCGCCTACCGCATCGGCGCCGGACTGGTGACTCTGGCCGTCCCCTCCCCCTTGCACACGGCCCTGGCGGGGCACCTCCCCGAAGCCACCTGGTTGTTGCTCCCCCATGAGATGGGTGTCATTGCCGAGAGCGCGGCAGAAGTGCTGGCAAAGCATCTTGAGCGTGTTACGGCTCTCTTGATTGGCCCTGGCCTGGGCTTAGAGGACGCAACGGCTGATTTTTTGGAGCGCTTCCTTGCGCAGCGACCGGTTTCCCGGGCGGCTTCTCGCCGCATCGGCTTTCTCCCCAAAGAGGACGAAGTGCCTCAGGAAAAAGAAAGGCAGCCGCTGCCTCCGCTGATTTTCGATGCCGATGGATTGAAGTTGCTGGCGAAACTGGAGAACTGGCCTGCCCGCATCTCCTCCCCGGCAATTTTGACACCCCATCCGGGGGAAATGTCGGTCTTAACCGGCCTCACCGTGGAGGAAATTCAACGCGACCGGCTGGAAACAGCACGCCGCTTTGCCCAGACGTGGGGACATGTAGTCGTCTTGAAAGGGGCGTTTACTGTAATTGCCTCGCCGGATGGGCGTACCACGACGATCCCCGTTGCCACCCCGGCCCTGGCTCGTGCTGGCTCTGGCGATGTGTTGGCCGGGATCATCACCGGGCTGCGGGCGCAAGGACTGGAGGCTTACCCGGCAGCCGTTGCTGGGGCGTGGATCCATGCCCAGGCGGGGCTGGCCGCAGCGCGGGTCCAGAGAAACGCCGCCTCGGTGCTGGCCGGGGATTTGCTGGAGAGCATGCCCGAGGTCCTGTCGGAAATGATGTAATCAGTCCACTGCAAAAACCTGTTTTACCACAAAGGAGCACGAAGTTTTTTCAAAAAATTGTGTGCTGAAATTCAAGATTTTCAATTGAGCCTTTGTAACTATTCAGGCTGTCATTGCGAGGGCGTTCTCTGCCCGAAGCAATCTCGTCTTGAACAGGAAAAACCATGCTTTGGGAGACTGCTTCACTCGCAAAAAGCGCTCGTTCGCAGTGACACCCCTGTTT
>DAOTZT010000414.1:0-12325 GCA_034434255.1 Anaerolineales bacterium | reverse complement strand
GGGTGTCACTGCGAACGAGCGCTTTTTGCGAGTGAAGCAGTCTCCCAAAGCATGGTTTTTCCTGTTCAAGACGAGATTGCTTCGGGCAGAGAACGCCCTCGCAATGACAGCCTGAATAGTTACCTTTTTTCGGGCGGAACAAAATGCCCAAAAAGTCGTCTGGAAAAAGATAAGAGCCCTGGCTGTTTAACTCCTCATTGCTTATGACCTACGTTGTTGTCCCTGCTCCCCGACGGTCGCCTCTGACGTATCAGATACTCGCTGCTTTTCTGCTGGGTGGCGTGTTGTTTTTGCTGGCGGCGGGCTTGCTGAGTGGAGCCATCCGCCTGCTATACGCGGGGCGCATCCTGCCCGGTATCACGGTGGCAGGCGTGAACCTGTCAAACCAGACTGTAGAGCAGGCCGCTGCGATGCTCAATGAACGCCTGACCTATCCCCGCAACGGCAAGATACTCTTCCGCTATGGGGAGGAAGTCTGGGTGGCGCGCCCGGAGGAATTGGGCATGGTCTTCGACGTGGGCGCGACGGTGGAGCGTGCCTATGGGGTGGGGCGCGGTGCTCTCTTCCCCAGCCTGGCTGGACAGATAGACGCGCTCTGGGTTGGTATGGAATTGCCGCCGGTAGTTGTTTTTGACGAACGGGTGGCCTACGGCTATCTTCAGAATCTGGCCTTGCAAATTGACCGACCGGTGCAAGAGGCTGTGCTTGCTTTGCGAGGTACAGAGGTGCTCTACACACCGGGTCAAACCGGGCGTGTTTTGGACGTGGAAGCCACCATGGAATTCCTTTCGGCCAAGATGCTGACGTTTGCAGATGGCGAAGTTCCGCTGGTGATTGACGAGCAAGTGCCTCTCATCCTTGATGCTTCGGCCCAGGCGGAGGCCTTACGTCAGGCCTTGAGCGCCCCCCTGACCTTGACTCTGCCCGATTCCCAACCCGGCGACCCCGGCCCCTGGACTCTGGAGCCGGACCTGGTGGCTGGCATCTTGCGCATTGAGCGCGTCCAGGCGGAGAGTGGCTGGCAGTACCAGGTTTCGGTGGAAAGTCAGGCGATTGAGCAGTTGCTGGAACAGATTGCTGAAGAGGTCAACCGTTCTCCCCAAAATGCTCGTTTTTACTTTGATGACTACACCCGCCAACTGGTTCTGGTTGCTTCGGCGCAGGAAGGGCGCACGCTGGATGTGGAAGCCACGCTCGAAGCCCTGGAGCAGGGTCTGCTGACGGGTCAACACACCATCCCGCTGGTGCTTCGCACCGAACCGCCTGCGGTGGGGAACGATGCCACGGCCCAGTCGTTAGGCATCACGGAATTAGTCAGCGCCGAAACGACCTACTTCCGCGGTTCCAGCCCGGCCCGTTTGCAAAATATCGAAAAAGCGGCTGCTGAGTTCTATGGCCTGTTGGTGCCGCCGTATGCCACGTTCTCCATGGCGGAGGTGCTGCGCGATATTTCGCTCGAAAATGGTTACGCAGAGGCGCTCATCATTTACAACGGCCAGACGATTACTGGCGTGGGGGGCGGCGTTTGTCAGGTGAGCACCACGCTCTTCCGCACCGCTTTCTTTGGCGGCTACCCAATCGTGGAGCGTCATGCGCACGCCTTTCGCGTTCTGTATTACGAGCAGCGCCCCGGAAGCGGAATTGACCCGGCTCTGGCAGGGCTAGATGCCACCGTTTATTTCCCCCTGGTGGATCTGAAGTTCACCAATGACCGCCCCTACTGGTTGTTGATGGAGACTTATTTCAATCGGGATGAGAGCAGTTTGACGTGGAAGTTTTATTCCACGGATGATGGCCGGCGGGTGGAATGGCATAATCTCGGCTTGCGCAACGTTGTGCCTGCTCCTGATCCGCTCTATCAGGAGACGACTGATCTCCCGCCGGGTGTCTGCAAGCAAATTGATTATGCTGCCGATGGCGCCGATGTGACCGTGACGCGCCTGGTCTATGACGCGCAAGGCAATGTATTGTTCAACGATAACATTCAAACTCACTATCAGGCCTGGCAGGCCGTTTATCAGTATGGCGCAGGCACTGAAAATCCGGCGGCTGTGTGCGGCCCGTAAAAGTGGTAAAATAGCCGTCTGTTGTTTATGGAGAAACATGTATGATTGACCAAAAACTGTTAGAAATTTTACGTTGTCCAGTTTGCATCCAGGAAAAAGATGTTCCCGTGACTCTTTTCAAAGATACCTGGCTGATTTGCCCGTCTTGTGGTCGCAAATATCCGATTGTGGACGACATCCCAGTCATGTTGGCCGAACAAGGTGACCGGTGGATGCAAACACCAGAGGCTGAGTTGCCTGTTCCACCCCCGCGAGTGAAGTGATATGCCTTTCAAACTCAGTAAAAGCACTTTCCATAAATTCAAAAAATTTTCCATTCGACGGCTTTCGCCGATTCAATGGACCGTGCTGGTACTAAGCATTTTTCTATCAGTTGGGTTGGCTGTTTTCTTGCGCGATTTTGTCGCCTGCTGGCGGCTGACGGCGTTGCCGGGAATTGCTCCGCAGTGGTGCTCCAGCAGCAATTTCAATCCAGTTGCCATCAATGAGGAAGGAACGCCCATTGCCGGCACCCCGACAGGCGACATGGGAGCGCCGGAAGTGGAACTTCCTCCGCCGTGGGACGGGGCCAGCCGCGTGACCGTCTTGTTGATTGGCCTCGATTACCGCGATTGGGAAGCGGGAATTGGCGCGCCACGCTCTGATACCATGATGTTGCTCACCCTGGACCCGCAGACAATGACAGCAGGGGTTCTTTCGGTACCGCGTGACTTGTGGGTCAACATCCCCGGCTATGGGTATAGCAAAATTAACAATGCCTATGCCTATGGCGAGGGCGACAAACTCCCTGGCGGCGGCCCCGGTCTGGCCATGAAGACCGTCGAATCCTTTCTTGGCGTCGAAATTGATTACTATGCTCAAATTGATTTCTCCACCTTTGAGCAGATGATTGATACCATTGGCGGTGTCTGCCTGGATGTGCCCGAGGAGATTCGCGTGGGGCGTACGTACGAAAATTCGCAACTGCTGGAACCAGGCTATCAGTGCCTTGATGGGAAGGCCACACTTGGGTACGCGCGGGCTCGCTATACCGAAGGCGGCGACGTTGACCGCGCCAAGCGCCAGCAACAGGTCATTCGCGCCATTATGGATAAAGTCTTCGACCCGGCGAATTTTCCTCGTTTGATGGCCAGCGTTCCCACTCTTTATGACCAACTTTCTGCCGGTATTCACACCAACATGTCGCTCAATGATGCCTTGCGTCTGGCTGTTCTTGTCAAAGACTTGCCACGCGAGAATATCAAGTGGGGCGTCATTGATTACACCATGGCCAATTTAGGCTCGGTGGTGGTCAATGGCCAGACGTTGAGCATCTTGCGCCCTTATCCTGATGCTATTCGTAACCTTGTGGATTCGATCTTTGGCGGTGGTGCCCCGATGCCGATGGCTACCGGTGATTTGACGCAAAAAATGCAGGCCGAAGCGGCGCGTGTGGCAGTGGTCAACGGGGCAGGGGTGGAGGGCCTGGCTGCTCGTGCAAGCGACTACCTGAAAGGGCAAGGGATGAACATCGTGGCGTATGGGAACACAGGCGATTATCCTGCCCCATACAATTACCCCTTCCCCAGCCGGACTGTTCTCATCGTACGGGGGGAAAGTCTATATGCCATGCAGTATATTCAATCTGTCATGGCTTTCGATACACCGTCGCAGATTATCTTTGACTATGACCCCGCCTCGTCGGTGGACCTGATTATTGCCCTGGGCAGCGATTACACACGTTTGCTGCCGTGACATACTCGATCAGACTGCAAACATTCCGGCGTTTCTGCCGGAATGTTTTGTTTTGGAGCAAGGCCCATTCTGCTTGAACCATTCTTGTTGAATTGGCTGGATTCGGCTATATTTGCCCTTATGATGTCTTCAGCAACATGGCACAAAACTGCTCTCTTTCTTATTCTCACAACGCTTTTTGCAGTTTCTTACGCCCAGTCCCCTCTTTACACTTCAAATCAGTACCAGTATTTTGTCCATGGCCTGGCGCATTGTGGAATGGGAACGCTGTCCGAAGACTGGCTGGCTTCTACGGCGGACCCCACGCCAGTTTTTAGCCTGATTGTGGAATGGGCCTGCCGTCTGAACGTCTTGCCTGTCCTTTACGTAGTCTATGCTTTTTTGATGGGCATTTATTTGTTTTCGTTGATCGGTATCGTGGAGACGGTTGTCCCCCTCAAAAAATCGCCACTTGTATTTGCCGTTTTCCTCACATTGACGTTTGTTCAGCATTCCCCGGCGTTGCGTTACTTATTGACCAACCTGGCTGGTCCCAATTGGGCCTACTTGTTTGATGGCGGAGTGGCCGGGCAGCGCTTGCTGGGACCGGTGTTTCAACCGAGTACGTTTGGAGTGTTTCTGCTCCTTTCTCTCTGGTTTTTCCTGCAAGGGAAGGTGTTTGGGGCTGTTTTGAGCGCCGTGTTTGCCGCTACCGTTCATCCTACTTACCTCCTTAGCGCTGGAGTGTTGATACTTGCCTATTTGCTTGAACTCGTTTTTTGGAAAAAACAATGGAAACAGGCTATGCTGATGGGCGCACTGGCGCTGGCGACAGTTTCCCCTATTCTGACCTATACCTGGCTGCAGTTTAGCGGCAGTGACCCCCTGCTGGCCGCGCGCGCCCGCGACATTCTTGTCAATATCCGCATCCCACATCACGCCCGTATCCAGGATTGGTTCGATGCTACCACTCTTGTCAAACTCGCCGTGGTGGTCACTGCCCTGGTGGTGATGCGCCGTCACCGCTTGTTTCTGCTGCTGGTGTTCCCCTTGAGTATCTCTCTTGTTCTGACCCTCTTACAAGTTGTCTCTGGCAATCAGGCGCTGGCGTTGATTTTTCCCTGGCGGCTTTCTTCCTGGCTGGTGCCGGTGACTGCCGCTGTGCTGATTGCTGAACTTGCTCGCTTGCTTGTCGGCTGGACGCCTGCGCACTGCGTTGCCCGCCTTCGCTTTGCTGTGATGACTGGAATTGCGTTACTTGTTTTGGCTGGCATATTTCGCACTGGCCTGGATGTGGTCGAACGATCTGAAACTCCTTCGCGTCCCCTTGCTGCTTATGTGGCTGGTCATCGTCAACCCGGCCAGGTGTATCTCATTCCCCCGAAACTTTATGATTTTCGATTGAACGCTGCTGTTCCTGTTTATGGAGATTTTTTCTCGATCCCCTACCGCGACGCGGAGGTGATCGAGTGGTATAGCCGCTTCCTGAATGCTCAGCATTTTTACGAGTCGGGCAATTGTGACCTGCTCGACGAACTGGCGGGGCAGGGGGTCACGCATGTTGTTCTGTCAAACGATTTCGCGGTGTCCTGTTCTGCGCTTTCCCTGCTCTATCACGACTCTGTGTATCGGTTGTTTGCATTGAAGCAGGCGGGCGCCAATGCTCAGCCCTGAAAGTCTGCGCTTTACTTTTGTTCTAAAATAAGCAAATATCCGCCCAAATAATTCGTACCTGTTTCTTCGTTTGTGCAGAGGGGAGGGGTCAGTCCCTCCACCGCTTCGCCGGAGGGGGGGATTTGAACGAGGTAGGTCAGGCCAGGTGACATGACGAAGTCGGCGTAACCGGCACCCAGTTCGGGTTTCAGGCCGGTGTGCAGGCGTTCCTGCCCGTTCTCCCAGGAGACCAGGATGGTCACTCCCGGCAGCGGCTGTTTGGCGGCATTGCGGACCTCGATTTGTACCAGGCCGGCGGGGAGGGTGGGGTCGCAGATCGTCTGGCGTACCACCACGTGAAAAGGTGGAGGAGTAGAGGTAAACTGGGGCGCAGGCAGCGTGGCGGTTGCGGTGGCAATGGTCGGAGAGGGGAGCGGTTGTTTCACGGCTTCGGCCAGGGTATAGAGACGGATGACGTCTTTTTGCGATGCGCCGGCAGCCAGGGCGCGCTCAGATTGTTCAAGCAAGGCAGCAACGGGGTCGGGGTCAGCAAGTAGGGAGAGACGGACGCGGGCGCGTTCCAGGTCGCCAGTGGCAGCGTAGGCAGAAGCAATCAGCAGGCGGTAGTCGTCTTTGTAATCACTGCGCAGGGCAGCCGGGGACGGGTCCACGCTGGCCCGCGGCGCCGCGACCCAGGCGATCCACAGCCCCAGCGACAGGCCCAGTAAAAGGCCCAGGAGCGGCTCCAGTTGTCTGGCAGCCTTGCGTTCCTGGGTGTCAAAGGTGGAAAAAGCCCGTCGGCGGCGAGAAAGTCTCATGGCAGATGTGCGGGGAGTGCCTGAAGGGCAGCCCAGAGCGATTCGATCTGCCGCAAGTCGGCAGGAGCATAACCGATGGAGCGAGCGTCATCGAGGGCGGCTGAAACGACTGCAGCAGGCGGCTGCGGGGAGAAGCGGCTGAGGAAGCGCGTGGCAGTTTCCAGGTCACGCTCGGCGGCGTAGACTTCTGCCACCATCAGGACGTAATCGGTCTGGTAGTCGGCGCTCAGGTATTCGGGGCTGGTATCCACGTACCTTAATGGGTTGATAACCCAGCCGTAGAGCAGGCCCGCGGCCAATCCCAGGATGAGAAAGATGAAAAAGCGCAACCACCGCGACATGATTGTATTTTGCCACAGGCAGGGGAGAAAAACAATATCCGGGCAGGCTACCCGGCGGCACCCGAAGACACTTCCTTACCGCTGCTTCCTCTCGGACCTGACGGGGTTCGAAAGGCTCCGCCGCGCCGGACCCACCCGGACGTGCGCAAGGATACCCGATGTGCTGGGGAATGTCAACTCATGTGCTGGGGAATGTCAACTCCAGTCCCAGCCAACGTGCTTGGGCCAGCGCACAAAGGGCAGGACAGGTTTTATTTTCGAGTCTTCCTATGCTATACTGAACCTGGAGGAAACATGGACACTGCTTATCAACATCACGTTCATTCTCCGGTTTTAAGTGATCCGCGCTTACTGCGCTTACGAAATTTTCTGCTTGAAAAGGCCAGCCGTGAGTTGCCCGACCGGCCCGAAAGCGAACGCCAAAATCGTGCTGCCATCCGGCAGTGGCTGGAAGAGATTCTCAACAGCACGCCTGCAACGGCCCTTTCTCCCCAATTACGCAATGAAGTCGTGGAATCTGCTATGGCGGAACTGGTCGGGTATGGACCACTGGAGTTATTGCTGGCCGACCCGGAAATCAGCGAGATTATGGTCAACGGGTTGGATAATATCTTCATTGAGCGAAATGGCGAGTTGCTGGAAACGGATTTACGCTTTGAAAGCGAAGAACACCTGATGCGCATTATCGGGCGAATTGTCCACCCCTTGGGACGGCGCGTGGACGACGATCATCCTGTCGCTGATGCTCGTTTGCCCGATGGGTCACGCGTCAATGTGATCATTCCACCCGTGGCAGTGGATGGGCCGCACCTGACGATCCGTAAGTTCTTGCAAACCAGAATAACGGTAGAAGATTTACTGGAATTGCAAACCCTGACGCCCTACATGGCGAAATTCCTCGAGGCGTGTGTGGTGGCCCGCTTGAATATCCTGGTGAGCGGCAATACCAGTTCGGGGAAAACGACGATCTTGAACGCGCTTTCGGCATTCATCCCGGAGCGCGAACGGATTGTTACCATTGAAGACGCTGTTGAGTTGAAATTGAAGCAGCGCCACGTCGTGCGATTAGAGACGAAATTAGCCGGTGTCGATGGAACGGGTGCAGTAACCATCCGTGACCTTGTTCGCAATGCCTTGCGCATGCGGCCCGATCGAATCATCATCGGCGAAGTGCGCGGCGGGGAAGCGATGGACATGCTCCAGGCGATGAATACCGGTCATACCGGATCGTTAACCACCCTGCATGCCAACAGTCCGCGCGATGCCATCGCTCGCCTCGAGACAATGGCCATGATGGCCGGACTCGATATGCCGCTGCTGGCCATTCGCAAGCAGATTGCATCGGCTATTCATCTCATTGTCCATCTTGCCCGTCTGCCAGATGGGACGCGTAAGATGACCTACGTGACCGAAGTGGCCGGAATGGAGGGGGAGGTGGTTTCCCTGACGGATATCTTCAAGTTTGAGCAGACGGGCATCTCGCCAGATGGAAAAATTTTGGGCCAGTTACGCCCCACCGGAATACGCCCGCTATTTTCTCCCCGCCTCGAAGCAGCGGGCTTCAAACTCGGTGGGGAAATCTTTGGCGCAGGATTTTGATTGCTTCCTCCCGCTTCTTTGCCTCCTATGCCGCTTTCGCTCTATTTGCACATTCCTTTCTGCGTTCATCGCTGCGCCTATTGCGACTTCAACACCTACGCGGGTCAGGAAAGCCGTATTCCCGCCTATGTCCAGGCTCTCTGTCGCGAAATTGAGATGGTTGGCTTGCAATTTCCCGACCGGCAGGCTGTTCACACCGTCTTCTTTGGCGGCGGGACCCCGTCCTTGTTGACGGTTGCGCACTTTGAGCAAATCTTCGCCACCCTGCACAATTCCTTCGACCTTCTGCCTGAAGCCGAAATTTCGCTCGAAGCCAACCCCGGCACAGTGACCCTCGACTCATTGCGCGGGCTGCGTGCTCTTGGCTTCAATCGCATCAGTTTTGGGGTCCAGTCTTTCCATCCAGATGAACTCCGTCAACTGGAACGCATTCATGACCCCTTCGATGTTTTCCACGCTGTGGAGTGGGCGCGTCGGGCCGGATTCGACAACCTGAACCTTGACCTGATCTACGGCCTGCCCGAGCAGCGCCTCGACCGTTGGTCTGCTACCCTCAAACAAGCCGTTGTGCTGCGTCCGGAGCATCTCTCGCTCTATGCCCTGACCCTTGAGCACGGGACCCCGTTTGGACGTTGGGCGGCCCGTGGCCTGCTTCCGCTCCCCGACCCCGACGCGGCGGCGGAAATGTACGAGTGGGCCGGGGAGATTTTGCAAGCCCACGGCTACGTTCAGTATGAAATTTCGAATTGGGCATTGGACGATGGCTTTTCCGCTGGTATTTTGCCGCCTCATTTTGCCTGCCGCCATAACCTGACGTACTGGCGCTGTGAGCCTTACCTCGGCTTTGGCGCTGGGGCGCACGGCTATTTCGGGGGGGGGCGCTTTGCCAATATCTTGCGAATCAATTCCTATATCGAGCGACTTTCCACGACCGATTCCGCGTCTGGGAGGGGCCGATCCTCGTCTGGGCGCCGTTCGCCGTCTTCTCTCCATTCCCCCTGTTCGCCAGCCTGTATCAGCCGTCAGCGCCTCACGCCGCGCGAGCAGATGCAGGAGATGATGATGCTGGGGTTGCGCCTGACGCGTCAGGGCGTATCGGTGCGGGAATTTGCTGACCGGTTTGGGGTCCAGATGATGGACGTTTTTAACAAGGAGATTGACGAATTACTCCGATTGGGGCTGGTGGAATGGGTGCAACTCCCTCTCTCAGGTGGGGCGGACGATTCTCACCTTCGTCTGGCACCGCACGCCCGGCTTCTGGGTAATCAGGTCTTCATGCGCTTTGTGGGGGAGTAATTGAAAGAAACCCTCTGTTTTTCACTCTGAACTGCCCGCTACGGTGCGCTTGCGGCAGGCTTCGGCGGCGACTGTGAAGTGTACCCGACGGGACTGCAATCTCCGTGCTTGGGATGGGAGTGCTTCGCTGCGCCCAACGACAGATTGGGATGCTTTTGCAACACAGCAAATGCAAATTTCAAAAAGATTGGTATAATCAGGCGGCTGGAATCATCCTAATCCATCTCTTCGCGAGGTTCGCACATGAAAGAATATACTACCGAATTCATCCGAAACGTGGCGCTGGTATCACACGGTTCGGGTGGCAAAACAATGTTGGGCGAGGCTTTTCTCCATGTCACAGGGGCTACGACTCGCCTGGGAAAGATCGAAGATGGCACGACGGTTTCGGACTTTGAGGAAGAAGAAATTCGTCGCAAATTGTCTCTTTCCACGAGTGTATTGCCGGTGGAGTACAAGAACCATAAGATCAATGTGCTCGATACTCCTGGCTATACCGACTTTGTGGGCGAGGTCATCTCAGCATTGCGCGTTTCCGATGGGGCGCTGGTCCTGGTGGACGCGGTGTCAGGTCTGGAGGTTGGTACCGAAATTGCCTGGCATTACTGCGACGTGATGAAATTGCCGCGCTTTTTGGTCATCAACAAAATGGACCGCGACAACGCGGATTTCAAGAAAGCGCTGGCCTCGGTGCAGGAATTTTCACCGGTGCGCCTGATTCCCGTCCAGTTGCCGTGGGGTGAGAAGGCGGCTTTCAAAGGCGTCATTGATTTGTTGACCATGAAAGCCTATGCCAACGAAGGAAAGACCGCTGAAGAGATTCCCGCTGACCTGAAATCGGCTGCAGAAGAGGCTCGCACTGCGCTCATGGAAGCCGCCGCCGAAGGCGACGACGCGTTGATGGAAAAGTATTTCGAAAAAGGCTCTTTGAGCGACGAGGAATTGCTTCAGGGGTTGAAGGCGATTGTCCGTTCCGGGACCTTTGTGCCGGTGTTTGTCACTGCCGGTGCGCATGAGAAGGGCATTCTCCCGCTGCTTGATGCCATCATCAATCTGTTCCCCTCTCCAGCAGAAGCGCCGGCTGCGATTGCTCAGGGCAAAGACGGGGAAGAAAAACTGACTTGCTCCGATGCTGGCCCGCTGGCGATTTATGTCTGGAAGACCACCGCTGACCCGTTCGTGGGCAAACTGACCTATTTCCGCATTTATTCTGGCTCGCTGGAAGCAGATGCTCGCATCTGGAACCAGACCAAGGGCGCTGAAGAGCGGATGGCCTCCCTCGCTGTCTTGCGCGGCAAAGAAGCCATCCCGCAGAAAATGCTCCATGCCGGCGATATTGGCACCGTGGCCAAACTTTCGGTCACCAGCACGGGCGACACGTTGTGCGACAAAAACCATCCGCTGACGCTGCCCAAGCCGCAATATCCCAATGCTCTCTACCGGGTTGCGATTTCTCCCAAGACTCAGGCCGATGCAGCAAAGATTACGCCTACGCTCACCCGCCTGTGCGAAGAGGACATGACTCTGTCCTGGTACAACGAACCGGCCACCTTGCAGACCATTTTGCAGGGCATGGGCGATCAACACATTGATGTCGCCATTCGTCGTGCTGAGTCCAAGTTCCAGGTCGGGCTGCTGATTGAGGAGCCGAAGGTTCCCTACCGTGAAGGCATTACCAAAAAGGCAGATGCGAATTATCGTCATAAGAAACAAACCGGCGGTGCAGGCCAGTTTGGCGAAGTCTGGCTGCGCATTGAGCCGTTGCCGGATGCTGAATACGAGTTCACCGATGAACTGGTGGGCATGAACCTCTCTCGCTCTTACCTGCCTGCAATTGACAAGGGCATTCGCGCCACCATGCAGCAAGGTGTCATTGCTGGCTTCCCGATGAGCAACGTTAAAGTGATTGTGTATGACGGTAAAGAGCACCCCGTCGACTCGAAGCCGGTGGCTTTCGAAATTGCCGGTCGTGAAGCGTTCAAACTGGCGGTCCAGCAGGCCGGGCCGGTGCTGTTTGAGCCGATTATGAATGTGCGCATCACCGTCCCCGATGCATACATGGGGGACGTCATGAGCGACCTCAACACCCGCCGCGGTCGTGTTCAGGGAACCGAGTCGGAGCGTGGCCGGACGGTCATCCTGGCGCAGGTTCCTCTGGCTGAAATGCTCCGCTACACCACCCATCTCCGCTCGATGACCGGTGGTCGCGGTGTCTTCAGCATGGAATTTGATCACTACGAAATTGTGCCGTCGCATATTGCCAGCGCCATTATCGAGGCGCATAAAAAGGAACTGGCTGACAAGAAGGAAGAGTAATTCTGTTTCTTGTGGCACAGCGCTTGCTGTCGTTTGTAGAAAAAGGGACAACTGCAAGGTTGTCCTTTTTTGTCTTGACAGATTGCGGTCTTACTATATAATTTACATCAAATTTATCATAAAAATTTGGAGTTTGCCTAATGTTTGCTTGTATGTGTCTGTGGCGGGATTCGTAGCCGCCATATCCTTGCAAAAATCAGATATGTCCACCTGACCGAGGAAACGGCGCGCGAATCCCGCATGTGAAGTTCTATCACAGCGATATTGTCGCCGTGCTGTTGTTTGCCTTTTAAGAGAGAAAAGGACGGGTCAGGTGGCGTTTTATTTTTCAGGAGGGTTGTTATGCAATCCCTTAAGCCCATTGACCATACTGCGATGAGTGTTCATCAAGTGATGTAACTATTCAGGCTGTCATTGCGAGGGCGTTCTCTGCCCGAAGCAATCTCGTCTTGAACAGGAAAAACCATGCTTTGGGAGACTGCTTCACTCGCAAAAAGCGCTCGTTCGCAGTGACACCCCTGTT
>DAOTZT010000413.1:0-1624 GCA_034434255.1 Anaerolineales bacterium | reverse complement strand
AGCGAGGCCTTCCTCAAAAGCGCCACCAATCAGGATTTACAACGGGTCAACTTCCGCTACATCTTCACCGTCCAGGGAATGGTCGAAATCAGCCACATGATCGAAGATTTCGTCATGGCCAATCCCGGCGTAGCGGATACCCACGTCTCCTTCCAGGCCTTCTCGCGTTTCGCCGACCAGCAGGAACGATATGACAAAGTGGCCGAAGCGGCCAAAGGTCTGTGGCTCTATGGCGCTCTGGACGTTCCTCCGCCCAACCTGCGCAAAACCATCATCGTGGACACTGGAGGTACTCCCCTGGAGCAATACTGGTTTGTCATTGCCTACGGGCCAGGCGTCCACATGACCTTGCTGGCCGAAGAAATCAACACCCAACGCCTGCCCCACGAACCGCGCATGTACGAAGGCTTTTACACCTTCGACCCGGACTTTGCCTACAAGGTGCTGAACGTCCTGCATACCATTTTCCCCGAACAGGTGCCCGCGCCTGTCCCGCCGGAGTTGCTGTAAAAAATTCTAAGGAGTGAGAATACGATGAATCAAAACACTCAAAAAACCACCTACCTTTCCCTCCTGGCAGTGGTCACGGCCCTGACCGCTGTCATCTGGATCACTGCCAGCGGATTGCAAACCCGCTTCGACGTGGTCAACGAAAAATACTATTCATTCTTCTATCCCTGGCAAACGCGCAACCCCACGACGATGGCCTACGTCACTGCCTGGCTGGGATATGCCCTGCACAACATCGCTGCCTGGGCGGTGATCTGGGCTGCGCAGCGCGCCAGACCGAAATACGAAAGCGGCTTCCGCTGGTTTAACTGGGCGATGGCTGCTGTCAACCTGGGCGGCTTTGCCCTGCACTGGATTCAGACTCAACTGTGGTACGACGGGCTGGCCATTGCCGTCCCCGAAGTGACTTCGCAAGGCTCAGTCGTCCTGATGCTGGTCTTCATCCTGATCCTTGAAGCGCCGCGCCGCGGGTTGTTCGTAGGGAAGAAAATCAAGTTCCATCAGGCGTTTCTCGACGTCGTGCGCCGCTATCATGGCTATCTCTTCTCGTGGGCGTTGATTTACACCTTCTGGTATCACCCGATGGAAAACACCTTCGGCCACCTGGCGGGCTTCTTCTACATGTTCGCCTTGCTCTCGCAGTCGGTGCTGCTCTTCAACCGCGCTCACCTGAACAAATGGTGGAAGTTCAGCCTGGAAGCGCTGGTGCTGGTGCATGGAACGCTGGTCGCCATCTATCAGGGAAAAGGCCTGTGGCCCATGTTCTTCTTCGGCTTCAGCGCCATGATCGTGCTGACGCAAATGCATGGCCTGGGGTTGAGCGCCCGTGCGCGCTGGGCGCTGGCGGCGGTTTTCGTCCTCGGCGTGGGCTTATTCTACGGCTTGAGCGGAGACTTTGCCCGCGTCAACGAGGTGATTCGCATCCCGTTCATTGAATACCTGGCGGTGTTCCTGTTCTACGGTTTGTTCATGGCAGGCTACGGGCTGAAGCAACTGTTCCAGCGTGCAGCCCGGCAGGTTGCTTGAGGAGAAACAATGATTCGCAACCAGTGGTACGTTCTGCTCGAATCGGACGAAGTCCGCGACAGGCCCATCGGCGTGACGCGCATGGGCG
>DAOTZT010000412.1:0-4522 GCA_034434255.1 Anaerolineales bacterium | reverse complement strand
ATCCGCGCCGTCCCGCAATCGCTGCGCAAGGCCGGTTACGGGCTGGGCGCGACCAAGTGGCAGACCATTTGGTCGCATGTCCTGCCCAACGCTCTGCCCGGCATCCTGACCGGCACCATCCTGTCTGTCAGCCGCGCCATCGGCGAGACCGCCCCGTTGGTGGTGGTGGGCGCCTCCACGGCCATCTCCTTCGATCCGACATTTTTCTCCCGCTTTACCACTCTTCCCATTCAAATCTATCAGTGGACCTCCCGTCCCCAGGACGAATGGCGTCACCTGGCGGCTGCGGCCATCATCGTTTTGCTGGTCATGCTGCTCAGCCTGAATGCCTCGGCCATCCTGCTGCGCAATCGCTTTGCACGCAAATATTGATCTTTGGAGTACGTCAACATGACAAACAACGACTATGTTCTTGAGACACGCAATCTCAACATTTTCTACGGTTCCTTCCTCGCCGTGACGGAAGTCAACATCAAAATTCCGCGTCACAAAATCACGGCCATCATCGGCCCCTCTGGCTGCGGCAAAAGCACCCTGCTGCGCGCCTTCAACCGGATGAACGAACTCTATGCTGGCGTCCATACCCAAGGAGAAGTGCTGTTCAACGGGCAGAATCTGTATGACAAAAACGTGGACCCGGTCGAGGTGCGCTATCGGATCGGGATGGTGTTCCAGAAACCGAATCCGTTCCCGAAGTCCATTTACGAAAACATCGCCTGGGCAGCGCGCATTCATGGTTACAAAGGGAATATGGATGAACTGGTTGAAAATTCCCTGCGCCAGGCGGCTTTGTGGGATGAGGTCAAGGATAAACTCAAACAATCTGGCCTGGCTCTTTCTGGCGGTCAGCAACAGCGCTTGTGCATTGCCCGTGCCATTGCCGTCCGGCCAGAAGTCATCCTCATGGACGAACCCGCCTCGGCCCTGGACCCGATTGCCACCCTCAAAATTGAAGAGTTGATGCAGGAACTCAAACAATACTTTACCATTGTCATCGTCACTCACAACATGCAGCAAGCAGCGCGCGTCTCCGATTACACCGCCATGATGATGCTCACTGGCGAGACGCGTTCGGGTACGGTCATCGAATTCGATGAAACCAATAAAATCTTTACCCGTCCATCTGACAAACGCACCGAAGACTATGTGACCGGGCGCTTTGGATAAGTGAGGGCCTCATGCGCAAAACTTTTGAATCCGAAATTCAGCAACTTAAGGATGAAATCCTGGTCCTGGGAAGCATGGTCGAACAGGCCATTCTCGACAATGTCGAGGCACTCAGAAAACGCGACCTGGATGCTTCCCGTCGCCTCTATGCAGCGGACGCGCGGATCAATGCCAGACGGTTTGCCATTGAGAATCAGGTGATGGTCCTCATTGCGACCCAACAACCGATGGCACATGACCTCCGCTTGCTGGCCTCCATCCTGGAAATTGCCGGTGAACTGGAACGCATGGGCGATTACGCCAAAGGCATTGCCACTGTCAATGTGCGCATGGGTGAGCAGACGCTGCTCAAACCCCTGATTGACATTCCCTACATGGCGCGCAAAGCGGTGGATATGTTGCACCGCGCCTTAACGGCTTTTGTTCAGGAGGACGCGGCAGCCGCCCGCGCCATCCCGACGGAGGATGACGAAGTAGATGCTCTTTACAATCAGGTCTATCACGAACTGATGTTGTACGTGATTCAGGACCCGCGCACGGTCGAGCGCGCGAACTGGCTGTTGTGGGTGGCGCACAACCTGGAACGCGTTGCCGATCGGGTAACGAACATTTGCGAGCGTACCCTGTTTGTCATCACTGGCGAAATCCGCGAAATCAAATCCTCGGATGATGAGCAGGAAACCATCCAAAAGCAATAAATGAGTCTCCTGCAAAAAGGTGAAAATCGAACCACAAAGACACGGAGACACGAGTAAGTAAATGAAAGGAAACTTTGTGACTCCGTGTCTTCGTGGTGAAACTTCAGGGTTTTTGCAGTGGAGTCAATAAATTTTAATTTCCCCTTCTGCTTACAAAAATTCTGAAAGAGGGCTTGCCAGTTCACAGGAACGGCAAGCCCTTCCTGTTATGCAGCAGGCAGTTTACCGGCAGCACGGGCTCGCTCGAGGACATTCTGCGCAGCGCGCACCAGGGGCAAATCAATCATCTGACCATCTAACCCAAACGCACCGCGTCCCTCCCGCTGATGGGCTTCAAACATCTCCACCAACTGCTGGGCTGAGCGAATCGCTGCCTCGTCGGGAGTGAACGCCTCCTGTACCGGTCCCACCTGCGCCGGGTGGATGACCTGTTTGCCGGTGTACCCCATCTGCGCCCCAAAAAGCGCCTCCCGATGCACACGTTCCAGGTCCCGGTAGTCCACGGTCACCATGTCAATCGCCTGCAAGCCAAACGCCCGGGCATGCATCACCACCAGCGAGCGGGCTGTGAACACTTCCCAGCCTTCCACCGTTCGCTGGGCGCCGATGCTGACGGCATAATCCTCAGCCCCAAAGATCAGCGCCTCCAGGCGCGGGTGGGAGGCAATCTCTCTCAGGTTGAGAATGCCACGGGCGGTTTCCACATCCACAATCAAGCGAATCGAGCCCATCGGCCAGCCGTGTGCCAGTTCGGCGCCCTCGATTTTTTCGGCAACCCAATCCAGTTGCTGGCGCGTTTCAGCCTTGGGCAGGACAATGCCATCGGGCCGGGCGGGGAGGACGGTTTCCAGGTCGGCTTCCTCCAGCCCGGAACCAACCGGGTTGATGCGCGCCAGTTTTTCGGAAGAGCCAAAGTCCAGGTCGCGCAGAGCCGCAGCAATCGTCAGGCGGGCTTCTGCTTTGCGGTTTTGGGCCACACCGTCTTCCATGTCAAGACAGATGCAGTCGGCGCCGAAGGTGAGTGACTTTTCGATTTTGTGGCGATCATCGCCAGGGACATAGAGGAGAGAACGTCGTGCGTGCATGGTGTTATTTTACGCCAGAAGCGTTAAAATCGTCCACATGTTCCGTCGCGACCTTCCTCTTTTATCCCTGTTGTGCTTGCTGGCAGCGTGTTCTCCTGCTGTTCTTCCGGTCGGGACTCCCACGGTCAATGGGACAGCGACTGCCACGCCCTTCCATCCGATGGACCCCACGCCCACCCTCACCTCTACGTCCACGCTGCCTGGACCTGTGATCCTGCTCGCCCCGACCGAGACATTTCTTCCTCTGGAAACAGCCACCAGCACCCCCCTCCCGACGCCGACCTCGACGCCGCTGCCTGCTGAACTGACCCTGGACCCGGCTGACTGGCACCACTGGCCGGTGATCCCCATCGTCAGTGAAAAAATGCGCGAGGTGTACCAGCAAGGTCAGATGCGGGGCAATGATGCCCATGTATTTTCGGTGATTGGCGACTGTCAATCAGAGCCGAACGTGTTTTTGGGCCTCTACGATACCGATCCCCTTGCTGTGGCTGCTCTGCCAGAAAATTTGCAAGAGACCGTGGCCTGGTTCGCTGGTTC
The DNA here is from genome assembly GCA_034434255.1 of Anaerolineales bacterium. Taxonomy (GTDB): domain Bacteria; phylum Chloroflexota; class Anaerolineae; order Anaerolineales; family Villigracilaceae; genus UBA877. The sequence goes on along the minus strand of DAOTZT010000412.1, from coordinate 1,032 downwards.
GTTCGATCGCGATGGCCCAACGATTCGTCCAGGCACAACGGCTGCCGCGGTTTTATGGGCGGCCTGGCATCAAAATCGTTATACCTGCACTCCTTATGAAACGCCCCTGGCGTGTGAATTGCGCCTGCACCGCCCCTCTTTTATGTTTATTCATGTCGGCACGCACTACGAACTGCGCAATGAAGTTTACATACGCCGCATCATTGATCAGTTACTGGCTGCCGGTGTGGTGCCGATTCTGGCCAGTAAGGCCGATAATCGCGAACTCGACGAGCGAGTCAATCACGCTTATGCTGCCCTGGCTGTTGAATACGGCCTCCCGTTCTGGAATTTTTGGGCCGCGGTCGAGGACTTGCCGAACCGCGGCCTATACACGCGTCCCGAAGTGTCGTACCAGGGGGACGTGTATTTGACCCCCGAAGCAGCAGCCGTTCACCGGCTGAGTGCCCTCCAGGCGCTGGATGCCGTCTGGCGGGCAGTGAGGGAACCGTAGGCGGTTCAAGACAAGACGGCTTTTCTCTGCCTCGGCCATCAGCAAAATCCCCGACTCAGCGCCGGGAATCTTGCTTAACCGTCCAGTTGATTGAGTTCTGCCTGCAATGCTTCTCGGATTGTTTCGAAATCCAGGCCGTTTGCAGCGCAGTAATCCTTGACCCTCGTCAGCGGGTCTGGCATCGGGCCGCCGATAACGCGTTCGATGGTTTCCTGGGGCAGGCCCATCGCGAGCAGGTCCTGAAAGGTGGTTCTGCCCCGAATCGACTCCTCCTCAGGCTGTCCGGAAACAGAGACGGTGCCGTTCCCATGGCTGCCTCCACTGCCCTCGGTGTTCCAATACCCCAGGGCAGACGAGAGAGAAATACCGCCAAAAATGACTGCCAGCACGATGATTCCCAGAAGTTTCGAGGTAACTATTCAGGCTGTCATTGCGAGGGCGTTCTCTGCCCGAAGCAATCTCGTCTTGAACAGGAAAAACCATGCTTTGGGAGACTGCTTCACTCGCAAAAAGCGCTCGTTCGCAGTGACACCCCTGTT
>DAOTZT010000411.1:0-8443 GCA_034434255.1 Anaerolineales bacterium | reverse complement strand
ATCGGTCAGGCCGTTGATGACTGGCACATCGGCGTGTTTGGCGAGTTCGGTCACGGTCTCGTGCTTGAGGGCGCGGCAGAAGATGGCGTCGCACATGCGCGAGAGGACTTTGGCGGTATCGTACATGGACTCGCGCACGCCGAGGTGAATCTCACCCGGCTTGAGATAGAGGGCGTGGCCGCCCAGTTCGGTCATGGCCACCTCGAACGAGACGCGCGTGCGGGTGGAGGGTTCTTCGAAAATCATGGCCAGCGAAGCGCCCTCCAGCAGTTTAGGCGTGCAGCCTTGCTTATCGGCGGCTTTGATGCGGCGGGTGAGTTCGATCATGTCGAGCAGTTCTTGTTTGGTGAAATCTTGGGTGTCAATGAAGTGGCGAAGAGTCATGGCAGGTGTCCTTTCTGCTAAATTATTTATTCCGTTTCGGAACTATAAAATTCCGAATACATCATCATTATACATCCTTGACGGGAGAAATAATAGTGATAAATGTCACTATTTCCCCCAAAAAAGAAAACCGCTCCGGCTGGAGCGGTAAAAGTCGCAGCAAGGGGACTCCTCGCACCTATTCCAGGCCAAAATCCTCGCGAGGTGGCAGCCATTCATCAATGTTGCGTAAAATGCGTGGCACAAGCGCATAACGGCTCACAGTCACACCAGGGATAGATGGCAGAGTCTTGCGCAAAAATTCGCGCAGGGCTTCGTTGTCCTTGAAACGCGCCTCGATCGAAATTTCTTGCGACCCCTGCCCAAAGGCTACATAGGTGATTTCGGGCATAGCAAACAAACTCTGGACAATTTCTTCTTCGCGAGCCGGGTCAGCCTCCAGCAGGATGTCAGCAGCAGTCACATAGCCAAAAGCCAGCGGGTTAAGAATTGCTGTCAGCCGGATGACGTTTTCGGCCACCAGACGGTCAATGCGTTTGCGCACAGTGCGTTCATTGGTCCCCGTCCGACGGGCAATTTCTGAGGCAGGCATACGCGCGTCCTGGTGCAACGCCTGGATAATGTCGTAATCCAACTGGTCAAAAGCAGATTTGCGAGGGGGCATGAGAAAAGTTCCGTTTCGGAGAAGTGATATTCCGATTATACCGCGTTGCATTGTATAATTCGGAAGTACACCTTTCTGGAGCCTTGACCTTGTCCATTTTCCTGACACTTTTCTGCTTCTTTGGTTTGTTAATCGCCGCCCTGCTGGGAGTCGGGCTATACTTTGCCCTGCAAGTCATTCACCCCAAAGTTTATACGGTAGAAGAGACCTACCGCACCGAAATTGAGACCGGTCGGATGAATGAAGCGGAATGGCTGGGGTGGAAAAAACAAGAGGTCACCATCCAATCCGTGCATGGTTACCCCCTCTTTGGGATTTATCTGCCGCTGTCAGGCGCGCAAAAAACCGTCATCATTGCGCACGGCATCACCTACAGCCTGTTTGGCTCGGTCAAATACGTCAAAATTTTCCGCAAACGCGGCTTCAACGTGCTGCTCTATGATCATCGCAATCACGGGCGCAGCGGAGGACGCTGGAGCACGTTTGGCTGGTATGAGAAAGATGACCTGGCCGCCTGGTATGCCTGGGCGCAGAAGGTGTTGCCAAATGGTGGTCCGGTGGGGGTAATGGGAGAATCGTTTGGGGCGGCCACGGCCATCCAGTTTGCGGCGCGCACCCCCGGCGTGGCCTTTCTCATCTCTGACTGTGCTTTTTCCGACCTGAATGAACTGCTGGCCTATCATCTCAGAACAGATTATCACCTGCCGGCTTTTCCGTTACTGCCCCTGGCCAGCCTCTGGTCAAAAGTGCTGTGCGGCATGTCCTTTGGGGATATTTCGCCTGTGCGCGATGCGAGGCGGCTCACCTGCCCTGTTTTTTTCGCACACGGGCGCGACGACCGTTTCACCCCCGCGCACATGAGTGAGGCCCTGTATCAAGCGGCGGGAAGCCCGCTCAAGGAGATTTACCTGGCCCCCAGTGCCGATCACGCCGAGGCGTTTTGGAACAATCAGGCCGAATACGACCGCCGGGTAGGGGAATTTCTGGCCAAATTGAATCTGTAAAGCAACAGGGGCGGGATTGCTCCCGCCCTGTTCGATTCTAAAACGCAGCGGCAAAGTATTATCTTGCTCCACCTGTGACTTCATCGCAAAAAGGTTAGTAACCACAAAGGACACAAAGTGCACAACAGTTGGCAATGAAAAGATTTTCCTTTGTGTCCCTTCGTGACCTTTGTGTTTAGTTTTTTTGCAGGAGAGTCACCTGTGTTTGTAGCCATTCCGTGAGAGGGTGTTACTCGACGAATTTGTACCCTTGCGATTCAAGGTATTTGCGCTCTTTTTCCTTGTGCACTTCAGCCAGTTTCGCCTTGATGTTCAGCCACTCCTGCCCATCGAGCGGGTACCAGTGCAAGACCACATAAGAGAGAAAGAGCAAAATTCCTGGAACCAGCGCCCAGCCAAGCAAAATACCGGTTTCGGCGCTGGCCGACTGCATCCCTTTGCCCAGAGTCTGATCATAGCCCCAGGCGCTCATAAAGGTCAACAACACCCATTGCGCCAGGCTGATGGCCGGCTTGGTAATCAGGCTGTTCACACCCGCATACATGCCCTCACGGCGCAAGCCGGTGCGGTGTTCGTCCATGTCCACCACATCGCCATTCATGAGGGGGATCAGATACATGCCGCCCGCAAATCCCAGCCCGAAGAGCAGGAAACCGATGGTCGCAGCGATAGTATTCTTGCCCAACAGAACAATCAGGAAACACCCCAGCGCAAAGAGAAGGCTGAACAGGCGGGTACTGAACTTCACGCCCCAGGGCTCGCGGCGGTTAATCCAGAGGAAAACGCCGCCGACAATTCCAACGGCCAGAGCCACATACAACGGTACGCGGGACACATCAATCTCGTCAAAGTAGTACCACAGTCCTTGCATCAGCGAGGTCTGGACGAAGATGATCGTAAAACTGAGTACTTCGAACAGGACGAAGGAACGGTTCTTGAAGCATTGCACCAGCGCTTCCACAATGCCTGGCTGTTGATCTTCCTGCGTGTAATGCTTTTCTTTGTAGAAAAAGGTGCTGAAGTAGATGATCAACCCCATGCCAATGGCGAACAAAATCATGAACCAGCGGAAGAAACTGATGCCAGCCAGGTCACCCACCTCAGGTTTGATTGTGGCTTCGATAGCGACCGGTACCACAATGGTAAAGACCATGAAGATAATTTTCCAAATGTAAATACTGGAGCGGGCTTTGTTGGAAATTGCCACTTCGTAGGGCATGATGTACAGGCTGGTGGCAATGGCAGTGTAAAGAGCATCGTACAGGAAGAGAGCCAGCAGCATTTGCACGAACAATCCCACCTGAGAGTTGACGCCCGGAATGTCGAGCCAGAACAGGATGAAACTGAGAATAAAAAGCGGCGCCCCATAGCGAATATATGGGATGCGCCGCCCGAGTTTACTCTTTGTCCGGTCACTGATGTAGCCAAACAAAGGATCGTTGACTGCATTCCAGATACCAAACAGCAGCCAGACAATGCCAGTGTAGTAGGTGGACAGACCGCGGATGTTGACGAAATAATACGTCAACGCCCCGGCAGCCACCAGCGATTGCAGGATGGCGACCGAGGCGTCAGCCAGCGAGATCCAGATTCGGCTGGCGAGCGGAACACGTTCTTCTTGCAAGGCAGAAGTAGTCATTGCTCCTGGAAAAGGAAATATGGATGGGCGTATTTTACCCCAATTTTGTGACCGGTCACATTAAAATTTCCAATTTCTCAGCCGATTTCCTGCAAAAATTTGAACGCTTTTGGCCCCCAGTCGTTAAGCGCCTGTTTGCAGAGAAATCACGAGCGTCTTCCCTGCCAAAACTCGTACAACACGAAGGTCACGAAGGAACACAAAGGGGAATCTTCGCTGCCACGCCCCCTCCCTGACATCTCGTTGTCGTCCCCCTCGCCGCAGCATGGCTTAAGCCGCATGGGGAACAGGCTCAAAAGCGCCATCCAGGTGAAGGTAATACAACTCAACGTCGAGGCCAGGGATTTCTCTCTGAATGCGTTGCGCGGCCTGGCGCAAATCGTCCGCATGACGTTGGGGGTTGCCCTGCGCCCCATACGCCCCGCAATCCTCGTGATTGATTAACACCACCTTTTTAATTTCGTGCAGATCGTGAGACAATTTGACCTGTTTCATCACAAAATCCAGGTCAAAGACGCTGCCCGCCACAGACAAACGATCATATTCCCCCACCCCAAAAGTACCCTGCAGCCAGTCATTGATGCTCTTTTGCAGGCGGAAGTCCATGCAATGGACAACAATCGCTTGAGTCACGTGTTTTGACATTTTGCCTCCTTTTCACCAGATGAGTGATTTTTGCTCAAATTGTAATCCATTTACTCTAGAAAGCGATTAGAAGGATTGCAAGGCATACACATTCAGCGCCACAATTAGAAACACTGCCAGCGAGCACGCAATTACACGAATGGAACTTTTCTACTGATCAGGTGTTTTAATGACTCCACTGCAAAAGCCCTGAAGTTTCACCACAAAGACACGGAGTCACAAAGTTTCCTTTCATTTACTTACTCGTGTCTCCGTGTCTTTGTGGTTCGATTTTCACCTTTTTGCAGGAGACTCAAAATTAGTAACAAGAATTCTTCTGGAGGCACAGCATGCCCAAACCTGTAGCCATTTTGACCGATAGCACAGCATGCCCAAACCTGTAGCCATTTTGACCGATAGCACCGCCAGCATTCCGGAGTCAATTCTCAAAGAATTGAATATCCGCACGGTGGCCTATTACATCCACCGCGGCGAAGAAGTATTGCGCGACCTGGTGACAGTGAAGACTGAAGAGTTCATTGCCTGGCTGATGACCGCGCGCTTCTTGCCCACGACCGCCAGCCCTGGGCCAGGTGATTATGTCGAAGCCTATGAAAGCCTCGCCGACGAAGGTCACGAGGAAATTATCAGCATTCACATGACCTCCTTGGGAAGCGGTGCTTATCAGGCAGCAACTGTTGCCCAATCCATGCTCAAAGAAAAACGACCAGAAATCAAAGTCGAGGTCATTGACACCCGTAACGTCTCTCTCTGCCAGGGGTGGATGGCCATTGAGGCAGCACGAGCCGCTCTCTCCGGCCTGAGACTGGAGGAAATCGCAGCCCGGGTGCGGGCGATGATCCCCATTACGCGCATGATTCAAACAGCCGATACGCTCAAATACCTTTACCTGGGTGGACGGATCGGCAAAGCCACTCATCTGGTCGGCTCGGTGCTCAACATCAAACCGCTCATCAGTATGGAAAATGGCAGCATTGTTCCTCTTGGAATTGCGCGCAGCCGACAGGGAGCCTACCAGGCCATTGCTGACAAAGTCAGCGAGGCGATTGGCAAAGGGAAAGCCAAGATTGCTTACGTCCATGCCGGGGCCAGGCAAGAGGCAGAAAAACTCAAAGCAATTGTGGAATCCAAAGTACAGGTTGTTGAATCATTCATCGCCGAACTCTCCCCTGCTCTGGCCGTGCACACCGGTCCAGGAACCGCCGGCTTGTGCTTCTATCCAGTAAAAGAGGGATAAAGCCCCCTATGATGCCTCTCCACTCCCCTCTCTCCGCAAGAGAGGGAAGTTTGTTTTTGGACAGTTCTCCCACTGTCCAAAGCGTTCCTCCTTGGGGTAGAATAAGCCCTACCGAGTCACAAACTTACGATTCAGGAGCCTAGAGAATGCCTCGCATCTTTGCCCTCGTCCCCATGCGCCATCACAGTCAACGCGTGCCGGGCAAGAACTACCGTCTGATGGCCGGTAAGCCGCTCTACCAGTACATCATCGAGACGTTGCTCGCCGTCCCGGAAATTACCGGCATTCTGGTAGATACCGACTCCGAGCCGGTGATGGACGGTCTGCGCCGTGACTTTCCCCAGGTGCGCGTCGTCGAGCGTCCCGCCCACCTGCGGGCTGACACAATCCCCATGAACGAAATTCTCCTCTACGACACCTCGCTGGTCGAGGCAGATTTCTATTTGCAGACCCACAGCACCAATCCCCTCCTGCGTCCCGAAACGATCGCGCGCGCCATCCAGACCTTCCTAGCAAATTACCCCGCCCACGACTCGCTCTTCTCCGTCACCCGTTTGCAGACTCGTCTCTACGACCAGCACGGTCACGCCCTGAACCACGACCCGAACGTCCTGCTCCAGACCCAGGACCTGCCGCCGGTGTACGAGGAAAATTCCTGCATTTACCTTTTCACCCGTGAGAACCTGGCGCGGCGGCGCAATCGTCTCGGCGAGCGCCCGCTGATGTTCGAGATAGACCCCGCCGAAGCCTGGGATATTGACGAAGAACTCGATTTTGCTATCACGGAATTTCTGCTGCAGCGTCGTTCTCGCTGAAGACGCCAGCAATTCTCCAAAAACTTTCCTTGAGTCCAGAGTCACTCGACTTTGGGCGTTTTTTTTCGAAAATAGACCGGTTGCAAAAGCACTTCTTTGCCACAGATTACACAGATTACACAGATTGACACAGATTTTTCATAGAAATTCGTGGCAAAACACGCAAGGCAAATCCACCCCACAACTTATGCAAAAGTTCTCATGAAACGACATCTCACCCACTTCTTCCGCCACCCCTGGTATCCGCTTGCGTTTGCGGCCTACCCGCCCCTGGCCCTGCTCCTGAACAACATCTCCGAGATGCGCATCTCCGGCGGTCTGCGATCCATTGCGGTCTGCATCCTGCTATCCGCTGCCCTGACCGGCCTGCTGCGCCTGCTCTACCGGAGCTGGCGTCGCGCCGCCTTTGCCTCGTGGGCCATGTTCCTGCTCATCTTCACGTATGGTCATGTTCGCGACAGCCTGGGCGAACAATTCGAAGATTTGACTCTCGACCCATGGTTCTGGATTCTCTGGATTTTGCTGGCCGCTGCCTCCCTGCTGTGGGCAGCGCGGCCCAAAACTCATTTTGAGAAAGCCGCGCTGGTGTTCAACGTCACCGTCCTCGGGCTGGCGCTTTTTACCTTGGCGCAGGTCCTCTGGTTCTCGCTTCCCCGTCAGGAGCAGGACACCCCGGCTGATGAGTTTGCTCCCATCCAACCATTGAGCATCCCTGCCGGGGAAACCCCGCCCGACATCTATTACATCATCCTCGATTCCTACGCCCGTTCCGACCTCCTGGCGCAGAAATTCGACTACGACAACAGCCAGTTCCTGGAGAATCTGCGTCAGATGGGCTTTTACGTTGCCGACTGTGCTCAGAGCAACTATAACCGCACCGACATATCGCTGGCTTCGTCGCTCAATCTCGACTACCTCCAAAACCTGAGCGCCGACTACCGACCGCCGAGTCAGAGCCGCCGCACCCTTTGGGCTTCCATCAACAACAGCGCCGTCCGCTATATGCTGGAGGAGGCCGGTTATACCAGCGTGGCGTTTGCCACCGGCTTCGCCTGGAGCGAAGTGGATCATTCAGACATTTTTCTCGCTCCGCCTTCGTTCTGGCAATCCATAACCAGTTTCGAGGTCCTGCTGATGCGCACCACGCCGGCGCGCCACCTGGAAGAGACCGGTCTGCTCAACCTGGCTGAACTCGACGGTCGGCATTATCGCGAACGCACCCAATTCATTCTGGATAAGATGGATGACCTGGCGCACATGCCCGGCCCAAAATTCGTGTTCATCCATATCATACCGCCGCACCCGCCCTTCGTCTACGCCCCCGACGGCTCATTCACCGACCCGGGTCTCTTCCTCAACGAAGACCAGCGATACACATCCGAATCCTACACACTGGGCTATCGAAATCAGGTAGAATACATTACCGGCCAAATTGAACAGGCTATTCGCACCCTGCTGGCCGAGTCCAGCCAGCCCCCCATCATCATCCTGCAGGGCGATCACGGCCCCTGGCTTCAGAGTGGCAATCGCAAATTTTTCATTTTGAATGCCTACCATCTGCCCGGTCACAACGACTTGCTCTACCCCACCATCTCACCGGTCAATACCTTTCGCTTGATTTTCAACGCCTACTTCGGAGCACACTACGACCTGCTGCCAGACACAAGTTATTATTCACCTATCCCGAACATTTACGAGTTTGAAGAAGCCCCCAACCCTTGCGCTGAGAAATGAACGCCTCGGCGCCCTACCCTGAACCCGAAACCTGCCTATGCCAACGATTCTTTTTTCTGCCCCCTACATGATCCCCTTTCTTGACCGCTTCCGGCCGGTGCTTGCGCGCTATGGGCTGGACCTCATCACGCCCCCCGTCCGTGAACGGCTCGAAGAGGAGGAAATCCTGAAGTACGCTGGCCAGTTCGATGGCGCCATCTGCGGCGATGACCGTTACACGCGCCGCGTCCTCGAGGCTTGTGCGCCGCGCCTGAAAGTCATCTCCAAATGGGGCACCGGCATCGACTCGATTGACAGCGCCGCGGCCGCCGAATTGGGCAT
>DAOTZT010000410.1:0-1581 GCA_034434255.1 Anaerolineales bacterium | reverse complement strand
TAAAAACGCTATGTTTTTTGTCACTGCGAGCGATAGCGAAGCAGTCTCCCGGTCTGCCAGGAGATTGCTTCGTCGCAAAGAACGCTCCTCGCAATGACAACTATGCGAAAATGTGACATTGTCAAATTACTGCTCACTGGATACCACCCCAACCGCCCACTCCAGACCCAGTTGGCGCAGTTTTTCGGGAGTGGGGAGGCCAGTTTGCGGGTCCCAGCCTTTTTTCTGGTACAAAATCGTCAGCGATTGCTCGAATTCCTCGCGCGGCATGGATTGTCCCTGCAGGGCACCGTTTTCCAGCGGCTGGAAGAGCCGTTCGGGCAGGGTATCGTCTTTGCGGGTAAAGCCCTCACGGGCATTGAAAACCCGCGCCAGGTTGGTCAGGGCCTCCTCCATCGAGAGATTCCAGCCGGTGGCGGCGTTGATGGACAGCAGCACGTCTTCGGGCGGGATGAAGGAGCGCGGGGCCGGGCCAAAGAAGCAGTAGCCGATCACTTTTTCCAGGCTGCCCCATTTTTCCAAAATGTAGAACATCTCCATCTTTTCTTCGCCCAAACTGCGCGGCGGAAGGGCTTTTGTAATCCCCAGCGGCGCGGCGGATTTTAACTGGATAGCGTCGGGCTTGGCAAAGGCGGTATCGTGCGCCACCACCAGGTGGTCGGCGCCGATTTCGGAGATGGCGTAGCCCATGCCTACGTTGAACTTGCCGCGCGGCTCGTGCATGGCGAGTTCCTGCCCCTTGACCTGCATGGCGAAGAAGGGCGCGTCTCCGCCGATTTTTTCGGCGGCGCGTTTGCTGCCCTCGGCCAGCAGGTCGCCGATTCCCTCGCGGCGGCCAATCAGTTCAATCACTTTCAGCATGGCTTCGGCGTTGCCAAAGCGCAGTTCGATGCCGCCGGTATCCTCCAGCGTGAGCAAACCATGCTCAAAGCACTCCATCGCAAAGGCAATCGTCGCGCCGCAGGAGATGCTGTCGAGCATGTAAGCGTTGCACAATTCGTTGGCTTTGGCAATCGCTTGCAGGTCGCTGATACCGCAGTTGGGGCCAAACGCGCCGACGGTCTCATATTCCGGGCCGCCGTAGGGCGATTCCCGCCCTTCGACGGCCACCTCGCGTTTGCAGCGCACAGCGCAAGCATAGCAGGTGCGGCGAGCAGTGAGCAGGGTTTTCTCGTAGGCTTCCCATTTCACCTCGTCCACATTTTCAAACGCGCCCTGGCGGAAGTTGCGGGTGGGTAGAATGCCGCCGGTATTGAGCGGCTCTACCAGGCCGGGCGTGCCACGCTCTTGCAAATCCCAACTGAGCGGGTTTTCTTTGACCGTTTTGGCGAGTTTGCCACCGATTGCCATCAGCGTCTTGGCGTCGTAAGCCAGGTTCTGGTAGCGCTGATTGCCGCGCACAGCGATGGCGCGCAGGTTCTTGCTGCCCATCACCGCCCCCAGGCCATTACGCCCGTTGAAGTGACGCAGGTCGTTGGTCAGCCCGGCAAAACGGACGAGTTTTTCACCCGCCGGGCCGATTTGCAGGACGCGGATTTTGTCATCGCCCAACTCGGCGCGGATGGCTTCCTGGACTTCAGC
>DAOTZT010000409.1:0-3496 GCA_034434255.1 Anaerolineales bacterium | reverse complement strand
CTGATGATGTCCCAACTGGCCGAGAACGGCGACCTGTACGACGTCTTCGCCGATCTCTTCGACCCCGAAGGCTCGGAAATTTACCTGAAACCGGCGAGCGATTACGTTGAACCCGGCAAGCCGGTGAACTTATACACCGTCGTCGAGGCGGCGCGCCGCCGCGGGGAAACGGCCATCGGTTACCGCCTGATTGCCGAGGCCGGAGATGCGGCCAGGTCGTATGGCGTGCACACCAATCCGAAGAAGTCGGAGCCGGTGACCTTTACCGAAGGCGACCGAATCATCGTAATCGCAGAGGAGTAGGACAAGTCTTCAGACTTGTCCTACAATCTTGTGGTAGAATCCCCGCCTGGCGATGAGGCTCGCCCAAATTGTCGGTTTGACTGATAGCCTCTACTGGACAAAGTTCAGTAGAGGCTTTTGTTTCATCTTGTTACAGTAGCATCTCTTCCGGACGGCATCGAAAGACCCGTGGCACCTGCACCTACAAAGAGTTACGCCAATATGCCTTTTTCCAGCATTCTGTTCAATCACCCCACACCGCCCCTCGACGGGATTCAACCTCCCGCCTGTCTGCGCGACCTGAACCTCGACCAAATCATCGAGGCGGCAACAGCGCCCAAGAAGGACTACGACCTCCAGCCGTTCTTCTACCTTCCCCTCGCCGACGCCGAAACCATCGTCTATCGGCAGGAAGTGGCGCGTGACTTGCAGGACAACACCTGGAGAGGCCATATCGGCGCCTTTGCCGAGAAAATGGCCGCCGCCCGCCGTTACCGGACGATGGCCGAAAAACTGAACTTCGAGTACCACAAAAAGGGCTGGTTTCTCGAATCCGCCCTGACCTACTGCGAAGCAGTCGAGGGCTTGGCCGAGGCGCTGCAGACGACGCCCCTTGCCTCGCGCGGCTTGCAGGGATTGCGCGAGTACCTCCTCGCTTACGTCCAATCGCCCGCTTTCCGCTCGCTGGCCGAGGAGGCGCGCCAGGTCAAGGCCCAACTGGCGGCGGTGAAATACAGCGTCATCATCCAGACCGGGCGCTTCAGCGTGCGCCGATACGAGGAGGAAACAGATTACAGCCTCGAGGTCGAGAAGACGTTCGCCCGCTTCAAGCAGGGGGCGGTCAAGGATTACCGCGTCAACCTGTACACAGGGACGGGCATGAATCACATCGAAGCCAAAATCCTGGAGTTTGTCGTCCGCCTCTACCCCGAACCCTTCGCCGCCCTCGACCGTTTCTGTGAGCGTCACACCGCCTTTATGGACGCCACCCTGCTCACCTTCGACCGCGAAGTGCAATTCTACGTGGCTTATCTGGACTATATCGCCCCCCTCCAGGAGGAAAGCGGCCTGCATTTCTGCTTCCCCGAAATGAGTGAGGCGCGGCAGGTGGAAGCCCGCGACGCCTTCGACCTGGCGCTGGCGGCCAGTCTGCGTTACGAGGGCGCGGCGGTGGTGTTGAACGATTTCGAACTGCGCGGCGCCGAGCGCATCCTGGTCGTCACCGGCCCCAATCAGGGCGGCAAGACTACCTTTGCCCGCATGTTCGGCCAGTTGCACTACCTGGCCGCCCTGGGGCTGCCCGTCCCGGCGCGGCAGGCGCGCCTGGCGCTCTTCGACCACCTCCTGACCCACTTTGAGCGCCAGGAAGACATCCGCACCCTGCGCGGCAAGTTGCAAGATGACGTGACCCGCCTCTACGACCTGCTCCAGCAGGCCAGCCCGCGCAGCATTTTCCTCTTCAACGAGATTTTCTCCTCCACCACCCTGAAAGATGCCCTCTTCCTGAGCCGCAAGATTCTGGCCCGCCTGGTAGAACTCGACGCCCTGGGGGTGTGGGTCACCTTCCTGGACGAACTGGCCGCGTTCAACGAGAAGACGGTCAGCATGGTCAGCACGGTCGTGCCGGAAAATCCCGCTGAGCGCACCTTCAAAATCGTGCGCCGCCCGGCCGACGGCCTGGCCTACGCCCTCTCGCTGGCCGAAAAGCATCGTCTGACGCGCACTCACATCCTGGAGCGGATCCGCCCATGAACGTCTTCCTGCTCTATCCCGACCGCAACTTCGACCCGCAGACGCCGCTCCCGCCCAACGCCGAGGACCTGACCCAGGACCTGGCGCTGGAGACCCTCTGGCAGGCAATGGCCCAGGGCGATAAGTTCCTCTTCGAGACCGCCCGGCTGGTGACTCTCTCCGGCTCGCAAGAGATGGAGGTCATCCGCTACCGGCAAGAGATTTTGCAGGATTGTCTGAAAAATCCCGCCATCGTGCGCGCCCTCTACCAGATTCCCATCGAGGCCATTGAGAACAAACAGCGCCACTGGCTGGGGATTTTCTCGCACTATCCGGCGGGAATCTTGAGCAGTGCAGTCGAAATGCTGGAAATGCTCGTTGGCCTCCTGCACCGCTTGCGGCAAATCGCCGATGAACACGCCGCCGAATTCGAGTCGCCGGGGTTTCGGCGCTTCTTCGCCATGATTCAGCAGGAACTGGACGACACCTGCTTTGCCGAGATGGAAGCGCACCTGCGTCAACTGCGCTTCCGCGAGGGCGTGTTGCTCAGCGCCGAACTGGGACCGGGCAACGAGGGGACGAACTACGTCTTGCGCAAGCCCAATGTGCCCGACGGCCTGATGAAACGCCTGTTGAGCAGAAAATCGCCGACGTATTCCTTCACCATCCATCCGCGCGACGACCACGGGGCGCGGGCGCTGGGCGAACTGCGCGACCGCGGCCTGAACCTGGTGGCCAACGCCGCCGCCCAATCTGCCGACCACATTGACGGTTTCCTCACCCTGCTGCGGCGCGAACTGGCCTTCTACATCGGCGCGCTGAACCTCCACGAGCAGTTGGCCGCCCTCGGGCATCCGATTGCCATCCCGCAACTGCACCCGGTGGAGGAACGCCGCCACACCTACCGCGGCCTGTACGACGTCTGCCTGGCGCTGACCATGCGCAAGCGCGTCGTCGCCAACGACGGCGACGCCGACGGCAAAGACCTGATGCTCATCACTGGCGCTAACCAGGGCGGCAAGTCCACCTTCCTGCGCAGCATTGGGCTGGCGCAAGTCATGATGCAGGCCGGTTTGTTTGTGCCGGCGGAGGAGTTCGCGGCCAACCTGTGCAGCGGCCTCTTCACCCATTACCGCCGCGAGGAAGACGCCTCCATGAAAAGCGGCAAACTGGACGAGGAATTGAAGCGGATGAGCGACATCGTCAATCACCTGCGCCCGAACGCCCTCGTCCTGTTCAACGAGTCCTTTGCCGCCACCAACGAGCGCGAGGGCGCCGAGATTGCCCGTCAGGTGGTGGACGCTTTGCTGGAACGGCACATCAAAGTCGTCTTCGTCACCCACCAGTACGAACTGGCGCGCGGCTATCACGAGCGCCGGGCGCCCAACGTCCTGTTCCTGCGCGCCGAGCGTCAGCCGGATGGCAGCCGCACCTACCGCGTCCGCCCCGGCGACCCGCTGCCGACCAGTCACGGCGAGGATGT
>DAOTZT010000408.1:0-4929 GCA_034434255.1 Anaerolineales bacterium | reverse complement strand
ACCGCTGCGCCGTCGACCCATAATGACATCTGGGACGCGCCGCCGGGCGCCGAGGCGTAGGCCACGACCTGAATGTTGGCGCCGGGGGGCGCTTCGGCCCCGCTCAACGGCGCGTCAATCCAGACGCGCGCTTCTCTGCCGGCCTGCATTCCGGCGGGCAAGTTGCAGGCAGAGAGCAGAAAGACAATCATCCATACCAGTTTACGGTACATGGCGGCCTCCATCCTCTTCTGAATAAAGAATGCGCCATTCTACCTTGCTGCGCAAGAGAGAAAATTACCGTTTTTGAAAAGAAAAAAGTACCTCCAGCGAGGTACTTTTGTTTCCGTAACTGTTCAGTCTTGCATCCAAACTGTTGTGTTTGTCATTGCGAGGAGCGTTCTTTGCGACGAAGCAATCCCCAAGCGGTCAAGCTGGCCTGATAAACGGGAGATTGCTTCGCCAAAAAACGGCTCGCAATGACATGGCTGAATCGTTACTTTCGCCGCAACGGGGTCAAGGGGTAGGCGTGGGGGTGCCCACAGGAATCAGCGGGGTGGGAGTCGGAGGATAGCAGGCGAGGTAGGCCTCGTCGGCGTTCTTCTTCGATTGCTTTTCCAGTTGACCATATTGCATGGCGGCCTGATAGGCTGACCAGGCATCGCAGTACTGTCCCTTGCCGAAAAGGACATCCCCATAACGCATGGCGGCGATATAGAATCGCTGGGTGGTGGTCATCGTGCCATCGCTCAGGCCGGGAAAACCACTGGCTAACTGAGCAAAAAGCGTATAGGCCTGTCCCCAGTCAATCTCCCAGAAAGAGGCGGCGGTGATATACAGGCGCGCACCCTCCCGTAAGGCATTCGCATCCCGATCCAGCGGGCCGAAGCGCTCTGCCAGGGTGAGATAGTAAATGCCGGTTTCCAGGTTTCCCTGGCGGATATATTCCTTCCCCTGGCTCAGGAGCGCCAGGTAATACATCCCATCCACTTCCACAGAATGAAAGGTGGGATCGCGCTTGCGCAGCGTATCCAGGGTTGCCAGGGCATTCAGCCAATCCTGCGCCGCAATATAGCCCTGGGCGCGCTGCAGCAGCTCGTTGACCTGGCTCAAATCCGCCGTCGGGGTCACCGTCGGCGAGGGGGTGGCCGTGGGGATGCTCATCTGCACCAGCACCTCGGCTAACTTTTGCTGCGCCATCGGAAAATTGGGATCTACTCCCAGGATATATTCCAGGCGTTGGCGAGCGATCTCGTAACGCTTGAACTGAATATCCACCAGCGCAAGCTGGAACTGTTCCAAAAGCCCCTGCATGACCATGTTCTGGCGGGCCGTTTGGCGCGCTCCTAAAGCGCTCTGATAGCCGGCCCAACCACCAGCCAGCAAAGCCAGTATGATCACCCCTATCGAGAGCAGCACCCAAAGGCCGCGGCCACGCTTCCGTTGGGATGGAGCGGGTTGAGTCTCCTCTACCGAAGAAGGTTGCGTTTGTTCGATTTCAAAGTCTGACATAACAGGTTCCTCAATCTACAAAACGATATTTAAGCAAAGTCCAGACTGCCTCAAAGGCATCTCGAAGTTTTATCTTTTTTCCCTGAGAATAATCGCGAGGATTGAACGAGATAGGCACCTCAAAGATACGATAATGGCGCTTGAGCACTTTGGCGGTGAACTCGGGCTCAAAATCAAAGCGGTTTGCCCGCAAAGGCATATCCCGAATCACCTCACGCCGAAAGACTTTATAGCCGGTCTCCATATCGCTGAGAATCGTATCATAAAGGATGTTCGTCAACATGGTGAGCAACTTATTTGCCACCATGTGCCAGAACATCACCACACGACGCGGGCCTCCCAGAAAACGGGAGCCATATACGACATCTGCGATCCCCTCTTCGATGGGGCGCAAAAGGAGCGGATAATCGCGCGGATCGTATTCCAGGTCAGCATCCTGAATCAAGAGTACATCCCCCTGGGCTGCCTGCAGGCCGGTACGGATGGCCGCGCCCTTGCCGCGGTTCTTCTCATGGAACAGAACGCGCACGTTCCCCTGACCATCCAGGCGCGCCAGCACCTCACGGGTGCCATCGGTCGAGCCATCATCTACCACGACGATCTCCGAGGCGCGACCGGTCGCCTGAACCCGACGCACGATTTCCTCAATGCTGGCAACTTCGTTATAGACAGGAATGATGACGGAAAGTTTCATGGCGACTGGATTATACTATGAGAATCCAAAAGATTTGGGAGGGCGTCCATGGTCAAGAACAACGTGGTTCGCTTGCTGGAAAACCGCAAAATTTCCCATACGGTTTTTGAATTGCCTGCCGAAAAACTTGGCGCCAGGGAAACCGCAGCGCTCCTGGGCGTGCCGCCCTCGCAGGTTTTCAAAACCATCGTTGTTCAGCGTGCTTCTTCCAGGGTTGTGCTGGTTGTCGTTCCTGGCGATCGGGAGGTGGATTTGAAAGCGGTGGCGGCATTCCTGGGTGAGAAGAAAGTGCACCTGCCCAGTGAACGGGAGGCCGAGGCGATCACTCAACTCCAGGCAGGCGGCATCTCTCCGCTGGCGCTCTTGAACAAGGGCTTTCTGGTGATTGTGGATCGTCGTGCACTGGATTGGGAATCCATCCACATCTCCGGGGGACAGCGCGGCCTGAACATTCGCCTTGCGCCGCAAGACCTGATCGCCCTGTGTCAGGCAAAAGTCGCCGATGTCAGTCGGGAAGAGCACAGCCCATAACCCTCAACAAACCGCATATTGCCGTCAGATGCAGAAGCCCTCGCCAACTATTGTTCGGCTCTGCCTTGCCATCCGCAGCCTATCGTGAGTGATGAGAAAAGAATAAACCACCAGGAGGCAAAGGCACAAAGTTTTTCCTCGCCCCTTGTTCAATTCAATGGCAGTCTTCTGACGGGCTGGAAAGCCCGTCCTACAACGGTCTGCCGTCCATTCGTTGATTCGTTTCCCCATTCGTTGACAGTCTGCCCTCCTCCCTGACGGGCTGGAAAGCCCATCCTGCAACGGTCTGCCGTCCATTCGTTGATTCGTTCCCCATTCGTTGACGGTTTACCTCCCCGACAGGCTGGAAAGCCCGTCCTACAACGGTCTGCCATCTGCTGTCCGCGGTCTGGATTAATTCGTTCCCCCATTCATTGACGGCACGCCTTTGTTATCCACCTGTTTGAGGTTTGATCATCTGGCTTCTGTCGAAATGGGATTTGGGTTGTATTGGCTACACGAAAATTGCATCGGCCTCCTGTTTGATGAAACTCTCATCTCCTCCCTTGTTATAATTCGCAAAAACTCCCCGCTGGAGGTTCCCCATGTATCGCTTCTCCCGCTCCATCATCTTGTTCCTGATCTTCAGCCTCTTCCTCGCCTCTTGCCGACCGCAGACCGCCGACCGCAGACCGCAAGCGGACGGTGGACGGTTGACCATGAACGGCGGCCAGCCGACTGTCTCCTCTCCCGCTCCCACGCTCACTCCCACCCCCCAACCCACCCCCACCGAAACCGCTATCCCTCGCCCCTCCCTCGAATCCTTAGGCCTCTTTGCCGAAACCCAGGCCCTCCTCCAGCGCCAGGGCTGGGACATCGCCTGGGACGCCCAAAATGCCCGCTACCTCATCCGCCAGCGTGCCTGGGATGAAGCCAGCCAGAGCTTCACCCCCCAACTCACCCACGAAGCAGGCTGGATTGACCTCGAAGGCAACCTCCACTTCACCGCCACCCAATACTCCGCCAGCGAAAACGAAGATGGCACCTGGAAAGACACCTCCACCACCCAGGACATCGTCATTGACCTGAAAAACCTCCCCAAAAATCCCGACCTCATCATAAAGCAACAACTGGACGAAAACGGCAACCCCATCTCCTTTCAAGAACAACTCAAAACCCCCGGCTTCCACCTTCTTGAGACCAAAAACCCCGCCTTTGAAAAAACCGGCATCCTTACCCTGACCTATCTTGATGAAAACGGCATCCCAAAAACCCTCACCTACAACCGCGAACTCAACTTTCTCCAAATGCCCGAAATCTCCACCGACCTGCGCCACCCCACTCCTATCCCGATTGAAGCCGTCCACTCCCTGGCTGCCTTGCAATTCATCCTCCTGCGCTACGGCGATGGCGAGCCTTTCCCCACCGACAACTTCCCCGGCTGGTCTATCCAGTTTCAATATTTTCCCGACAACGGAACAAAACGCGCCTATCTCTGGCCTCGAGATGGCACATTAACCCCCAAATACATCCGTTTCATCGGTGAAAAAGACTTCAAAATTCCCTGGTTTGAAATCATTTTGCCCGATGGCACCGCCTATCCATCTGCTCCAGTTGAAATCTTCAACCCCAAAGACCCACAAAATCCCAAAGATGGCAATGAAAAACTCATCCTTTTCCCAGCTCTTTTCACAGGGACAATGACATTTGCTCAAAGGACAGAGTTCTTAAAAAGTTTTCCTTACGATAATGACTTTATTAGATTGTTTGGTCGTCAAAGAATTATTACCCTTGCTGCAGAACCCAACTCAGATGGTGATGGTTATTTTACTGCCCTTTATAAAATCAACGACGGCGGTTGGAACAAAGTAGGCGACCGCCGTCCCCTCGACTCCCTGCTGGGGATGGAAGGGAATGATGTAGCTAAAATAAAATGGGAACAAGGCTACATTGATTTTTCTGTAAACTTACCTTATTGGCTTAAAAATATTGATAAAACAAATAACCTAGTGGAAACACCCGTTGGCACAGACGTAATACCTCCACAACTTCAAGAAAAAGTTTTGGTGATAAGCCCCTAAAAAAGAACCCTCCGCGAATGCCTGACCACGAATGCACGAATGTCCGTGCGCCATTCGCGCATTCGTGACCTGTTCGTGGGTGGTTTTCTCTCCCAAAGAGCAGTGCGACTTTGGGAGAAGGTCGTTGCCAGTCTGCACGAAAACAACGCCCCG
>DAOTZT010000407.1:0-17139 GCA_034434255.1 Anaerolineales bacterium | reverse complement strand
AAGTCAGTTACAATACCGGGCTGAGCAACTGCAGGTAGTAAGCGAAATTGGCAGAGCCATCTCCAGGGAAACTCAACTGGAGACCTTATTCAAACTTGCCACAAGAATCATCCATGAAAGTTTCGACTTTTACCACGTAGGCATCTTCCTTGTTGATCCACCCAGCAAAAGTGTCGTGCTTCAGGCTGCTAGCAGCGAGGGAGGACAACGCATGCTTGCACGTCAGCACCGTCTTCCCCTGGGAACTGGAATCGTAGGGTATGCAGCAGAACAAGGACAGGCGAGAATCGCTTTTGACGTTGGAGAGGATAGCGTCTTCTTCAACAACCCTGATCTCCCCGAAACACGCTCCGAAATGGCACTTCCTTTGAAGATAGGTGCACAAATTATCGGCGTGCTGGATGTTCAAAGCAAACAGCCAGAAGCTTTCAGCAGCGAAGACATCGAAATCTTAAGCATCCTTGCAGATCAATTGGCGATTGCAATCAAAAATGCCAGGTTATTTGAAGAAAATCAAAGAACCATCGAGACGGTTCAGCGAGCCTATGGCGAAGTCAGTCAAAAAGCTTGGCAACAATGGCTAAATGAAAATCGAGCCAGAGGCTACTTCATCTCGAATGTTACTCCGATCTGGCCAGTCACTGACAAGCCTAACGACCCTGAATTTTATCAAGCCCTGCAAAAGAAAACTTTTATCCACCATCCTGACAAAGGCTCTCTTTTTATTCCGATTATCGTTCGTGGTCAATCTATTGGTGGCCTGAAATTGGTGAAACAAACAGGCCAACCGTGGTCCCAAGATGAGATAGAACTTGCAACAGCAATTACCGATCAACTGAGCAGTGCCATTGAAAACGCACGTCTCTTCGAAGAAACCACGATTCGCGCCGAACGCGAACGGCTAGTGTCAGAAATCACTACCAGCATACGCTCCACAACCAGCAGTGAAAAAATGCTCCAGATCGCTATGGGAGCGTTGAAACGCGTCTTTGAACATGCAGAAATCACAATAAAGCCATACGATCCATCCAAAGCGCCTTCTGCAGGAGAAGCATCGCCTCAGGAATCGTCTCAGTAGCCTTCCATTTGCAAGGAGAAGACAACATGCGTTATTCTATCGCTATTGCGAACGAAAAAGGTGGAGTGGCCAAAACCACCACTACTCTATCGCTAGGTGCCGCCTTAGCCGAAATGGGCAAATCCGTATTGCTGATTGATCTCGACCCTCAAGCCAATCTTACCCTGGCAACCGGGCTTGAGCCAGGGAAAATTCAGCGTTCGACATACGATCTTCTTATGAATACCGCCGCCCCACAAGAAGTGTGCATCCACACAAACATAGATCGGATGGATTTGCTCCCCGCCCACATCGAACTGGAACAAGCCGAACAAACACTTCCCGTCTATATCCATTACACTACTCGTCTGCGGAACGTACTCGAAACAACCGATGCCTTCCAATACGACCTTGTTATCATGGACTGTCCCCCATCTTTAGGTGCCATCACGCGCAATGCACTCAGCGCCGCCAACCTCCTCATCATCCCCACCCAACCAGAGTACTTTTCAGCCTATGCCCTGCGCGATATGATGACCATGGTGCGTCAGGTGCGAGCCGAAGACAACCCTTCTCTGGCTTACCGCATCCTGGTCACGATGCTTGATCAACGTAATCGTACACACCGCAATATTCTTGCCCAGTTAGAACGAACTTTCGGGGAAGGTCTCTTCAAAACTGTGATTGAAATAGACACTAAATTGCGCGAAAGTCCTATTTTGGGCATTCCGATCACCCAATACAAATCGAACAGTCGAGGAGCTCAACAATACCGCTCTCTGGCCGAGGAGTTAATCCAATATGTCCAATAAACGTATTCAAAAGAAAATCAGTAAGATTTTCGCCGACCTCGAACAGAGTAAAAACGACCAGTTCCAGCCGGAAATCAAACAGGTTCCCGCTTACAAAGAGGAAACCGTTCCTGGAACTGTCATGCCAGAAACAATGGCAGTCTCTCACCGCGAATCAGAACTACAAAGAAAACCTCAACGCTCCTCTGTCATCCTTTCGGCTGAACCAGTAATCTCCGCCAACACTCTCCTTGTTCCTTTCCGGCAAGGAAACAAAGAGTGGACTGTTTTGGAAATCAAAGCCACAGAAAAAGACCGTGTCTGGAGACGAGAAGAACAAATTCTGGTCAAACAGGTAACCGAACAACTATCTCTTGCCCTGGAAAACGCTCGCCTCTTTGAACAAACACAACGACAAGCCTACGAACTGCAAATCCTGAACGAAATGGGGCGAGAACTCTCAACGCAAACGAACTTAACTGGCGTAGGGCAAACAATTCATAGGTACGTGCGCCAATTGATGAGTGTAGAGTTTTTCGTGTTTTGTGTCTATAAGGAATCGACTCAGACTTTGGGGTTTCCAATTGCAATCAAAGACGGAAAACAAATTTACCTTGAAGAGCGCCATCTTTCCAGTTCCGCTGTTGACTATCTGATTCGCACCAAATCGCCTATTTTGATTGCAGACAATGTAGCTGACACCATCAAGAGCATGGGGTTAGACTTTGTCCCCCTCCTGAAAGACACTGAACCCGCCTGCTGTATAGGCGTCCCCTTGCTGCTGGGCGAAAAAGTGCTGGGCGCTTTAATCGTTCAAGATTATCACCATCCTCGTCGCTACAACGAACACCATCTGGAATTATTGCTTTCAATTGCCAACCAGGCTGCCGCTACCATTCAAAACGTAGAGCTTCTCGAAGAAACGCAAAAACACGGCTATGAAGTCGAAATCTTGAATAAAATGGCGCGGGCACTCTCGAGCACATTTAACATAAGCGAAATTGCAGAAGTGACTTACGAATACGCCTCACGCCTGGTAGATACAAGTGGCTTTTACATTGCTCTCTACGATGCAGACGAAAATACCATTTCCTTTCCAATCCTCTACGAAAATGGAGAGCGTATCTCTGTTCCACCACAACCTTTTGGTAACGGTCTGACAGAATTTGTTCTCAAACGCGGCGAGCCTATCCTGCTTGAAGAGAGTACAGATGAAAAAATTCGCGCTCTCGGTGTAGACCTGGTGGGAGCACCATCCAAATGCTGGTTGGGCGTCCCCATGATGTTAGGCAATCGCTCAATTGGTGTCATTGCACTAGAAAATTATACCGACCCCCACGCATTTGATTACCACACGCGAAACTTATTAATTTCTATCGCCAGCCAGACAAGCGTGGCCATTGAAAATGCCCGTCTCTTCCAAGAAACAGCCAGACGCAACCAACAACTTGCAACGCTCAACGAAATCGTCAGCGCTGCTTCTGCGTCGTTAGACCTCCCCACCCTCCTGAAAAACGTCCTGGAAAAAGTAATGCCGCTTGCAGGATTCGATGGTGCCATCTTCACCATATTTAACCGTCAGCAGAGCCGTCTGGAACGCGTGGTCGAGATCGGTTTTCCGGGTGAAATTCCTGCCGACCCGGCAGAAGGGTTGCAAAACTCACTATGTGAAGCCACATACAAGGCGAAAACACCGTTAATGTTCGAAGACTTACGGTCAAGCAGCGTTCCAGCAGATGTTAGCAGGCCACTTCAGGCGGGTTTCCTTTCCTATCTTGGCATTCCACTCGAATCGCATGGACAAACTCTGGGCACGCTGTGTGGTTTTAAACGGCAGACAGGCCCCTGGCGCAAAGACGCCTTTGCGTTGTTGGAAACCATCAGCCGTCAAATCGGCGCGGCCATTGAAAATGCCTACCTTTTCTCCCAAACGCAATTACGCGCCGAAGAAATGGCCGCCATCAACGACCTCGGACGCGCTCTTTCCTCCCAACTTAATCTACAACAGGTATTGCAAGAAGTCTATCGCGGCGTCTCTCGTTTGCTCGATACAACGAACTTCTACATCGCTCTCTATGACCCGGATACCAACGAGAATGTCTTTTTGTTGAACGTATCTGAGTCCAAAATAGATCGCGAGATTCGTCGCGTGCCGGCCAACCAGGGAATCACTGGCTACATTGTCTCAACCGGCGAATCCGTTCTCATCAAACAAAATACCCGCCAATGGCTCAAAGAACACGGCCTGGAATCGGTCTGCGAACCAGCCCAATCCTGGCTGGGAGTGCCGCTTTTACTGGGCAACACCATCATCGGTGCAATGGCGGTTCCAGACTACCAAAAACCCTTTGCCTACGACGATAACGACTTGTTCGTTCTAACCGCCATTGCCAACCAGGCCTCTATTGCCATCCAAAACGCCCGTCTCTTTGAGGAAGAACAGCGCCGCCGCCAGATTGCCGACGCGCTGAGCGAAATGGCCAAACAGGTCAGCGCCACGCTCGATTTGAGCAAAATTAGCGACATCCTCCTGAATCAACTTACAAAGTTGGTTGACTATTCCTCGGCCTCTGTCCAGTTGATCAAAAAAGGCAAACGTTCCATTATTGGTGGTCGCAACATCCATCTGGAACAAACAACCAAAGAGGGCGAAGTACTCCTGTGGCGCTCGGTGGAAGAAGATCCCCTGGTCTCTCGTATGGTCACTTTCCGCCAACCAATCGTGATTCCAGACACATACAATCATCCAGATTGGACAGTTACCAAAGACACTGAGCACGTCCACGCGTGGATTGGCTGTCCACTCGTGGCGGGTGAAGAAGTAGTTGGGATTCTCACCCTCGATAGTGCTCAAACCAACGCTTACACAGAAGAGACGGCAGCGCTAGTTTCTGCTTTTGCTTCACAAGCAGCAGTAGCCATGCAAAATGCACGCCTCTTTGAAGAGGTGACACAGCGCAGCAATGAGCTGGCACTTATCAACCGGATTGTCTCCCACGTGGCCCTCTCGCTCGAACTGACCGACACCCTGCAAACCACCATTCAAGAAATCACAGACGCCATCCCCGGCATTGGACACGCGATTGCTTCCCTCCTTGATAAAGAGCAGAATCTGCTGCGCGTGATTGCAGAGTACAAAAAAGTCGAATTGCCGTCGGTTCCTGGTAATGTCATCCCACTTACGCCGATTTCCAATCACACGCGCGTCATTCGAGAGAAAAAATCACTAGTGCTCAACGATGCCCAAACCAGCCCAGACGTTATTCCCATGTTGCAAGAGATGTTCCGGGCAGCAGGCATCTATGGTCTCGCCATCTTTCCGGTACTGACGAATAACGAAGTTCTCGGCACAATCAGTTTTGAAATCACCGGTCCCACCGGTTCCTTAAGCGAAGACCAGGTACGTCTCATTGAAACCATCCTGACCCAAATCAGCATCGCCGTCCAAAACGCCCGTCTGTTTGAAACAACCAGGCGCTCCCAAGCCGAATTAAGCGCCCTGCTCGCCGCCATGACAGACGTGATCATTGTTTACGACCAGGATGGACGCTATCTGCGCATCGCTCCCACCAATCCTTCGCGCCTCTTCAGGCCACCTCAAGAAATGCTTGGCAAGACCATTCGCGAGGTACTGCCTGCAGATATCGCACAACTGCTCATGGAAGCCATCCAAAACGCCCTGCGCACCGGGCAAACGCAAAATATTGAATACCCTCTTCCCATTGAAGGACGAGAATACTGGTTCGACGGAACCATTTCCAAACTCAGCGAAACCGAAGTCTTCCTGGTCGCTCGCGACATCACCGAGCGCAAGCAAAACGAACAAGCTATTTTGCGCCAGAACGAATACCTGGCTATCTCGGCTGAAATCGGACGCCTCGTCACATCTACCCTCGACCTCAACACGCTCTTCAACCGGACCGTGAACCTGGTGCGCGACCGATTCGGGTTTTACCACGCTGCAATCTTCATTGTGGATGAAAGCGGTTTCAACGCCTCGGTCAAAGCCGCCACCGGATCGGCTGGCGAAGAAATGCTCAAACGGGGGCACACTCTCCAGGTCGGCTCCCGCTCCATCGTCGGCACCGTCACCGCCACCGGCAAACCGATCGTCGTCAACGATACGGCCACCGACCCGATTCACCGCCCCAATCCTTTGCTCCCCGACACACGCTCCGAAACCGCCATTCCTCTACGCATTGGACGCCGCATCATCGGCGCGCTCGACATCCAATCAACCCGACCGAACGACTTCAGCGAAGACGTTGTCAACGTCTTGCAAACACTCGCCGATCAGGTGGCTGTCGCAATTGACAACGCCCGTTCTTACGAACTGGCCCAGCAAGCCATCAACGAAATGCGCGAACTTGACCGTCTCAAGAGTCAGTTCCTGGCCAACATGAGTCATGAACTGCGCACCCCGCTCAACTCCATCATTGGCTTCTCGCGCGTGATCCTCAAAGGCATAGACGGCCCCATCACCGAACTCCAGGAACAAGATCTGAGCGCCATCTACAACTCTGGTCAACACCTGCTGCGGCTCATCAACGACATCCTCGACCTGTCCAAGATTGACGCCGGTAAGATGGAACTGGCCTTCGATGATGTCAACATGACAGAATTGATTGATACAGTCGTCCCAACTGCACGTGGCCTCATCAAAGACAAGCCGATTCGTTTGGTGCAGAACATCGCACCCAACCTGCCAGTTGTGCGAGCCGACCCCACGCGCATTCGCCAGGTATTGCTCAACCTGCTCTCGAACGCTGCCAAATTTACAGAAGAAGGCAGTATCACAATCGAAGCAAACGTACAAAAGGGTGAAAACGATCAGGAAGAAATCATCGTCAAAGTCATTGATACCGGTCCTGGCATCGCCAAAGAAGACATGCATAAACTCTTCCAGCCTTTCTCCCAGGTCGACTCTTCGCCCACGCGCAAGACAGGCGGCACCGGCTTAGGTTTATCCATCTCCCGCAGACTGATTGAAATGCACGGCGGACAGATTGGCGTAGAAAGCGAGCCTGGCAAGGGCAGCACCTTCTACTTTACCATTCCTGTTCCCAAGCCAGAAAAACAGGAAACCGCGCAAACCAACGAAAACGCCAAAACCATCCTGGCAATTGACGATGATGCCCAGGTCATTGGCTTGTACAAACGCTACCTGGAACCACAAGGCTACCAGGTGATCGCCCTCACCGAACCCGAAAAAGCCCTGGAAAAAGCCAAAGAAATCCATCCTCTGGCAATCACCCTCGATATCATGATGCCAGGCAAAGATGGTTGGACAGTACTGACCGAACTCAAAAATGATCCCCAAACACGCGACATTCCAGTCATCATCTGCAGCATTTTGGAAGATGAAGAAAAAGGATTCAGCCTGGGTGCAGCCGATTATCTGGTCAAACCAATTCTGGAAGATGATCTTTTGCGAGCATTGAACCGCTTGAATGCCAACAATGATATTCGCGATGTACTCATCATTGATGACGACCCGAAAGATTTGCGCCTGATCCAAAAACTACTTAGTGAAAGCGGACAATTCCACCCCATCCCTTGCGAAGGCGGTCAGGCCGGTTGGGATGCCATTGAAAAACAAAAACCCCATGCCGTCATTCTCGATCTGTTCATGCCTGATTTAAATGGCTTCAAAATCCTTGAACAACTGCGCTCGAGGCCCGATCTGGCTGATATTCCCGTCCTCGTTGTTTCGGGAGTAGACTTGACGGCCGAGCAACAGCAACAACTGGCCAATTTTGGTCAAACCCTTCTCCAAAAAGGCGCAATCACCGAACAGGAATTGCTCTCCCGTCTCGAACGCACTCTCAAACGCATTCAACGATAACTCTACCATGAGGCATTATGACTTTTTACATCCGTTGTATTGATTGCGGACACACCACCCCCTATTCCCCCACTTCCATCAACTGCCCGCGCTGCAATAGCCAGTGGCGTCAAGCCGAGTACGACCTGGAAGCAATCGGTCCAAACTGGCCATCACAAATTGCATCTCGTCCTTTTGACCTGTGGCGGTATCGTGAACTGCTGCCAGTACGTACCTACAATCCCGCTCTGAGCATGGGAGAAGGCGGCACACCACTCATCCAGGCAGTCAACCTGGGAATGATGCTTGGCTGCCCCAACATCTTCATCAAGGACGAACGGCAGGGACCGACCTCATCGTTCAAAGACCGGCAAGCCGCTGTCACCATTGCAGCCCTGAAAGAAGCCGGCATCACCGAAATGGTCGCGGCTTCGACCGGCAACGTGGCCATCGCGTACTCCGCCTATGCCGCCAGAGCAGGAATCAAGTTATGGGCTTTTGTCACCAGCCTGGTGCCAGCCGTAAAAATGCGCGAAATTGCTATTTACGGCAGTCAACTCATTAAAGTCACTGGTTCTTACGACCAGGCCAAACAAGTTGCGGCAGAATTCGCGCGGCAAAGAAACCTGTACCAGGACATGGGAGCACGCACCATTACCTCTGTCGAAGCGATGAAGACCATTGCCTTTGAAATTGCAGAACAACTCACGGCTCTGCGCGGTCCAGCCCCGAAATCTGCCTCCGGCAATTCCAAACAACCAGTCTGGCGCGCGCCAGACTGGTACATCCAGGCCATTAGCGGCGGAATGGGGCCGCTTGGCGTTGCCAAAGGTTTTGCAGAACTACACAAAATGGGTCTGATTGACCATGAGCCAGCCATTGCAATGATCCAGACCGAAGGCTGCGCCCCCATGGTCCAAGCCTGGAAAGAAGACAGCGAAACAGCCAGGCCGGTCACCTCACCCCACACACACATCGAAACCCTGGCCACAGGAGACCCCGGTCGCACCTATACCCTGCTTTACAACATTGCCAAAAAACATCATGGCGTGTTTGAAAGCGTCTCTGATGAAGAAGCCTTTCGCGCCATGCACGTGCTGGCCAAAATGGAAGGCGTCTCGGCTGAACCGGCGGCAGCGGCGGCATTTGCCGGCTTGTTCAAACTGGTACGGGCCGGGGTTATCAAGCCCACCGACGTTGTGGTCGTCAACTGCACTGGCCACACCATGCCAACAGAACCATTCTTACTTGGCGAGAACTGGGCCAGCAATGTGGTTTTGCCATCCCAAAAGATGCAAGAATCACCGCAAGAGGGCCTGCTCGCAGCCCTCAATCGCGTTGCCCCCGCTCGCTTCCCGCGGGTGGCCATTGTAGATGACAGCGAAGAAGCGCGTCGGTTGATACGCCGTATTTTACAATCACAAGGAAACTTTACTATCTTTGAAACCGATAATGGCCGAAAAGCGCTCGAACTGGTCCGCAAAGAACCTGTTGACTTGATTATCCTTGACTTGATGATGCCAGAAATGGATGGCTTCGCCGTCCTGGATGCCCTGAAAGCAGAACCAGCAACAGCCAGCATCCCGGTCATTGTCTCAACTGCCAAAGAACTCACCGTTGAAGAAAAGAGCAGGCTGAAAGGCCAAATCCAAAGCCTGATGCAAAAAGGCGACTTCTTGAGCAATGAGTTCCTGGAAGAAGTGCGAGCCCTGCTGGGCGATAATTGACAGAGGATTGCTTTGGCAGCCACCTGGAAGAGTCACCAACAGGGAATTTGGGCCGCTTTAGCCTCGGCGCTCTTCCTCGGCCTGACGCCCGTCTTCGGGAAACAGGCAATCAACGCCGGATTTTCCCCTCTCCTGGTTGTGGCACTGCGGACAAGCATGGCCGCCCTGTTTCTCCTGGCCCTTGTCTCCATCTTTCGCCGCTCCTATCTCTACATTTACCCTGCCGGCCTGCTTGGTTGCGGGCTGGCAGGGGCCATTAATGGCTTTGGCTCAATTTTTTATTACCTGGCCTTACAGAGGCTGAACGTCAGCATCGGGCAATTACTTTACTCCCTCTATCCCATCTTTCTTATCACGCTCTCTTTGCTCGAACGGCAGCCCGTCAGCCATCTCACCTACTTTCGTCTGTTTCTCTCAATCACAGGGGTAGTCTTGCTCACATCCATTGAGGCCGCACAAGTGGACTGGGTCGGCGTGTTCTTCATGTTGGTCGCTTCGTTTCTCTACGCCCTTCACCTGCCAATCAACCAGCGCGTCCTCTACGACATTCCCGCCCCGACCGTCACCCTCTACACCCTCTTGGCCATGGGAATTGTCAGCCTTCCGTTTGCCCTGGCAGGAAAACAATTTCTCCCCCCTCAACACGTCCCCTGGACCCCAATCCTGTTGCTGACGGTGGTCACCATCCTTTCGCGCCTGACCCTATTTTTAGGCGTGAAACGTTTAGGTGGAACACAAACTGCCTTGCTTGGAATCGGAGAACTCGTTGTCTCGATTCTCGTAGGGCACATCTGGCTTCAAGAAAGTCTTTACCCCTGGCAATGGGCTGGCGCCCTCCTCATCGGGGCCAGCATCGGCCTGATTGCCTTCGAGAAAATACGCCCAAACAGCCAGCGGCCTTCCAGTAACGTGCTGCGCTGGCTCAAACCACCCGACGATCCGACCAAGATTTCGTGGGGAGCAGATCAATAAAAAATCAGCCGTACATACCCGCCCATGTCATCGCGCGGAGCCGGGCGACGAAGCAATCCCCCTCCAGCCAGGAAATTTCCGCTCTTCGCTCGCAACGACAAATGGAGTCGGCAGTGGCCAGTTAAGGCTCATCTGGCTCAAAAAAATATCCCGTGCCGCGCACGCTCACAATGCGCCGGGCAAGATCGGGAAAAACAGCCAGTTTCTGACGAAGCCGACTGACAAGGGGACGCAGAATTTCAGGCGCTTCTTGCTGCGTGGTGGAATAACCCTGGATCAGCACAACCAGATCGCGGTGAGTGAATACCTTGCCAGGGTTTTCCACCAGCACCTGCAGCAAACGCCCCTCGGCTGGCGTCAGAGAAAGCCTGGTTGAGCCACTTTCCACCTGACGCTTGCCAAAATCTAATCGTGTGCCATCGCCTAAGACAATTACCGGCGCTTCCTGCGAGGAAAGAGCAGATTGCGCTTGTTTTTTATGCTGTAATTTTGCCTGACGGCGCGCCAGCCCCCTGGCCACAGTGTCCAAAATCTGGGTGGGCGAAGCCGGTTTCAACAAGTAATCATGAACGCGATAGCGCAAGGCTTCAATCGCCGTCTCCATCGAGCCGTGAGCGGTCAGCAAAACAATTTCTGTGTCGGGCGACACGCGATCAGCCACTTTGACAACATCAATGCCGCTCATGCCAGGCATGCGCAAATCCAGAATCATCAAGTCAACATGGTGCGAACGCAGGTAATCCAGTGCCGCCTCGCCATTGGCCACTGAAGCGACATAATAGCCATCCAGACGCAAAATTTCAGTCAAAGTGAGACGCTCGACAGGCTCATCATCCACGATCAGAATATTTGCCCTGGTCGACATGACTTTGTCCTTTCACCGGTAAAAGAATGCGGAAGCAGGCGCCTTTGCCGCGCCCGGAAATCAGGTCTAAACTGCCGCCGTGGGCAGCAATAATCCCATAACTGACCGATAAGCCTAAACCCGTACCGTTTTCTTTGGTGCTCACAAAAGGTTCAAAAATTCGCGTCCGCTCCTCAGGCGGAACCCCTGGGCCGGTATCCTCAAAAATAATCTCCACCATATCCCTGGCCAGTCGCCCGCTGATGTGTAATTCGCCTCCCTGCGGCATGGCGTCATAGGCATTGAGAATCAAGTTAATGAAGACTTGCTCCAACTGGCTTTTCACTGCCATAATCGCTGGCAATTTGGATGAAAAGCCAGTGGTGACGCGTATCTTTCTCTCCTCCAGTTGAGAAGACATTAAGCCCAAGACATGTTTGACCAGCAGAGGAATGTCGACGCGCTGACGCTCGGCCATCGCTGGCCGATAGTAATCTAACATCCGCTGGACAGTGTTCATCAGCCGGTCCAGTTCGGTGGCAGCCAGTTGCAAAAATTCCTCGCGTTTTTCACTGGATATTTCGGGGTGGCTTGCCAAATGCAGACAGTTTTGGACAGATTGCAACGGATTGTTGATCTCGTGAGCAATCGAAGCAGTGAGCCGCCCGGCTGTGGCCAGTTTTTCAGCACGAATGAGGGCTTGCTGCGATTCTTCCACCCGCCGCACATACTCACGCAATTCCTCGTAAAGCAGAGCATTTTCGAGCGCAATCCCGGCCTGCCGGGAAAGAAGAAGGAACATTTCTACATCAATTTCGCGGAAGACAGGCGCGCCTTCCTCGCGGCCAGCAAACAACACCCCACGCACTTTCTGTCGAACGACCGGCGCAGCCAGGGCAGAGCAAAGGCCTAATTCGGCCAGAGCAGGCATCAGGTCGGACTCGTCGTGGGCATCTATGCTGACCCAGAGCGGAGCCGATAAGGCATCTGTCCGCCCAATCAGGCCCGAAGACAGCCCGCTCATCTCATCAGGCGGAGTAATGCCGCGACCGGTCACCCGTTCAAGCATGCCGCTTTCAGGAGAGTAACGATAGTAAGCCGCATGATTGCAACGTAAATGCCCACACGTAGCATTCACGACCAGTTCCAACAACCGGTCGGGGCGAGTTTCTGCCAGGAAAGACTCGGTAATATCAAAAAGTGGCCGCAATGCCTGAATGCGAGCAATATCGCGCTTCTGCTGACTATCGGCCAATGCCTGCTGAACAGCGTGCAACAACTCCTGCGACGAATCAAAGGGTTTGAGCAACAGCCCATCCACCCCCTGACGCAACGCCTGAATGGCTGTCTCTACCGTTCCAAAACCGGTCATGATCAAAATGGCCATCTCTGGCTGCTTATTCTGGACACTGGCAATCAGGTCAAAGCCGCTCATGGCAGGCATACGAATATCCACGAGTAGCAAATCCACCTTCTCGCGTTTCAGGAAGTCAAGCGCAGCCACGGGGTCAGTCAGACCAATGACATCATAACCGGCCCGTTCCAGTAACCGTTTGCATAAACTGACTATCCCGAGTTCATCATCTACGACAAGGATTCGTGTTCGGCTGATCATCATGGCTCTACAGGCAACCAAATCGTAAAGGTAGACCCTTCCCCAAGGCTACTCTGGACATCGATTCTACCGCCATGGTTCAAAATAATCCCATACGAAACAGAAAGTCCCAGGCCAGTACCACCTTCATGAGAACGGGTTGTAAAAAACGGTTCAAACAGGCGCGGAATATGCTCCGGAGCAATTCCAACCCCAGTATCCCGGATCATGATAGTTACCCCATCGCGCTGATCGTTCCTTTGGAAGGCGGTCGAGAGGTAGAGATTACCACCAGCCGGCATAGCGTGCATGGCATTGTGAATCAAATTCAACAAAACCTGTTTGATTTGATTACGGTCAACCGAGACCCAGGGCAGGTGTTCGGCGTAGTCGGGGTACACAGTGATCCCACCGGTTCGCAGGAGGTGATTCGTCAGAGACAGGACATCCGCCACAATTTCGTTGATGTCGCTGCGCGTACGGACGCTCTCGGTCTGACGAGCAAAATCAAGCAGACGACGCACAACATTGCGGGCGCGTTTGGTCTCGCGCAACACAAGTTGCAGGTCATGATAAACCGGCTGCTCAGCAGGAATTTCCTCAAGGGCCAGTTCGGTAAAACCGGCGATGGTGGTAAGTGGATTGTTCAGTTCATGAGCAATGCCGGCAGCCATTTCCCCCACTGCAGCCAGTTTTGCCGCCTGCACCAGGCGACTTTCAGCCATTTTCTGCGCGGCAATGCGTTCCTGCAATTCACCACGCGCGGCCTCCAACTGGGCCACGGTGGCCTGTAAGTTCTGATATTGCCCCGCCCCCGCCACCACGCTGCCCAAAATTCCCGCCAACGCCTCCAGGACCAGTAAATCGTTCTGCGTGAAAGAGTGGATTTTGCTGCTTTGCACATCAATCGCGCCCAAAATCGCATCCCCACTGCGCAAGGCCACACATACTTCTGCCCCCGCCTCCCAGCCCGGCAGGGGAACATAGACAGAATTCTCGCCAACATGATTGACCAGCATATTACGGCCGGTTGCCAGGACCTCAGACACGATTCCCCGCCGAAGCCAGTCTGCCTCGCCCGTCAACGCATCCCGGACGGCTGCGGCAGCCGTGCCGCCGATTCCCGCGGCCCGGGCCTGTCCTTCAGAATTCACAACGATAACCAAAGCCAGTTCATAGGTGAAATTCCGGGCAATTAAGTCCGCAGTAATGTGCCCAATCTGGTCAATATCGGTCACCCCCACCGTATGCTTGACCACCTCGTGGATTAACTCTAGATTGCGCACGCGCCTTTCAGCCTCCTGGCGCAAGCGTTGATTTTCGAGCAAACTCGCCAAATGCCCGGAAATCACAGCCAGGATGTGCTCGTCATATACACTAAAGTTGTTCTCCTTCGGACTTTCCAGACCAATCAGCCCGATCAGCCGATGCTGGTATTGCAATGCAATGAGCAAAACAGAAGCCGAGTCCGGATAAACCGGCCGATAAACAGCACTCGAGGATGGCAAATTGCTTCGAAAAACGCTCTCCTCAACCAGGCGAAAGAGAGTACCGTCTCGCGGAACTTGTTCTGTCAAGATCGTTGCGTTCTCTGCCAGCCAGTAGCGTTCTGCCTCCAGCCCATCGGGCGAGAGAATCAAGAGAAACACTCGCTCTGTCTCAAACATACGCTGTAAGAGGGCAAATGTCCGCCGGACCAGACCTTCTACATCTACAGAAGACGAAATTGTGACAAAAAACTCATTGAGCAGGGCCATGCGCCGCAAATACTGAGAAAGGTCTGCAAAGACAATAGCACTTTCCACAAGCGGAGCAATTTGATCCGCCAGTTTCTTGATGCGCTCTCGTTCTTGGCGGGAGGGCAAGGTAGAAAAATAAAGCCCCAGCAAACCAATGACACGTTGGCCAATCAGAAGCGGCTGCCCCAACCAGAACCGACCAGGCAATGAGCCCGGTGTCGGGTGTGGGAGGTGCCAATCGGTAATATCAATTGGCACCAGATACGAACGCTTTTCATGCATCACCCCTTGCAAGAGAGGGTGGGCTTCAAGCGAAAGACGCTTCGGCAGAAAATCAGCACAATTCGAGCACGTTTGTACTTCCAAAAATTCCCCCGAGCGGACAGCAATCCAACCGGTAGATACGCCAATGGCCTGAAGCAGCGTATCGAGGATGCGGCCCAGTGCATCAGGAAAATGAAGACCGACACCCTGACCTGAGAACATCGCCAGGTCGAGCGAAGCCTGCGCAGTTCCTCCTGCCAGCCTTTGCCAGAGACGTTGCGCCGCACCAGAGAGAGACTTTGCACCCACCAGGATCACGCGCTGAGTCATCGGGTCCGGGAAAGCAAACACTTTCCCGCTGCCCAGATTGGTTCCGCCCAGGCTCTTTCGGCTTTGCACACGATTGGCCAGCACAACCCTCTCCAGCCAGGTACGAACTGGCTTTGTGTTCAAAAGTGCTGCCAGCGCAGCGCGTTTACGCCGATCAAGGCGATACGAAGCGCGAATTTTCCACCCCTGATTCTTTTCCAGCCAGGCAGCCCAATCCACACCGGTCAGTTGACCGGTCTCGGGCAATTGTGATTTCAGTGTACTGTCTGGCATGCAGTCTCCTTGCAAGGCATTATATTACACGAGCGATTAACTACGCAATTCCTCCTCAATGGTAAAATTTACCTGTGACTACTTCCCCTGACCTCATCATCATCGGCGGCGGGCTGGCCGGTTCAGAAGCAGCCTGGCAGGCAGCCCAGCGTGGCCTGCATGTCCATCTCTACGAAATGAGGCCCATTGTCCAGACCGGCGCTCACCAAACCGATTCCCTGGCCGAACTGGTCTGCTCGAACTCGCTCGGCTCCAACCTGCCCGATCGGGCCTCCGGCGTGCTGAAAGAAGAACTGCGCCGACTTGGCTCGCTCCTGCTCGAATGCGCCGAGGCCGCTGCCATCCCGGCCGGCAGCGCCCTGGCAGTGGACCGCGAACAATTTGCCCGCCTCGTCACGGAACGCATTCAGAACCACCCCCGCATCAAAATCATCCGCGAAGAAGTAACTGAGATACCCGGCGGGTTGACGGTGATCGCCTCCGGGCCGCTCACCTCGAGCAGACTCAGCCGTGCCATTGCCGATTTTACCGGCGAAAGTCACCTGTATTTCTTTGATGCAATTGCCCCGATTGTGACCGCCGAGTCGATCAACATGGAGATCGCCTTCCGCGCCTCCCGCTTCGATGCCGGCGAACAAGAAGAAGGTGATTACATCAACTGCCCGTTGACAGAAGAAGAATACAACGCCTTCGTCGAAGCGCTCGTAAACGCCGAGCGAATCCCCCTCCGCGATTTTGAAGCAGAGATCGAGCAGGGCGTCAAAGCAGGGGTGGACAAATTTTTTGAGGGGTGCCTTCCTGTCGAAATTATTGCCCGGCGCGGGCCCCGCTCCCTGGCCTTTGGCCCCATGCGCCCCATCGGCATCAAAGACCCGCGGACGGGCAAGGGTGCCTATGCCATCGTCCAGTTACGCCAGGACAATCTGGCAGGCAGTCTCTACAACCTCGTTGGCTTTCAAACCAATCTGACCTATCAGGAACAAAAACGCGTCTTTCGGATGATTCCGGGGCTGGAAAACGCCGAATTTGTCCGCTACGGGCAAATGCACCGCAACACCTTTATTGCCGCGCCCAAACTACTCCTCCCCACCCTGCAAAGCCGCACACGCCCCGATTTGTTCTTTGCCGGTCAAATTACCGGGGTAGAGGGCTACATGGGGAACATTGCCACGGGTCTGCTCGCCGGCTGGAACGCAGCCCGCCTGCACGCCGGACAGGAACCTGTCACTCTACCGAACGATACAATGCTCGGAGCACTTTGTCACTACATCACCCATGCAGACTTGAAAGACTTTCAACCAATGAAAGCCAATTTCGGCATCCTGCCCCCACTGACGTTAGACCGACGCATCGGTCGTCGCGAGCGCTCTCGCCTCTATGCAGAAAATGCTCTTCGCAGTCTGGAAAAGTTTTCAGTGCAAACAGCCGACTCTTTGCAGCAAGAGACGGGCCTCTGAAGGCTTTCCTGTGAAATTTTTGTCATTACCTGTCATCAACATCTGTCGTTGCGAGCACAGCGACCGCGAAGCGTGCCCTGGGTAAGCAATCCCCCGCAAGCGCTTCGCAGTCGCCGCCTGTGGCAGTTCGCAAATGGTATCTCTGAGTCTCCTGCAAAAAGGTGAAAATCGAACCACAAAGACACGGAGACACGAGTAAGTAAATGAAAGGAAACTTTGTGACTCCGTGTCTTTGTGGTGAAACTTCAGGGTTTTTGCAGTGGAGTC
>DAOTZT010000406.1:0-6125 GCA_034434255.1 Anaerolineales bacterium | reverse complement strand
GCTTCAAGCGCCTTGAGCGGATCAACCTCGGTCACAATGACCAGCGCGCCCATGCCGCGCGCCCGCATCGCCAGGCCGCGTCCGCACCAGCCATAACCAGCAACGACGAAGCGCTTGCCCGCCAGCAAAACGTTGGTGGCGCGGATAATGCCATCAATCGTGGACTGCCCCGTGCCGTAACGATTGTCGAAGAAATGCTTGGTCATGGCATCGTTGACCGCAATGACGGGGAAATTGAGCATCCCATCAGCCGCCATCGCCCGCAAACGGATCACCCCGGTGGTCGTCTCCTCTGTTCCGCCAATGACATTGGGCAGCAAGTCACGGCGCTCCTTATGCAGCGTGCTGACCAGGTCGGCGCCGTCGTCCATCGTCATGTGCGGCTTGTGGTCGAGGGCGGCAGCGATGTGCTTGTAGTAAGTGGCGTTGTCCTCGCCCTTGATGGCGAAGGTCGGCACCTCGTAGCGGCTCACCAGCGCAGCAGCCACATCATCTTGCGTGGACAGTGGATTGGAGGCGGTCAACACCAGGTCGGCGCCGCCGGCCACCAGCGTGCGCGCCAGGTTGGCTGTTTCGGTCGTCACGTGCAGGCAGGCCGAAAGGCGCACGCCCTTGAGCGGCTTTTCGCGCTCGAAGCGCTCGCGGATCGAGCGCAGGACGGGCATCTCGCGTTCAGCCCATTCAATGCGCCGCACGCCGCCTTCGGCCAGGTTAAGATCTTTGATATCGTAATTGCTCATGGTGGCTCCTTGGGAGGTAGAGAATAGAGAGTAGAGAGTGGAGAGTGGAGAGTAGAGAATAGAGAGTGGAGAGTGGAGAGTAGAGAGTAGAGAGTGGAGAGTAGAGAACAGTAGAGTTCAGTAGAGTTCAGTAGAGAAAAGTGGGTCAGGTAGAGAGCAGGAGATTCGGGTAGAGAGCAGGAAAGGCGGTAGAGAGCAGGAAAGGCGGGGAGACAAGAGGAGATTCGGGTAGAGAGCAGGAAAGTCAGGTAGAGAACAGGAAAGGCGGGTAGAGAGCAGGAAAGTCGGGTAGAGAGCAGGAAAGTCAGGTAGAGAGCAGGAAAATCAGGTAGAGAGCAGGAAAATCGGGTAGAGAAACAGCAGAGTTGGAGTAAAGAACAGCACAGGGAGCGGGAATCTACTTGCTGTTTGCCAGTAATTGATCCAGGCAGCCGCCATCGTCGAAATGCTGGCGGAAGCGAGCCACGAATTCTTCGCGCGTGTACGAATGCGCCTGTGGCCCTTTTTGCTCCAGACAATAGACAGCCGCCAGTGAGCCGATTTGGCCGCACAGTTGCCAGTCAAAGCCACGAGCATAACCAACCAGAAATCCACCGCGGAAGGCATCGCCCACGCCGGTTGGGTCCACAATCTCCCGCTCCGGCACGGTCGGGATGAAGACCTGCTCATCCCTGGTGTAAAGATCGGCGCCATCCTTGCCGCGCGTCACCACCACCACCTGAACATGCTCGAGAATTGTTTTCAGATCCCAGCCGGTCTTCTTGCAAATCAGGCCAAACTCGTAATCGTTGACAAAGAGGAACTGCGCCCCGTCCATGTCGCGGACCAGTTCCCTGCCCTCCAGGCGCAAAATTTGCTGGGAGGGGTCATACAGGTAAGGAATTCCGCTCTGACGGCACTCAGCGGCAAACTTCGTCATCGCATCGGGGGCATTGGGCGAGACCACCACCAGGTCAGGGCGGGGCCGGACCTCGAGCAGGCTCTGCCGCGCCGCGGCGCCCATCGCTCCCGGGTAGAACGAGGCGATCTGGGCGCTGGCGCGGTCCGTGGTGGCAAAAAACGAAGCAGTGAACAGGCCCGGTACGACCTCCATCAGCGAGGTATCCACGCCGACCGCATCCAGAAAGGCGCGGTACTCTTGAAAATCCTCGCCGACGGTCGCCATGACGCGCGGCCGTTCGCCCAGGAGGGCCATCGTGTAGGCGATGTTGGGCGCTACTCCGCCGCGCTGGCGAGACATCGAATCGGCCAGGAACGACAGGCTGATCTTCTCCAGCCGTTCGGGCAAAATCTGCTCTTTGAACAGGCCGGGGAATGTCATCAAGTAGTCATAGGCGACTGAACCGGTAAGTAGAATGTCCATGGTTCCTCTTACTTTTTGAACACAAAAGGGAGACGATCAAAAGTGAGCGTAACTATTCAGCCATCCACTCGAAACAGGGGTGTCACTGCGAACGAGCGCTTTTTGCGAGTGAAGCAGTCTCCCAAAGTATGGTTTTTCCTGTTCAAGACGAGATTGCTTCGGGCAGAGAACGCCCTCGCAATGACAGCCTGAATAGTTACAAGTGAGCAAAAAATTTTCCTGCCACTTCTTCCTTCTCCCTTCTAACTTTTGACTTTTTTCAAACCAACCTCGAACGGCGGCCTGACAATGCCTTTTTCGGTAACGATGGCACTAATAAGACGGGCAGGCGTCACATCGAAGGCCGGGTTACGGGCTTTTGCTCCCGCCGGTGCAACGCGCTCGCCCTGGAATTGCAGCCCCAGCACTTCCTGCGGGTCGCGCTCCTCGATCGGGATGTGATGCCCATCAGGAGTAGAAAGGTCAATCGTCGAGGTCGGCGCCACCGAATAGACCGGCACGCCGTTATCGTGGGCGGCCAGCGCCAGCATGTAGGTCCCGATTTTGTTTGCCACGTCGCCGTTGGCGGCAATGCGGTCGGCGCCGAAGAGCACTTTTTGCACCTCGCCGCGGCTCAAGAAGTAACCGGCCATGTTATCGGTGATAATTTCGTAGGGAATGCCGTATTGCTCCAATTCCCAGGCCGTCAACCGCGCCCCCTGCAAACGCGGACGGGTCTCGTCCACCAGCACGTGGATACGCTTGCCCTGTTCATGCGCCGTGCGGACGACGCCCAGCGCTGTGCCCCAATCCACCACGGCCAGTGCACCCGTGTTGCAGTGATGGATGATGGTATCTCCATCCTCGATGAGAGTCGCCCCGTAGGCAGCCATGCGTTTATTGGTCTCGACGTCCTCATCGGCGATACGCTGAGCCTCGCTGAGCACCGCCAGACGGAGTTCATCAAGGGGCTGCGCTGCGGAGGAACGGGCCACGACTGCGTTCAGCACCCGATTCACTGCCCAGGCCAGGTTGACCGCCGTCGGGCGGGCCGCTTTCAGGGTACGGGCAGCCGCTTCCAGGTCCGAAACGAATTCGGCAACAGAACGAGCAGGGGATTCGAACGCGGCCAGCGCCATGCCAAAGGCCGCCGCCGCGCCAATCGCCGGGGCGCCGCGCACGGTCATGTCCCGAATCGCCTGGGCCACCTCAGCGCAGGTGCGGCAAGTGACAATCTCCAGCACCGCAGGCAGGCGGCGCTGGTCAATCAGTTTGAGTGAGTCGTCTTCCCAAAAAACAGTACGCATTGTTCAGGCAGGAAAAGACGCCCGCAAAGGGCGTCAGGCGAAAGTAGTTTATCATGGCGAGAACAGTTTGACAAGCATTGACAGGCATTTCCTTCTCAATTATAAGCACATCATGTCTCTTTCAAAATTGACTCACATTGTGTGGATTCTGATTTTTCTGGCAGGGTGCCTGCCCACCACGCCGCCCTTGACCGAAGCAGGGACTGCCAGC
Source organism: Anaerolineales bacterium (assembly GCA_034434255.1). GTDB lineage: Bacteria > Chloroflexota > Anaerolineae > Anaerolineales > Villigracilaceae > UBA877. Next base: position 2,525 of record DAOTZT010000406.1, on the reverse strand, counting down.
CCCTCCTCGGCCCAGACATTCACAGACACTCCGTTTCCTTCGCTCACCCCCACCGCCTCCCCCACCCCCGAAACGCGCGTGGCCAATGCCGAACAGGCGCTTTTCAACGGAGATTATGAGCACGCCTTGATCGAATTTCAGGCGGCCCTGGCTAATTCCTCTGACCCAACGCTTCAGGCTGCAGCCCTATGGGGACTGGGGCGGACAAATCACCGAACCAAAAATTACGGAGCGGCCCTGCTCAACCTGAATCGCTTGATTGCCGATTTTTCTGCCTCGCCGCACCGTCCCCAGGCACATCTTGTGCGCGGTGAAATTTTGCTGAAATTGGGGCGTTATACCGAAGCCATCGAGGCTTACTCGGCATATCTTTTTCTCAAGCCAGGAGTTTTAGATGCCTACGTCTTCGAGCAACGAGGACACGCTTACGCTGCCTTAGGCGATTACGCCGACGCCATTGCAGACTACCAGGCAGCCCTCAATAGCCCCCATATTGGGGATGATACCTATCTGCAAATCGAACTGGCGCGCACCTATGAACAGGCCGGCGACGCGACGACCGCTCTTGGCATGTACGATGCCATTGCAGCAGCCTCATCCAGCGATTACGTCAAAGCGCAAATGGACCTGCTTTCCGGTCAACTGTACGAGAAACTGGGCCAGACCACAGAGGCTTACGCCCGCTATCAACACGCCGTGGACAATTACCCCCTGGCCTATGACTCCTACACCGCACTGGTCAGCCTGGTCAACGCCGGCGTGCCGGTAGATGAACTCAATCGCGGCCTCATTGATTACTTTGCCGGTCAATACGGCTATGCTTATGAAGCCTTTCGGCGCTATCTGGCGGCCACCCCTGACCATGACGGCACCGCCTATTACTACAGCGCGTTAGCCTTGCGCGAAATGGGACAATACCAGGAGGCCATCAATACATTCTCGGCATTCATCGAGAATTATCCCGAAAACCGCTACTGGGATGCCGCCTGGGATGAAAAAGCCTACATCCAGTGGGCTTACCTGGGACAGTACGAGGCCGCCGCCCAGACGTTGCTGGACTATGCCCGGTTGAAACCCGACCCGGCCCTGGCACCGCAGGCCCTGCTCAACGCCGGGCGCATCTACGAGCGCGCCGGCCTGCTCGACCAGGCCGCAGCCACCTGGGAATCCATCGCCAACACCTACCCCGGCAGTGATCTCGTCCCCCAGGCGCTCTTCTGGGCAGGCATCGTTCGTTACCGCGCCGGGCACTACAACGATGCCCTCGTCACCTTCCAGCGCAGTCGACTCTTCTCGCTCGATCCTGCCGACCAGGCGCGCGCCACGTTCTGGAGTGGAAAGACTTCCCAGGTGCTCGGTGATACCCAGTCGGCGCGTCTGGCTTTCGAACAAGCCGCCCTGATTGACCCCACCGATTATTACAGCCTGCGCGCCCAGGACGCGCTCTTTGGTCGCTCGATTTTTGAACTGCCAGCGGCCTATGACTTGAAGATTGACCTGCCTGCCGAGCGTGCCAACGCCGACGCCTGGCTGCGGGTAACGTTCGGTTTGCCCCCCGAAACCGATCTGACCGGCCTCGGCAGCCTGGAAACCGATCCCCGCTGGGTGCGCGGCCGCGAATTCTGGGAACTTGGCCTGTTCTCAGAGGCCAGGGCCGAATTCGAATCCCTGCGAGAATCAGTCAGCGACAACGCCGAACAGTCCTACCGGCTGGGTAACGCCCTGCTGGAACTGGGCGCGTACCGCCCGGCGATTTTTGCCTTGCGCCAGGTTCTCAGCCTGGCCGGAATGAAAACTCAGGCCGACACGCTGGCCGCCCCGCGCTACTTCAACCTGGTCCGCTACGGCACCTACTACGCCGATCTGGTTCTACCAGCAGCGCAAACCCATGGCCTTCACCCCCTGTGGCTTTTTGCCATCATGCGACAGGAAAGCCTCTTCGAGGGATTCGTGCGCTCAGAGGCCGGAGCACGGGGACTGATGCAAATCACCCCCTCCACCGGTCAAGAAATTGCCGCCGCCTATGGTTGGCCGCCCAACTATAGCGACGAGGACCTCTATCGGCCCATCGTCAGTATCCGCTTCGGAGCCTATTACCTGCGAAGCAAGTACACCTACTTTGGGAATGAGTTGCCGACCGCCCTGGCCGCCTACAACGCCGGGCCGGGGAACGCGCAAATCTGGCGCAACCTGTCTGGCCCCGATCCTGATCTGTTCATCGAGACCATTCGCTTTGCCGAAACGCGCGACTACCTTCGCAGCATCTACGAAATTTACTGGATGTACCGCTACCTGTACGAAATTACCCCCTGATATTCCCTGGCCGGCTGAAATAAAAAAACCGACCCCGTTCAGAAAACTCTGTTCGGGGTCAATTTTTGCTTATCCCATACTTTCGTAACTATTCAGGCTGTCATTGCGAGGGCGTTCTCTGCCCGAAGCAATCTCGTCTTGAACAGGAAAAACCATGCTTTGGGAGACTGCTTCACTCGCAAAAAGCGCTCGTTCGCAGTGACACCCCTGTT
>DAOTZT010000405.1:0-2499 GCA_034434255.1 Anaerolineales bacterium | reverse complement strand
CCCACCGCCAGCGCCGTCCCCGCCGCCGCGCCCAATTTCAGAAAATCTCGTCGTGAGAGTGTTTGGGTCATAATAACTCCAGTTATCAGTTATCAGTTACCAGTAATCAGTTTGCCTTTTTACTGATAACTGTCCACTGGTTACTGATCACTTTTCCTTCCGCTGCCATCCCACCCGGTCAATCAGGTAGAACAACAGCAGCGACATCAGCGCAAAGGTCAGGACGGTCAGGAAGGGAGAGAGATTCCACAGGTCGGGGATGACCACGTTGCCGTAGTTGGCAATCGCCGAAATCGCGGGGAAGACCTGCTGATAGGTCAGGCCGTAAATTGCCGCGCCGGTCAGGAAGCCGAGCACGCCGGGGATGAGATAATCCAGTTTGCCGTCGCCCGCGCCAGCCGCCGCCGTGCCGGGGCAGTAACCGGCCAGGGCCATACCCACGCCGAAGATGAGTCCGCCCACCAGGTTGCCGACCACATAGGTGGCCGGGGGTGCCGGGAAGGTCACCAGTCCCAGCCCGCGCAGGGCATACAGGCCGCTCATCGAGACTACCAGGGCGGTCATCATGAATTTCAGCACAGCCATATCGGTAAAGCGGAAGACGTTGACGATTTTGTGATACTTGGTCAGCCCGGCTTTGTTGAGCGCAAAGCCGAAAGCGATGCCGAGGACGAACGAAACGATATAGGCAGTCATGGTTGCCTCCTAATAGCGCTTGCCGTAGATGAGTTTGGCGGTGACGATGCCCGAAGCGAACATGCCCGCAATGAACAGGAAAGCCGCCGGGTCGAGCAGCATGCCGCCCGAAATAGCCAAACCGCTGGTGCAGCCGCCGGCAATCCCTGCCGCGTATTCCAGAATGATGCCGCCCACGAAGAGCAGCAGCCAGCGCTTCCACAGTTGCGGGCCATAGACCTTCTTCCACTGCTCATTGTCGTTCACGCGGAACTTGAGCGTGCCGCTGGTGATGGCGGCAATCATGCTGCCGAAGAAAATCCCCGCCAGCAGAATGACGTTGGTGGTGATGCCCGGCGGCATGATGAAGTTGAAATACATATTATCGAAGGCTTGCGGTGCAACCGCCTTGCCAATCATGCCCACCAGGTTCTCGAACGCGCCCGAAGCGCCCAGCAGGCTGTTGTTGATCCACACCGCCAGAATGCCCACCACGCCCAGCAAAATGCCTGCAACGTAGGGAGACCATTCATCCTTGCGGATGTAATTCCAGATGGCTTTCATAGTCTACTCCTCATCCTTTTCGATGACTTCGTCGAGCAAATCCAGCACTTTTTCGGCTTTCTTCGTTTCCAGGACGTTCTTCAACGCCTTGCGCGAAGCAGGCTTCAGCCCGGCAATCTTGGGCAGCATGTCCACCACGTCGGCGGGGTACTCTGCATCCACAGCGCGCGTGTCGCCGAATTTGATATTGACCAGTTTCTCGCGGGTGACGACGAAACCGCCGCCGCCGACTACCATCAGCCCAATCATGCCCAGCAAAATCATATTGCCCCAATTGACCGGCTGCTTGCCCAAGACAACCTGCTCATAGTGCGCGGCGAAATCCACCAGATTGGGATCATCCACCACGACCTCGTTGCAGTTGCTGACGGTCGCTGCCGCGGCTGGAGCGGATTCCGTTGCCGGAGCGGCCGGTTCGTTCCCCGCCGCAGCCTGTTCGCCGCTTCCCGAGCCGATTTCCACCCCGAGGGCGGTCGCGTACACCTGGGCGCGCTCTTGCAGGTCGTTCACATGGCACTGCTGGCAGGAGGCTTGAATGTCTTCCAGCGGCGGCACCATGCCCGTATGTGCGGCTGCCGCGTCGGTGGCCTGCTGGTTGCCCGCATGACAGATGTAGCAGAAATCGCCAAAAGCGTGCGAGGTGTGCCAGGCGCTGCCGTCGTTGTTGACGGGCATTTGTCCCTGCACCTCGTGGCAGTTCTTACAGGACGACGCCTGCGAACCGCACTGTGCGCTGGCCGGCTGGACGGTCATCAACGCCAAAGCGCTGACGGTTACCAGCGTCAGGCCAATCAGCACGAACCAGAAAGTCAAACGTTTGAATTGCATCCTCATCCTCCGTAAAAAATTGTAGGATGGCCTTTCAGGCCGTTTTCTATTTCGGACAGGCTGGAAAGCCTGTTCTGCTTCAAATCGGATTTTCTTCCGCCGCCGCGGCCACCAGACTGGCGCGATACTGAATGCGGTCGCGCATGATGGCCCGCAAGGTATCGAGCGCCTGGATGATGCGCTCATCTGCCAGGGCGTACTGCACGGCCATGCCCTGGCGGGTAGCCGTCACCAGGCCGCGCTCGCGCAGAATCTTCAGGTGCCGCGAAACGGTGGGCTGGGGCAGGTCGAGTTGCTCGGTCAGTTCGGTCACATTGCACGGACCGTCGGCCAGCGCGTAGAGCAGAATCAGGCGGGTCGAATCAGCCAGCGCCGAGCAAAAGTCGGCGTGTAATTGTGTGATTTCCTGAATGAGGGTGGGCGAGAGCATGG